>QKDR01000001.1 GCA_003252515.1 Candidatus Delongbacteria bacterium | reverse complement strand
AGGTTCGGATTCGAAAGCGGAAGAATGCTGATCTCGATATTTACTTACGAGCACGATTTTACCGGATTTTTCACGGATCTCAAGAATTTCGGAAAGAAAACAAATATTATCGTCTTCGGAGAAAAGAGCCGGAAGGGCATTGAGAAGCTGCAGGTGAACGACTCGAACATCAGTGCAGTTTATTCGGATTTCATTCTTCAGGAGGAATATGACGATCTGCTTAAAGTGTGCGATCTTAATTTTGTACGGGGTGAAGATTCGTGGGCACGAGCCTGTCTTTCGGGAAAACCATTTGTCTGGCACAGTTATCATCAGGAGAATAATTACCAGCAGGTCAAAGTGAAGGCTTTCCTTGAGTATCAGAAAGAATATTTCGAGAATGAAAAACTGTTCTCGTCATATTCGGAATATCTGATGAATTTCAATGACAGATCGGAAGGAATTCGGGACGGATCCGCTTTGTTCATACTCGAAAATCTCGAAACTATCGGTAAATACAACAGAAAAATGAGCGACGGCCTAATAAAGAATTGCAATTTGATAAAAAAGTTATTATTTTTCGCCCGTTCTTTTTGATAAAGACAAAAAAATTGATATAAAGGAGTCATCATGAAGGAAGCATCAGAATTCAGAGCAGGCAATATTTTCAAGGTCGGCAACGATCTTTTACTCGTTCTTAAAGCTGAGTATAACAAAGGCGCCCGTTCTGCATCGACGATGAAACTGAAAACAAAAAACCTCGCTGTCGGATCGATCGCGGAGACTGTTTACAGAGCTACTGATAAGCTTGACGAGATCAGGCTGGACAGAAGAAAAATGCAGTTCTCTTACAGGAACGGTGATTCTTTCGTTTTCATGGACCAGGAAACTTACGAACAGCTCGAACTGACCGAAGAATATCTGGGTGACAACGCTCTGTACCTCAAGGAAGAGGAAGTAATTGACGTTCTTCTCTATAACGAGAAACCGATCAGCATCGAACTTCCGCAGCAGGTCGAACTTGCGATCGAATATACCGAGCCGGCGGTTCAGGGTAATACAGGCGGTAAAGTTCTGAAAGAAGCTAAAATGCAGACGGGACTTATCACTCAGGTGCCTATTTTCTGTCATATCGGAGATGTAGTCAAGATCGATACCAGAAGCGGCGAGTACGTAGGAAGGTAACTTTTCTGAGAATGTAAAAAAGCGGACTGAAGTTCCGCTTTTTTTATGGAATAATCTATATCATATAAATCTGAGCCTTTGTAAGATATATTACCTGAAAAAGAACGGAGGCTCAAATGAAGTACACAGCTCCGATAATTGCAGGGATCGCGGTACTGATAATTTTATACAGCGGAAATAAGGAGACTAATAATATGACAAACGAATATAATAAGCTTACTCCCGAAGAGGAGAGAGTCATAATTCACAAGGGAACTGAAGCTCCAGGTACGGGTAAATACAACAAGTTCTATGAGAAAGGTCTTTATACCTGCAGGCAGTGCGGGGCGATCTTATACAGATCGTCCGATAAATTCGATTCAGGGTGCGGATGGCCTGCTTTTGACGACGAAGTAGTCAGAGCGGTGGGCAGAAGAGAGGATGCCGACGGAAGGAGGACCGAGATCATCTGCGCTAAATGCGGAGGGCACCTTGGTCACGTCTTCGAGGGCGAGGGCTTTACGGCCAAGAACGTCCGTCACTGCGTGAATTCAGTCTCGCTTGACTTCATTCCGGCTGAAAATATCAGACGCGCTTATTTTGCGGGCGGATGCTTCTGGGGCGTGGAGTATTATCTTGAGAAGCTCGACGGAGTGCTTGAGGTCACTTCGGGCTACATGGGCGGTCACGTGAAGAACCCCACATACAAGCAGGTCTGCACGGGAACTACCGGCCATTACGAGGTCGTTGAAGTTCTATACGATGTCACAAAGACGGATTTCGAGACGGTCGCAAAAGAGTTCTTTGAGATCCACGACCCGACTCAGGCCGACGGACAGGGACCCGACCTCGGTCAGCAGTATGAATCTGTCGTTTTTTATTCTGACGAAGATGAAAAAGCCACTACCGAAAAGCTGATCGGGATACTTGAATCTAAAGGCTATGAGACCGTCACTAAAGTTATAAAAGCTTCGGAATTCTGGAAAGCCGAGGATTATCATCAGGATTATTACGAGCTGAAAGGAACAACTCCGTACTGTCACGGTAAAGTCAAGAGGTTCTGAAGCAAAAAAAAGCGGCGAATATCTGTTATTCGCCGCGCATCTTTTTTAATGTTTCAACTTATCAGGTTTCAGCCTGACTTTTAGATTGTCACCAATGATCTCCTTAGTAGCGCTTGCCGCTACGATATAATAGAAATATTTATCGCCTGCATCAGCTTTCTCCCACACAGTATCACTGATCCACGTACCTGTCGTATCAAGAGTGAAAGTACCGTAAGGATCTTCGGACGCATAGACTTTATACTCAGTAGCACCCGGCACAAAATCCCAGCTCAATGTAGTGTTCGTTGAATCACGGACTATTGTAATATTCTCAGGAGTACCGAGGTCAATAGTACCGGTAAGCGAGACAACATCGAGCATTACAGCAGCGTCTTCAGGAGCTATGTAAGTTGTGTCGCCCGAAATATAGTTAGCTGCATGGAACAGGAGATAGCAGCTTTCAAAATTATAATTCACGGGAATACTCACCGATTGCCAGTCACCGTTAGTCTCTCTGGTTATGTTTGTAAATGCAAGTCCGTACTGCTTTGGGTGAGTATAATATTCATGATCTATGACGCAGTAACTGGAATCAATCTCAGAGTTGTCATATAATATAGCATTGAGTGAGGTTACC
>QKDR01000096.1 GCA_003252515.1 Candidatus Delongbacteria bacterium | reverse complement strand
TTCTCCGTTCTCGTCTACGAAAGACTTGATCTTGTAGGAAGTTCTTTTTTCCTGCGCATTCAAGCTAAAGGCGAGAAGAAGCATCGTGATCAGCGCAAAAAGCGCTGTCTTTTTGAATTTTACCATAAAAACTCCTCCGCTTTGTTTTGGTTTAGTTTTATATCGAGTTTGGCGATTTCTGTCATACTTTCACTTTATTTTCTACTTAACTTCGATCAATATTTCTGCCACAATTAAGGGCATCGGGTAAAAAATAATTAATAAAACCGATATTGTCAATCTTATTTTTAATAAAAATTAACAATATCGGCATCGTAATTATTTAACCAGCAGCATCTTTTTAGTTATTGTCTTCTCAGGTGTTCTCAATGTGTAATAATAAACACCGCTGTTGAATCTCGAAGCATCGAATTTAATTCTGTTAAAGCCTTCGTTCAGCTTTCCGTCAACTAAAGTCGCCACTTTCTCTCCCAAAGTGTTATATACCGACAGTTCAACATTACCCGGAATCCTGTTGTAGAAATTGATGCTTGTAACAGGGTTAAAAGGGTTAGGATAGTTCTGGCAAAGCTCTGTTGTTGACGAAACAAACTCGTCTCCGATACTGTTAGGAATCTGAGATACGTACATTTTAATATAAAAAGCACCCCATAAGTTCGTGTTCCAACCCGTTACTGAGTTCCACTGCCATGCATGGCTTTTATCTCCGCTCTCGTCAAGCATGATCTCATTATACACCGGTGTCTCAAACACAAGTCCGACATGACCGTATATCGGTGTTTTTTTACCGTTTTCAATATGGAGAGTGTCGCCGCCGGCTGAGAAATCATGAACCCCATACAGATCCGTGAATATATTTTCAGTAGGCGCTTCATCAAATTCTACAAGTCTCCAAGATATGTTGTTGGCGGCATATTCCCAACCGATCTCAATCTTATTAAGATATAGATTAGCTTTAGTTCCGAAATTCCAGTCCATCGCCACTTTGTCACCGGCATTTATAGGTTCAGGCCAGTCGGTATACCCCGTTCCTACGCTGCCCCATTCAAGAACTCCTTCAGTAAACCATATCAACTGGTAAGTCTCCGTAGTAGTAGTATTACCGAAAGCTGAATCGTCTGTTACCACCGCATACCAAGAACATCTGGTATCCAGAGACTGACCCGGGATATAACCAGAGAAAGAATCGTCACCGTTATCGGTCAGTACGACATTCTGCTCAGGTTGGCCTGGAACAGTATAATAAACCGTAATATTATTGATACCTGAATAATCTGTTGCAGTAATCGTAACTAAGTAATCAGCTCCGGGATCGACTGAATTTCCGTGATCTTCGACATTTACGACAGGAAATTCCGCAACGCTGACATCATCGAGGTTCAGATGTCTGTCGAGCTTTGCTCCCAGCACTGTGCTCTCATGTTTCCACATAATACGCACATACTCGTTCTCATAGTCGCCGAGATAAATAAGTTTTTCATACCATTTAGTAAGATTGTCCGCCGTAGGTATTATGGAGTCTTTCTTGATTTCAACAAAATTTTCGATGTCGTCTCCGCTTCCTTCAACCGTTGATATAAGCACAGACCAACGTTCAGTGTATTCTTCGCCGACAGAAGTATCTGCGTTCATAAAATATTTCAGTGTCGGTTTCCCGTTGACTCTCAGTCTTCTGCTAACAATATAATCGACTGTCAGATTTTCTCCCCAGTTGTTCTGGGATTCGGATGTACAGGAATATTCTCCTGAATGAACCTGCTGACCGGCGATATCAACAGCCCATGCCTGATCATGAGAATCATCAGGAGTTCCGGTCTGGAATGACACCCATCCGTCAGGCATCCATCCGTCAGGCGGGGTCATTTCTGGTCCGTCATATTCAAATCCTTCTCCGAAATTAATTTCACCCCATTCGACTGTAAAGTGCTGTGATTCTCCTTGAAGCAGAGAAGATGATTTATCAACAGCTACACACCAATATTCCATAGTAGTTCCCATAGGAAACCCTTCCACATCAACAAGATATGTCTCAGAGAATAACGGATCGGTATTGACATACATCGGGATACTAGCCTCAGGTTGCAGATTTCCTGACGGGTCAGTTATGATATAATGCAGCTCTATAGTATCAAACCCTAAAAATTCCCACTCACCCATATAGTTATATGCGGTCATATCATAAGGAGCCCAGCGCATACTTACGGTACTGTAAGGTTCCACAACATCGTCCGGAATTATGAAGTAGTATTCGTCATAGCTGAAAGTCGGATAATATATCATCATAAAATCATCCAGAACAAGAGCAGAACCTGCAGAATTTGCAGTTTCATTGTAATGTCTAACCTTAACTGTAATCATTCCGTCCCAGTACCATTCGTTCGTCATAAGAAGATAATTTTCTAAAGCAATCTCAATATGTTGGAACTGGTCAGAAGCAATTGTCTCCTCATGAACGAGAATAAAATTCGAAGGATCAATATCGTCGTTGGCAATATAAATCTCGTAATGTTCATTTGATCCCGAATCAGTTCCGCCTATCCAGAAATTCAGATATGAATAAAGCTCCAAATAGGTACTTGGGAACAACAGTTCGTTATCAGGCGTGAGCCCGTCACTTACGGACATTGCGCTGTAAGATCCTGAATTCACTGGTGAGGATGCAATCACCCAATTATTACCGTCTCCGTCAATATCAGCGACAGTAACATTGTTAAGATCTCCCGATTCGAATCCCTCTTCCAGATAGACCATTCCGAAGGCACCTGCCGCAAAAATGATCATAAAAGCAAGCAATAACTTCTTCATCATACCTTTTCTCCCTAAAAAATTAACATGTTATGTACATAAAGTCCGGAACTGAAGTGTT
>QKDR01000100.1 GCA_003252515.1 Candidatus Delongbacteria bacterium | reverse complement strand
GATACCGGTAATCCTGTCGCTGATGTGAATATCAGCATTCTCAACACCGGAATAGGTGCCGTTTCCGACGGAGCCGGGAAGTTCGTTCTGCCCAGAATGCCGGACGGGAGGTATAGGATAATATTTGAGCATATCTGTTGCCAAATGGATTACAGGGAGATCGAGTCCGGGATTGCTGATGAGATATCGATCGAGATCTCGCTGAAAAATCATGTAATAGATATGGTTCCTATTACAGCGCTAACGTACGCGGAGGGTCATCCGGATATAATAATCGGAACGAGAGAAATCTCGCTGAGCGGAGCCGAGAACGCCGAAGAAGCGCTCGTGAACGTACCTGGAGTGAATATTGAAAATGTTCAGGGAAATAGTACAAGGATATCTGTGCGCGGAACCGACTCGAAGCACACCACGGTTTACCTCGACGGAGTTTTGATCAACTCGCCTTTCGACGGTTCGTCCGACCTGAGTTCCGTTCCCGCCGCAATGATAGATAAGATCGAGATCTTCAAATCGGGTGATGCCGCGCTGACGGGACGGTCAACGGGCGGAGTGATAAGTATCACCACGAAAAAGGGGACCGGCACGGACGGTGCTGAAGTATACTACACTAACACGCTCTATCAGAGCGACAGGGACGAGTTCAGCACCGTCAGACTTGACAACCACGGTTTCGGTGCAAGCCTGAAGCGCGGCTTCGGGGGCGGACACGGCGTGTTCCTGTCGTACTCGGGTACCAGGTTTGAAAACGAATGGTCCTATATCAACGCAGCAAAATCGGACGAATACCGCTATATCAGCAACCCGAACACGCCACGTGTCCAGTCGAACACATATTCGGACTCGGACGATCTGTATGCCTCATATAATTATACGTCAGGAATGATCGATATTGACGCCGGAATGAACCTCGGAATACGCGAATCCGGACTTCCCGGCTGGTATGATCAGCCTTACTACTGGGCATTTGCGAAAAAGAAAAATATTATCCTGTCATCAAGAATTCTTTATAAACCCGTTACTGATCTCAGGACCGAACTTGCAACTTCATACAGTTGCAGGAACGACAGAACAAATATAAAGGAAACCGATACCTTATTCCATGTCGATTCTGACGATATCTTTGAGAATTTCACAACTAAACTTTCCGGATCGTACAGGTCTGGTATTTACGAATTCAGAGCCGGAGCGGAATATTTTACGGAATCGGCTCGGTCGGACGGTCTCGAAAATACGGTTGATGAAAGAAATATTATTTCAGGCTATTTCAAATCTTCAGTCACGAAGCAGCTGTCAGGTACTTTCAAAATTTATACATCAGGCGCGGTAAGAAAAGATGTAATATCAGGTTCGGATTTCGACAGGTATCTGTTTTCAGGTACCGCATCGGCAGTTTATGAAAGCGGAAATGTCTCGCTGGCACCTTCTTACGGATATTCGCAAAGCTACACGCTACCGTCGTTCTCGGATATGTTTTGGGCGGAGAACCTCTTCAGTGCGGGTAACCCCGATCTGGAACCGGAATACTGCGTACAGCATGAGGTGTCGATAACAGGAAGTTATGATCTGGATATCGCGAAAGTACGCTTAAATTACACTTACTATGATAAGCATCTCGAAGATCTGATCGTCTGGCTTAAACGGTTGGAGGGTAAATATACACCTGAGAATTTTAAGGAAGGCAGGATCAAAGGACACGAATTCTCGGTCGGAGCTGATCTCGGAGAATATCTGCAGATCAAAACGGGTTACGTGAGGATGGATGCACGTCAGTTCACGGATAATGCCGTCACTGATAACAAGATCATAATCTACAAGCCTGTCGAAACGTTGTCGGCTTCTATAAGAGCGGAATACAAAAGTTGGCATGCCGGGCTTAATGTCGTGTATAACGGCAGGATGTACCTCAACGAAACGAATTCTATAGATATAGATCCCTACTGGCTGTTCGGAACGGAACTGTCGAAGGAATTCAGTTTGGAAGAAGGCAGTATTACTGTATCAGTTACGACCGAGAACCTGCTTGATGAGCAGTATCAGGTGATCTATGGCTACCCCATGCCGGGAAGAAAAATCGAAACGGGAATGAAATTTAAATTTTAATTGAAGGAGGAGAAAATGAAGAAGTTCTTAATCACTGCAGCCGCAGTCATGATTATGTTGGGATGCACCGATTATGAAGGAGATATCGACGGTTACAGCTTCAATGGCGGAGTATATCTTATCAACGGGAAAGGTGATCTCGGAACTCTTTCCGTGATTGACAATAACGGGCTAGTACATCGGGAAATACAGAGCCTCGGAAAATGGCCGAACCATATTTCGGAATACAATGGTACTCTGTTCGTGGTAAACTCAGGGAATAATAACGTTCAGATGATAGATTCCCGTACGGTAGAGGATACCGGGTCTGTTGAGCTTAGCACAGGTTCAAATCCCATGAGATCGGTCATAGCACAGAGAAAGCTGTATGCCACGAATTCGTATGGCACAGGAATAGACGTGTATGACATGGATAAAGATTCTCTTTATACAATCGCCGTGACAGGAGTGCCGGACAGCTGCATGAACGGCGGGACGGATGCTATACTTGTAAACGGGAACAAGGTCTTCGCGGGGGTCAGGAACGTTACTTATGATGCGAATTGGACAGCTGTCTACGGTAATGAATATATAGTAATGATAGACGCGGAAACCGATACGGTAATTACTTCTTTCGAAGCCGGATTGAATATTGCGGATATGCTTGTAAATGAGGAAAATGAACTGCATGTACTATCTACAGGTAACAGGGGTGATGTCGGAGGATTTGTAAGAGTGTATGATCTGACCGCGATAAATTTCGATACTTATTCCACTGTCGTACTG
>QKDR01000046.1 GCA_003252515.1 Candidatus Delongbacteria bacterium | reverse complement strand
GCTACAGATATCTTTAAATCAAAGCCGGACTTTGTTCCGGCTTTTTTATTTTTTTCGAATTGACAATGGGCATATTATGTATTATTTTAAACACTGCTTATTTACGATAATGTTAAGCGAGGTTTCTAATATGGAATTCGTCATGTAAAAATATAAGGAGGGGAGTTAATGAAGAAGTTTATCACAATAATGTTCGCGATCACATTTAGTTTGTGGTCTGCGGATAAAGCGGTTCTTGACGCTTCCAAGATTACCGGATACAAGATAACCGGTGAATCGGACAGCTATCTCGAACTTAACTTCAATTTAAAGGACATTGCATGTTCAGATGTCCAGACAGAAAAAGGTCTTTTCACAAAAATAGGTATCGATAACGGTTTCACATCCATGACGGAAGGATCACCTGCACTTCCAGAATTTCATGAACTTATCGCTATGCCTTACGGTGCGGAACCTGAAGTCGAAATTGTAAGCTACGACTCGAAAGTTTACAGTTTTTCAGATCTAGGTATAAAAAATCCGGTCTATCCTGCTCAACCCAGCTATTCGAAAATGACGGAACCGGATCAGAGACTGTTCGTCTATAATGAAGCTGCATATAAAGCGGCAAAATTTACAGATACCGTTATCGCCGAAGTAACAAAAAGCGGTACGATGAGAGGTGTAGGCGTAGGAATGCTGAAAGTAAAACCTTTCAGGTATAATCCTTCAACTTCTGAGATCGAGGTTCTGAACAACGTCGTAGTAAAAGTAAACTATAAAAACTTTCATCCCGACGCTGAAGGAATTGCGAAGAGCGAATATTCTCCATATTTCGAAAGCGCTTTATCGCAACTGATAAATTACAAATCCCCCGCTCTGGACACAAAATCGGATCTGATGAGCTGGCCGGTCACTTATCTTATCGTTGCGGCAACAGCTTTAAACGGCAACAGTGATCTTAACAGACTGATCGCGTGGAAAAGAGAAAAAGGGTTTAATGTGATCGTGAATTATGTTGCGACTACAGCGACAATTTCAGCCAATGACACTTGGGTAGAAAGCCAGTATAATTCACTCAACCCTAAACCTTCATTCGTTCTGATCGTAGGTGATGCTGACGGTACTTATGCCGTTCAGGCCGAACTCGATCCTGCTCTGGGTTCCGGCGGGGCCGTATGCGGCTCAGACCTGATGTACGGAGTGATCGGAGCGACCGGTACATCGAACAGGATACCTTCTATGTATGTCGGAAGGTTCTCGGTAAGGGCTTTGGGTGACCTGACTGCTCAGGTCGATAAAGTGATCTGGTACGAAAAGGAACAGTTCACAACTAGTTATAACCTGAACTACCTGACATATATTTTAGGAGTAGCCGGTTATGACTCAAGCTACGGTGAGGATTACGGTAACCCTCAGATCGAGTATGGCTGGACATATTATTTTACTTCAGCCAACGGTATGTCCAATGCTCAAACATATTACTGCCCTGCTACAAGCAACTCAGCTGTTGATCAGTATATCGTCGATTATGTTTCTGCCGGTTGTAACTTCTATAACTATACTGCACACGGTTGCAATACGGGTCTTCAGGATCCTGAGTTCTACGGTGTGAATTCGGTAGGTAAAACGAATGATATCGCAGTTCTGTCCAACGCCAATGAATATCCGCTTGTAGTTGCTAACTGCTGTCTGACAGGTTCATTTACCAATAACTCTGATTACGCATCGACATACGGTGGAGCAGATTACTGTTTCGGAGAGCAGATGGCAGTAGCGGCGAATAAAGGAGCGATCGGATATATAGGTGCCTCCATGTCAACTTACTGGGATGAAGATCTTGTTATGGGAGTCGGTCTGGATGCGGTAAGCCAGTATCCACCACCACTGGATATTTCTAATCCGGGTATGTATGACGGAGCTATGGCGCTCGGTTATGCTTCACAGGCCGCGATCAAGCATGTCGGTCTGATGGCAGTCGAGAATTACGGCGGTACAAAAGTAGACTGGTACTGGTCAGCTTATCATCTGTTCGGCGATCCGTCTGTAATGATCTATTACGGAGTACCGGGAACAATGACGGCTACACATAACGGGGCTATCTCTCCGGATGATACGGAATATACGATAACTACTACACCATATGCCTATGTCGCTTTAAGTGACGACTCGGGAGTTCTTCACGGAGCCGCAAGAGCGAATTCTTCCGGAGTAGCTGTAGTGCCGATTTCGAATTATGACGCTTCTCAAACCGGTAAGCTTGTAATTACCGCTCAGTTCAAACAGCCTTACTTTGAGGATATTTTCATCGACGATTCCGGTTTAAGCTCACCGAAGATTTTCGCCGCTTCAGCACATCAGAAAGACGTTTATCTCAGCTGGAACGCTCCCGCAAAAGCGCTTTCTTCCTATAAAGTTTACAGGAACGGCACAAGCATAGCTACAACATCTAATACAAGCTATATTGATTATAACAGACCGGAAGGTACTTATGAATATTATGCGACCGCAGTATATACCGGTGACCCGTCCGGTGAAAGCTACCCGTCAAATAAAGTGAACGTTACCGTTGTACAATTCCCGGTTCCTTTGAATTTCTCCGCGGAAATAGGGGATGAATGGGATATTGCAGCCTTAACATGGGATGCTCCATTCAAAGCTTTGATCGATTATGACATTTACAGAAACGGTTCATATATTGCTACTACAACGAATAATTTCTATAATGACGAGGGGCTTTCAGAAGGAACTTTCAGCTATTATATAAAAGCCACTTACGATGATCCGGGTGAATCAGCGGCGACATCGACACTTCAGGTAGAAATAAACGAACCTCTTTATCCTTCGGCGACATCGCTTGGTTTTGAGAACGGAGGATCACTGCCTGCCGAATGGACTAATGAAGGCAACTGGACTTTTGTGACAACATCAACCTC
>QKDR01000173.1 GCA_003252515.1 Candidatus Delongbacteria bacterium | reverse complement strand
TCGAAGTTTTAAGGCATTATGAGAGGGTCGCAAAATATTTTCCTGAAGTGTTTTCGAAGGAGGAATGCCTGCAGGATGTCAGAAAGCTGAGAGCTGACGGAACGATATCGGAAGAAGTGTTCAGAAAAATGAACGAGTTCACGGAGCAGTTCTATGAATACAATATCTGCTTCAGATGGTCGCCGGGCAGAGTGGATGAGATCATTTCGGGTGCTTTAAAGCTGGAAACGCCGATGATGCTCCTTCATTATCTTAAGATGAACAAAAGACTTCCGCACGTAAATGATGTCATGGGGCAGATCGACGGCAGATTCTTCAATCCGGAATGTACCGGTGATTTTCTTGTTTACAAGGTCACAAAATTCATGCTGACCAAGGAGAAAACGCTGATTGATACGATCTTCGAATATTCAAGGAAGCTTCATATTGCGGGTTATGTAATGATAAATATTTATACGATTATACCTTTTATGGAATTCGCTCTGATGGTCAATACTCCTAAGCACTATCTTACAAGGTTTATCGATCTCTATGAAGAGATTAAAAACTATCTTTATGAATATATGGACGATACGCAGCTTAAACTTTTCGAATCGACCTATTTTTTCAGACGCGGTAAAAAGATAATAGAGTTCTATAATAAAATGTAGTTTCAGTAACGGACGTGAATTTATTTTCTTGTCCAAACACCTTTTTTATTGCGGTAGTAGGTCTTATCGGGAGATTCGGACAGGTTCATATTAAAAAATGACGAATATACTTCCTCCGGCGCGGCATTATATTTAGCGTCCGTCTCGATTATTCTTTTCATAATGAGGGTTCTGGCCTTATTTTCTTTTTCATAAACTCTGACCGCATTCTCCCTGAATACCTTATCGAGTTTTTCCAGTTCATCCCTGTCAACTATCTCCAGAAGTCCGTTCTGATTCTCGCCCAGAAGGCCTTTCAGCTTAAGTTCGGTCACGTCGTCCTTTAAGAACTCCCTGTCCCTCACGGCTTCGACCACGTCCCGCCTGTCAGCGGTGATCTTCAGATCTCCCGAGCCCCTTTCTGACGCGATCATCCAGGCGTCTTCTTTTATTTTAGCATAATCGCCCATCACCTGGTTCTCCAGAGCGGTTTTCTCTCCGGTTATCTTTATATCCGGTATCCTGACCGTACAGGACGATAAAACTATAAGAGTTATGAACAGTAATATCTGTTTCATAGCTGGAACAGATCCTCCATTCCGTAAAGCCTGTTCTCCGTCCTGCAGACCAGGAAATCGATCGCTCTGAACACACCCGCGGCGAAGGTCTTTCTTGAAATGGCCTTGTGTGTCAGCTCCAACCTTTCGCCGTTACCGGCGAAGATCACCTCATGCTCGCCGACGACGTCGC
The DNA here is from genome assembly GCA_003252515.1 of Candidatus Delongbacteria bacterium. GTDB lineage: Bacteria > UBA4055 > UBA4055 > UBA4055 > UBA4055 > UBA4055. Next base: position 1,548 of record QKDR01000173.1, on the reverse strand, counting down.
CTCCTCGAAGCGTGTGTATCGCGATCTCGGAACGGCTGCGGGGCTCGTAAATGCCTTTTCTGCCGTATATTACGCTGTAATCAGGATTAGATTTGAGAAGTATATCCCGCAGTTTCAGGGCCGTTCCGCTCGGCGCGTCGGTCTTCTGATTATGGTGCATCTCGACGATCTCAATGTCGTAATCGTTCCTGGCAAGTTCGGATATCGTGCCGAGAAGTTTACCCAGGATGAACACTCCGAGTGAGTAGTTAGGAGAATAGAAAACCCTTCCTTTTTCCGATATCCGCCTTATCTCCTCCATTTCCGTTTCGTCGAACCCGGTCGTACCGGTCACGAAAGGTTTTCCGTTGTCTACGCTGATCTGCAGATGCTCGATGCACGATTTCTTTGAAGTAAAATCAACGACGACATCTATATCCTCGTGATCGATAACATCTATAAGTTTAACGCCCATTCCGAGGTTGGTCAGCAGACATTTTTCAGGGGTCTCGATAATATACGAGATATTAAAATGATCGGAAAGCTGCGCGAAATCCGTTATCGCGTGTCCCATTTTACCGTATCCGCCGCAAAGAGCAATATTTATCATCAGAACCTCCCCGAATAAGCTTTTTCGTAATATATAAAATAGTCGAAGATTATTCAAGCGGGAAATGAAAGTGTTTATCCGGCACCTTGCAAAGCATTTAGTGACAAGAAAAATAAAATGATAAAAATAAGAGCAACGCCAGTGATATCCAAAGCTATATTGCCGATCATTCTGGCATTATTGAATTGGTAAATTTTCGCTGATATAATGCGAGACCTTACCGGATAAAATTGTATCAGAAATACGGACTTCAGTCAGTCTGGATACAAAATTATCACCTGTGTGAATTACGATGATGTTCTCCGGAGTTGTATGTTCAGCCCTCATAACCTGAACATCCTTAAACGTATAGACCGAGCATGCGTGCAGGAAGAGGAAGATTGTTACAAGTGAAACGGATCTTAAGTATAAATGTCTCATTTTTTCTCCATCAACTGGATCATTACGGGCTTGCTTCGTTATTTACTGAGATCATGAAAACAAATAGCAGTAACTTATGCAGTACGGTAAGTCTCAAGCCTTTTGATCCATCCGTCAATAAACGTAAGGTCATTCTGTTCGTCAGTATAGTTTATTACCCTCCGCTTAAGGACTTCTGTTGCTGCTTCAATAAAACTGTCGACGTCGGGTCTTTTCAGTATTTCGAGAACCTGTACTAATCCCCAGCCTTCTCCTTTTAACCTTTCTTTTGGATCCAGTCCCGTTCCTTTAAAATTAAGATAATCCACAACAGCATATCTTCCGCGCTGTGTTTCGCATAACTCATTTAAGGCATACACGATTGCCGGCTTTGACTCAGCTATCTCTTTGAGCGAATCCATAGCCTTGAAGATAATAAATGCCGCCTGTACGAACGTTGTTGATGCCAGCCAGTCAATGATCTCAGCCTTTCTCGGATCGCTGTCAAGTTCCACTTTACTGTTCCACGGCAAACCGGTGAGTTTATTAATATCTATAAC
>QKDR01000156.1 GCA_003252515.1 Candidatus Delongbacteria bacterium | reverse complement strand
TGTAGCGTTTCATTTTATCTCCGTCAGTTATTTTTTCCCTCTTACGAGAACGATCTCCCTTAAAGGAATATGGAAGGGCGTTCTGGTCGTAATGAATGTAAAATAAATTTTCTTTTCTGTAAAGACTTTTTTGAACCTGTTTATGTGCGCGTTGTAAATTTCCCTGTATTTGTTTTTCAGAAGGGAAGTTTTAATTACAAGATTGTCGTTCGTTTCAGAATCTATCAGGTTCATATGTGCGCCCAGTTCAAGATTATATTCGTCGTCATCCGCTATCATGAAAACTATGATGTCCTGCTGTCTTTTCTGAAGGGTAAGTATCCTTCCTATCAGATCGTCGGGATTCTCCAGCATATCGGAAATTATAACAAGTATCCCTGATCTGCTCAGTTTAAAGCTGATCTGCTCGAACGAGCGGAAAGTTTCGTTTACATCATAAGATTCAGACTTTTCAAGATCGATAAGTATGTTTTTGAGATGCTGCTTGGAAGATCTCGGAGGAATATATTCTTTAAGTTCATCCGCATAGTTGCCGAAACCTACCGCGTCCTTCTGATTGATCAGGATCGTCGCGACCGCCGCGGCGAGCTGTTTGCCGTAATCCAGCTTTGAATATTTGAAATTTTTCGATCTGAAGCTCATTGATGCCGATCTGTCCAAAAAGATATTGGCATAGATGTTCGTCTCATCCTCGAACTGTTTTATAAAATATTTTTCAGTTCTTCCGTAAATTTTCCAGTCTATAAATCTGGTAGAATCACCGTCGTTGTACTGTTTGTGCTCGGAGAATTCCGCTGAAAATCCTTTCATAGGGCTTGAATGAATTCCCAACATATATCCCTTGAGGACCATTCTCGTTGTCAGGCTGAGATTCGAAAATGTCGCTATAAATTCCGGATCCAGATATTTCTTGTAGTCTTCGGCCATAGAGGAACAAATTTACGAAAAAAATATTGGATTCTCAACATGTTAATCCAGTTTGTTCACTACGTTCTTTTTTCCGAGAGTACCTTTTATAAGAGTGTATAATAGTGAGGGGTTCTTTATAAGCCACGGGATCCGCATGAATATTTTGCGGGGAAGCTGTCTTGAGAAATGTCTGTGCAGTTGTCCGTACGCGTCTTTTACACCTTTTTCCAGCTCTTCCGCGCTCATCAGTTCAGGTTTGAACACGGCGTTCGCCCACCCGAAATGGGTTCTTTCATGACCGTCAAGCAGTCTGCCTTCATTTTTGAATTTCTCATACATTTCAGTTCCGGGATAAGGTGTCAATATATAAAGATGAGCATCGTCCATATCCACATTTTTCACCATATCGACTGCAGCCTGAAAGATATTTTTGTCGTCAGTGTCGAACCCGAACATCAGAAAAGCGGTCACAAGAATGCCGTATTTGTGTAATTCGGTAACAATATCTTTATATTTATCTACGCGATTCTGTTTAATTGAAGCCCACTCAAGCGATTGCGGGTTAACTGTCTGAAAGCCCATCTGAACATTGAAACATCCCGCTTTTTTCAGCTTGGAAAGAAGGAGTTTATTCTCAGTGATCGTTGTCGGCGCCTGTACGGAGAAAAGTTTTTTTAAAAGCGCGATACGGTCAAAAAGCTCCATAGCGTACTCGACATCGGCAAAAAGGTTGTCGTCGACAAAGAATATGACTTTCTGCCTTATGGCTTTCAACTCATTGTAGACATCCTCTATGTCGCGCTTCCTGAAAGTTCTCCACGGGACGTTGGGAAGGTAACAGTAGCGGCATGTGTTCGGGCATCCGCGCGTGATCTGAGCGCAGGCTATCCACGAAGATTCGGTAAGAAGGTCCCTTCTGGGAAAAGGAATGTCTTTCATGTCCACGAGTTTTTCATTCCGATATGTCTTTTTCAGCACGTCTTTTTCTGCGTCTTTTAAAAGTTCAGGCCAAACATATTCCGCTTCACCGATCACTATGCTGTCGGCGTGTTCAAGGCATTCGTCAGGCATAAGACAGGGGTGAACTCCTCCAAATACCACTTTTGACCCTTTGTTACGGAATTTCGAGGAAATCTCGAAAGCTTGTTCTGATGTGAATGTGGTGACAGTTATTCCCACCAGATCGAAGTTTTCATTAAAAGGAATTTCTTCCCAGTCAGCGTCAATTATCTTTACATCATGACCATCGGACAGGGCAGCTATTATTCCGAGATGCAGAGGTGTGAATTTGATGTCGTTCACGAATCTGTAAAGACCGTTCCTTATGAACCATTTCGGTTTTATCAGTAATATTCTCATTTACGCCTTCCGGAAGATTTCTTATACGTGCCCAGTACCCACGAAATAGTTTTTAATTTAGCCCAGAAAGAGGTCGGTCTGAAGATCCTGTTCCACGGTTTGTTGAGTGCCAGGAATCTGATGAATTCCGCGACTTTCTCATTACATTCTGTTTCAAAATCTGATCGTGTGTTCTCATCTTCAGGTTCGAAGAAGCAGACGGGATCGGCTTCGAGCGGATCTCCTGTCGCGTAATAGGCCAGAGCTCTGCATCCCCGGCAGGAATGTTTGTAGCGGCATTTTCCGCATTTTCCCTTTATTTCGCTGCCGTCCGCGAGACTCTTCATGATATGATTAGTCGCCATGATCTCGGATAACGGTGTTTTTCTTACGTTCCCGCAGTCGAGTTCCGAGTCCAGAAGATGAACGCACGGTGCGACATATCCTTCGGCGTTAACTCCGATAAATCCTCTGGCAGCCTGACATCCGAATGTGGAGATAGGTATTTCCAGAAGTTTCCATGTCTTTTTCATATATTCCGGGGAAGCGAAGAATGGAGTAAAGCTCACATAATTCAAAGGGTTTCCCCGAAGCGCCGGATTTATTGTTTTTTCCATATCATCTTTGTTGAAACCTATTTCTTTGATCGAGGACCCTGCGCCTCTAGGCACAAAAGGCGATCGTAATGTCGGGATATTATGCTCTCTTAAAAATTTCAGGGTCTTATCGAGCGAATTCATATTGAGCCTGGTCACGGTGATAAGAAAAAAATACCCGATCTTTTCTTTGTTGCACATTCGGGCGAGTTTAAGTATTTCCTCAGGTTTACTCGATCTTGTTTCACTATGAGCGTTCTCATCTATGGAATCCAGAGAAAACCCGAATATGATCTTTCCGCGGGTAGCTTTCTTTATCATTTTAATTTTTTCCGGATCAAGTACTTCACCGTTAGTGTTGATGAAAGCGTAAAGCTCCTTACCGCTGTTGTATTCAAGCAGTTCAAACGCGTCTTTTCTTAAGAGGAACTCGCCTCCGGAGAAAGCTACTAGCCCCTGAGCGCATATTTTTTTTACTTCGTCGATTATCAGATGTTTAACTTCGTCCGTGGAGAGTTCTTTTTCAGCTGGAGAAATATCCTTTTTCGTCATGCAGTATTTACAGTCCTGATTGCATTCTCTTGTCGATTCGAAATAGCACAGGAAGAAATCTCTTTTCTTCTTTTTCACTTTCTTATTTCTCCAGACCTTTGATTAGTATTTCCGTGAAGACATTAAAATTGTCATCGGCATCAATATGTTCGTTATACTCTTCGTTCAAGATCAGCTGCAGGATCAGTCCTCTGGTGAAATTCGTAATATAATACGCGATATAATCAAGCTTAGATTCATAATGGCCGGAAAACTCTCCGGTCTTTATTCCGTTGAAGATAATGTTCTTTACGACTTCCTTCTCGAACATATCTATATCGCTTTTTACTTTATTATAGCTGATAATGCTGGTCTTAAGTTCGCCTTTAAGCAGTGAATATAAAAGGAGCCTTTTTTTTACTTCGGATAATGTAGCCTGAATATATGTCTTCAATTCCTCACGCGAATTTGTCTGTTTATTTACTTCCGATACTACATGCTGAAAAAGAGATCTCGCTTCTTCATTCAGTACTTCGACAAGGATGTTTTCTTTGTCTGAAAAAAACTGGTATATCGTGGATTTACTTTTTTTTGCTGATGCCGCGATCTCGTCTATGGTTGTTTTTGCCAGGCCGTATCTAAGGAAAAGGTCTTTGGCAGCTGTCATTATGTCTTTTTTATTCTCGCTTATCTTGTTGTTCTCCGTGTCATTCATCTTTGTACCTCTTATAGTTTGTACGAAAAGAACCATTGTCGTACAAATGTATTTTTGTTTAATCATAAAGTCAATAAAAAAATAATAGTACGGCATTGGCGCAGGTATTTTGCAAGTTAGATATATATTAGAATTTTTCACACTTGACAACACATATTTTATTCAGTAAATTCAGAAAACACATACAGCAATTGAAAAAAGTTCGGTATAAGAAAAACGATGAGCCACATTGATATTTTGATTTACATGGTTGAGGTCAATTTATCTGATAATATTGAACCTGTTTCCGGGAGCTAGGGAGTAATAATACAATGAACAACAGCGAACAATTAATTATAGCGGATGCAAAAAACAGTGCGGCTGATTAGCGGCGTTAGATGAATATACAAAAAAACAAAGGAGGTTTGGTATGGCATGGGACAGAGACTCAATAATTTTCAAAATTGCAAAAAAGATGCTTTGGGATCCAGATGGTTTCCCCGAGAAGTATTATGATGAAAGAATTCAATTTCAGGTGCTGTATGATTGGTTAATTGCCAACATTGCCGTAGAGTATGAGCTGAACTTTCCCGCATTCGATTTGACACCGCAGGATCCTTTTTCTTGGAAAGCTAGAGCTGAAAATAAAACGGATGTGGAACAAAATTTTGACGTTGATTTGACACACAAGATAACCAGAACGGATTCAACAACTATTACCTTCGGGCAGCATCTTGGGTATGAATATTCCTTGAAATTTGAGGCTAAATGTTTATTTGGTGGAGCTGAGTCACAGCATAAAGTAAATGTTGACTTGAATTTTGAACAAGGGCGCACTCAGGAAACTTCTACAGAGTTATCATTTGGTCAAACAACATCTGTTAGAGTCTTACCACACACCACGGTTATAGCAAGTTGCCTGCTAACTCCTTTTCAAGGTTCAGCTGTTGGAAATATTAAAGTTACTGCGGATCAAAGAGATGCGAGTGCTAAATGTCATATCAAAATGAATTATGGCGAATGGGATTTGCAGTTAGAAAATCTTCCCATGGTGGATAGGACTTTTGAATATCAGGTGGAAGCAAGGCTTACAGAATATGTCTACGACATAACATGGAAACCGGCTACAGATCAACAAATGGTTCCTGCAGTTATTAATGCAATCAAGACAGAAATCGTAAAATAATATATCTAACAAAGCTAATTCAGCCAACGTTAAGAGTTGCGTGGATGGGATGTACTCTAAAAAACAGATAAAAGACTTGACATGGAAAGATAATTTAATGATATTTATCAGGGGAACCGAAAATACAAGAACGAAACGAATAATGTAACGTAAGAGGAAAAGCAGCGTTTTTAAATTGACATATTGATAATTTGCTGAAATTATCTTGTCTCGCACCATCAAATTACCACATTTGTACCCAGCTAGACAGGAGAGGAAGCGAGTGTTCCGTATAACAAATATGGGGCACCGCCTCTTTATATCTTGCTGGGAGGTTGTGGTAAACCTGATGGTGTGGATATAACAGAGTGTCGGTGCCTGTATTTTTTAAGAAGCAAAAGGCATCGGACCTCAATAAAAGGAGGTGATGTCTTTATGAATGTGCAATAGCGGAAAGAATGTTTGTAAAACTAAAAAAAACTAACTGAGGATTTAAAATGAAGAAAAATAAAATGATCATAGCTGTTATATTCGCGTTCGCTTTATTGACCGCGGTATTTGCCATGTCAGGCGGCGGCAATAATGATCCTGCGAAAGAGATACAGCAGTTAAAACAGGATATGCAAACTGTTCAGTCTGAACAATCGGAGCAACCTGATCAGGTGAAATCAAATGAGACTGTGAGAGATCAGTTCGGGATAGATACCGGTATGACGAAAGAAGAATATGAAAAGTTCAAAGATGAATATCTTGCGTATCAAAAAAAATGTGGTATCTATGCTAAAGATAATCTGTTTTACCATAAAATAAATCTAGATGCGGTAGATAAATTTGCTGAATATGATATAAATCTCAACAGATCAAAAGATTTATGTACAACGAATGCTTTTATATTAAAGTCTGAAATTATTGCAGTAGTGTCTTTTGTGGATTTCAGTATTGTGAATAGTAAAGAGCTGACGTATCCTGTAACATTTAAAGTTAAGGTTCATGAAGTGCTGATGAATAATACTGAGTATGAAAAAATACCTGACACGCTGATAGTCAAAGGGGACAATTTAAACAATTATCTTTTCGATGATTTTGAGTCGGGGTTATCAAAAATGTATAAGAATAAAGATGATAAATATGTGCTTTTCTTATCCAGGTTTGGATTTATTGAATTTAAAAGAGCATTTGAGGAAAAACTTATAGATAGAGTAGTTGACGATAGCTGCTTTGAACCGTTTACTTTTACATTTATAGGTTATCAAAGAAAGATAGAAGATAATGAGATCATCTTTGACGCAAACAAGAATCCTACGGTTTATATCAGTTTAGATCAATTCAGGAAGAATGTAAAAGAAATCAACCGGATAAATGACATTGACAACTTTTATAAAAGGAGTTACAAATGAAGATAAGATTTCTTTATATACTTCTTGCCATGCTCCCGGTCTCATTGTGTTTTGCGGATTCCAAGGTAACCAACTTAATCAGTCTGGTACCTGCCTGGCTTGATAGATCAATTCCTTCTTACAGTATCTATAGAGACAGCTCGTTACCTCAGGAGTTCAGAGATGTTATACCTGCAGTTTGTCAGTATATACAACCCTCAACAGTTCTGGGTCAGTATTATGATTTCAACTATACTGACGAAATTTCTGCACAAACAATAAATAACGGTAAATGTGAAATAAAATATGAATTTCGCGGATCGGATAATCCAATTGCAATGTGTGCTTCAAAATTTAAACCTAATTGGGATAGTCCTGATTGGCAGTATGTGGGCATAATAACGGAATTTGATATTCTGATCAACAGTTATTACACTTGGGTTACCGGTCAATTCGGAACACCGGATGTCTATGACAGGGAACATTCGATGAGACATGAATTCGCTCATTCGGTCGGTTGTGGCCATACGACCGCCTCGCAACTTATGGATATTACGTACAATGAAAGCAATCCCGTCAGAAACATCTCTGATATTGATTACGATATTTACAAATTGGTTGGAAATCCGGCGGGTGAAATTATTGATCCTCAAATTTCTCAGGACGGTTATTGCGATGTGCTGTTAAAGCAGGGCGGACAGGTAGTGATCGAAGCTCTAAAACCGTCATATATCGAAACATCTGCTTCAGGTCTGGGCTATTATTCTCTAAACGAGGATCTGTCATATCATGACTATATTGAAACTGACAATGAATACGATCCTGTTCAGGAGAAATATGTTTTGAACTGGTTAATAGACACGACGAAGTATTCGAACAAAGCTTACAATATTAGAGCTATGTCTTCAGGCTATCACATCTTGAATGAAGGCAAGCCGTATATAGATAAGTTTCCTAACAGCGAGCTTAAGGTCAGATTCTCTAATCTCACTCTGAGATCACCGGAGTATAACAAGGAATATTCGATCTACGCGCCTCTGGCATTTAAGGTTTACGGGAACTCTGAGAATGCCGTTGTTCCGATCTCGGATATTAATAATATAGGTACGGTCGAATACCTTCTTGAAAAGGAAGGTACTCTTTGGAATACTGAGGTCTTTACAGAGGTCACGAATGCAACCACCAACTTTGAGTTCACAAAAGATCTCAGCACTATTCTTGATCTTGAGACCGGTGATTATCTTGTATCTGTTACAGTCAGGGATCAGCAGGATGTAGTAATTGCCGAGATAGAGGAAATGCCTATCCGTATCAATACACGCTCGATAGAGATACAGGACCCGACCTCGGAAGAATTCATGATATATGATTTTGATCTGGTTTCATGGTATTACACGACGTGGTTTGTAATCTCAGGCAGGTTCTATAATGAAGGACTGGAGAATAAAGACATACAGATACCGTCGCCGCCGGAACTATATGATGTGCAGTGGTGTGAAGAAAATGGAGTTCAGGCGTCGGTTTACAGTGAAGATTATCCTTCGGCACTTCGTGTGCCTGACGGCACATATATCTGGACGGCCGACAAGTGGCCTGAGCCGAAAGATGCTTCAGGATATGCGAAATCAGATGACTGGCAGTATGCCGAATCTAATCTCATGAGCACAATGAGTTCTGAGTATCCTCAGCCCAAAGACGAACAGGGTATAAACTGGCTGCTTGACAGTGATTTTTGTCTCAGGCCCGGATTATATACCTTTCTGGGTAATGTGTATTATAAGAAGGATTATCAGAACGGTATCTACACTAAACTTGCTGAAACAGATACATTGAACTTTCTTGTTCCAAGCTGGAAGATGAAAACGAGACCGGATTACAGATTCGGTATAGACCGTATACATTTCAGGAAGACAGAAGATATAGAAGTATGTATCTGGCGTCCCGTCGGAGGTTTACCCGCCAATCCGACTACGGTGTATCTGTACAGTGAGAATAAAGAGTTTCTTATAAGTACTCAGACAGTGAGCTATGCTGACGGTATCGGTACCAGTAAGGTAGCATCCTTCTCTACTGATAACCTTGATCCCGGATTCTATGAACTGGTCGCTGTTGAGACTGATTATTATACAGGGATAGAAATTAAGTTCGAGAAAGAGATACAGGTATGTCCTCTATATGTTAACTGGGAATCAGGCGGAGCGTGGCCGTCAGACTGGCCGGGAATGAGTGACGGATACTGGCGCATAGATTCATTTGTTAATAACGATCTGATAATAAAAGCGCACAGTGTAGAGAATAATTATACATTCACTACTGAGACGGAAGTCCTGATGAATACCCAGAGGACTTCTCCGGGTGTTATACTGGATAAAACGTACGACGCTTTCATGCATATCTACATCGGGATAGAAAGAATAAACACTTTCTTCAAGAAATTACAGGCTGTCTATCAGGTCTCCATATCAGTCAATGATAAGTCCACATGGGATATTCTGAAAACAGCCACAGCTGAAGAATGGACTGATTATAACTGGCCTGATGAACTTAACAGATGGTGTTTTGCGGATACAGGTACCGCAATCAAGAATACGCATCAGCCGATATACATAAAACTAACCGGGATAGATCCCAGCGGCACCTTACGTGACACCACATTTACGGAAGGTGTCTGCTATGATGAGATAATGATAGCGTATGTAAAAGACGAGTACTTACTGGAGGCTCCTGAAAATCTTGCCGCCCAGTTCTATAATAACGGCAGTAAATACGACGCTGTTCAGTTGACGTGGGACAATAGTCCTGATTATAAGACCGGAAGATATTATCTAGTATACAGGGACGGTATTTTGATCAGCGACATGTTCACCAGTAACACATTTCTGGATTACGGTACTATTCCTGACAGGACGTATAATTACATAGTTACTTTAGTTGATCCTACCGTAGATTCAGACAGTCCGTGTTATGAATCTCCGAAGGCCGGTAACAGTATTGACTTCTATACGGGATTACTTTCACCTTCCGGTCTTGTGATAACGGAAGAGAGTCCGAATATAAGGCTTGCGTGGTCTGCTGTTGACGGCGCATCCGGATACAAGGTATATTCCTGTGACACTCCTTACGGGATGTTCCTTGAAGACACCACCGGCGTCTTTGACGGAGAAGAGTGGGTCGCTCCGCTGAACACGAGCAGGCTGTTTTATTATGTGGTGGCAGTGAGCGGAAGTAAAGAGATCGGAAAGGCTATTATAAATAAGAGCAGAGTCGATTCGAATAAGTAATGATCTTGTGACGCAGCAAAATGGCGCGGCGAACAGTAAATTGTTCGCCGCGTTTTTTGCTACGGAGTTAGGGTGGTAAGTAGTTGAGACTGTCAACTTTCGAAATTTATATTTTCAACAAAAGAAGTAAATACACTAGAAACATTGAGTCTGTTCAAACACCATAGATTAAGTGCACAAATTTTGAATACAAGTCAATATTTTTATATTTTTTATCTTGGTGATATTACCTTCATTTTTTATTATATTAAGGTTAAGAACAACTCTTTTCGGAGGCGATATGAAATACAGGGCTTTTCTGACAGTGCTTATTCTGTCGGCTGTGGTTTTTTTCGGATGCAGGGATTCGATCAAAGTATCGAAGGCTGATGAAAGCGCGACTGGAACGTACCATCCCGCGAGATATATAAAATACGTACCGGAAAGAGTCCTGCCGGATCAGGCAATAGAGATCGTTTTCGTAAACCCGGTTTCGGACATCAGTAAAGCCGGAACGGCCATAAAAGAAAATATCTTCGAGTTCAAACCTGATATAAGCGGCGAGTCGAAATGGAAAGACGACAGAACTCTGGTATTCATCCCCGAAAAAGAGCTTAAGCAGAGGCAGAATTATGTCGTGAACCTCAAACTCAGTCTTCTGGGCGGAAAGTATGCGGAAGCGTCGGACTATAAATTCGATTTTGATGTGGCAGGCAGGGATATTACGTTCTACAAAGGCGATATGGTCGAGTTGAAGAACGGAAAAGCCAGGTACGAAGCGAATCTGTCGTTCAGTTACAAAACCGATAACGATATGCTGAAGAAAGAACTTTCGCTTACGATGAACGGCAATACGATCGGTTATGAGATCACCGGCGGCGATAAGGATTTTAAGATAATCACCGATGACATCCCTCAGAGTGACGAAAAAAAGCTGTTCAGGATATTCCTCCCGAAAACTAAGCTGAATCTTTCGGAGGATTACGAGCTTGAATTTTCTTTCACGAAACTGAACGAAATGGCCGTCAGGCAGATATCCAGAAAAGAGGAGAACGAGAAGCCGGTAATAAACATACTTTTCGCGAGCGAGCTGGCCGACGATCAGGATATAAAAGGTCTAATTGCAATTACTCCGGATGTGAAAGCTGACATAAAAAAAACAGGAAAGACGATAATCGTATCGGGAGATTTCGAATTCGGCAAAGAGTATGATCTTTATATAAATTCAGGGCTGAGAAACAAATACGGTTCAAGGCTGAAATCAGATCATAAAACAAAAATTCAGTTCACCGACAAACCGCCGAAGGTGAATTTTACAGACAACGGCTGTTTCATGGCTTCTGGAAATAAGAAGAAAGTGAGGTTCATGACACAGAATTTAAAGCAGGTCGAGCTTGTGGTGAAAAAAGTGTACGAATCCAATCTCGGTCAGTTCCTTCAGGGCAGCAGCCTGAGAAGCAGGTCGGATGACGACTATTACGGCTACGATTACGATTATTATAACTTCGACCGGGTAGGAATCGAGATAAAAAGGCAGAAACTCGAGATAGGGGACAAGGTAGTTAACGACTGGGTCACGAATGAGATAGATCTGAGCAGGATCATACCCGATAAGGACAAAGGACTGTACGTTCTGGAGCTGACGTTCAAAGACAGTAATACGCTTTACAGGTCGGAAGTAACACACAACAGATGGGACAGGCGGTATCCGAGACTGTTCGGAAAAGTCACGAAGAACATAATAAACAGCAATATCGGGATCACATATGTTCAGGCTGATGAAAAAAATATCGTACATGTGTTCGATCTCGAGACGGCAAAGCCGATGGAGAAAGCTGAAGTAAGACTGCTCGACTACCAGAATCAGGTCATGCAGAGAGCTTTTACCGATAAGGAAGGAAGAGCGGTGCTCGGTAAAACCGAAAGGAACGTTTTTCTCGTCGAAGCGGACAACAACGGACAGAGGTCGGTGATCAAGACAGGGGAGATGAAGGTCAACCTGTCATCGTTCGACACCGGGGGAGCGGAGTATAAGGCTGATAAGACAAGAGGGTTCATCTATACCGAAAGGGGAGTCTACAGGCCGGGTGACGAGATTAACATATCTATGATATTCAGGAACAAAGACAACACTTTCCCAAAAGACCATCCGGTAAAGATCGAGATCAAAAACCCGCAGAACAAGGTAGTGAAGACAGAGACTTTAAAGAGCGGTGAGGACGGTTTCTACAACTACAGGTTCAAAACGGATCAGGATGACATGACAGGGAACTGGTACTTTACTGCCGATGCGGGAGGAGAGAAATTCGGCAGGACATTGAAGATCGAGACCATAGTGCCTGAAAGGCTGGATGTCGACATCGTTCCCGAAAAGGAGAAATTATCTTATAATGACAGGAGCATCAGGCTGGAACTTAAGTCTAAGTACCTGTTCGGCAATCCTGCTTCGGGACTGTCCGCGAGCCTGAAATACAATATTACAGGGTATTCTAAGAAATTCAATAAATATAAAGACTATTCTTTCGTTAACGAGACTGCGCAGTCCCCGTCTCTGACTGATGAAATATTCAGCGGAACTCTGAACGGGGAAGGGAAGGCTGACATAAAGCTCAATATTCCCGATCTGAGAAATGTCCCTTCGGCCGTTACAGTGACCCTCTCCGCGGAAGTATTAGACAACGGCGCGCGTCCGAACAAGGCGTCTCTTAAGCTTGATCACGATCCTTACAGGGCTTATGCCGGAGTAACGAAACCTTCAGGGAATTACGTAAGGACGAACTCGGAGATCGAACTTAGTGCTGTCCTGCTCAACACCGAAGGTGTTCCGTTCCCCGGAAGCGATATGACCGTGCGGATATATTACAACAGCCGCTACTGGTGGTGGGACTACAGCGGCCGGAATGACAGGATGAAATACAGGTCGGATTTCGACACTGAGATAATACTGGAAGAAAAATTCACTTCATCGGACAAACCGCATAAGTTCGTTTTCAATCCGGCGCGGGACGGCCTGTATTTAGTCGAGGTCACACAGAGCGCTGAAAACTCCCATTCGGCCGCTTATTTCGTGAACGCGTCTTACTGGGGCGGTAACGATAACGACATCAGCGACGCGGAGCTACTGACACTGCGCACGGAAAAAGACATATACGCTCCGGGCGAGACGGCTGTCGTCAGGTTCCCGACCGGCCTGAACTCAAGAGTGATCGTGTCTGTCGACAAGGGATCGTCCAATATTGACAGCTACAGTCTTGAAAGCTCCGGCACCGAGACCGCGATACAGATACCAGTTACAAAAGCTATGGTGCCTAACATATACTGCACGGTCTCGGTGATTCAGCCGAACTCTCAGGCCGACAACGACAGACCCGTCAGGCTGGTCGGGACGATCCCGATCGGGGTTGAGGAGAAGTTGACGAAACAGGAGATCGGGATCAGCGTGCCGGGATCGCTCAGGCCGAACGAAAAATTTTCGATCGGGATCGACGCGGGAGCGGAGACGCAGTTCACAATCGCCGTTGTTGACGAGGGGCTGTTAAGCCTGACCGATTTCTCCACTCCTGATGTCTGGAAATTCTTTTACTCTAAACTCAGGCTGGGTGTAAATCTTTACGACCTTTATAATCTTGTAATAAACGCCAACAAGGGCGATGTGATGAATGTGTTCTCCGCGGGCGGAGGCCTTGCCGAAAGGAGCAAGATGCTTTCCAACGTGAAGGCGGACAGGTTCAAGGCGGTCGCGATGTTCAAAGGGCCGCTGAAAACAGATAAGAACGGGAAAGCGGAAGTGGAGTTCATGATGCCCGAGTACATCGGAGCTGTCCGCATCATGGTCGTTTCGGCAAAGAACGAGAATTTCGGTTCGGCTGACAAACGGGTACCGGTCAAATCCGAGCTCATGGTACAGCCTACCCTTCCCAGAACTCTCTCTCCCGGTGACGAATTCGACCTGCCCGTAACGGTGTTCTGCATGGACGGGAAAGTTAAAGAGGCGCAGGTAGAGCTCGAGCTTCAGGGACCGCTGACTTCGGAAGAGAAGATTATCACTGTCAGGTTCGATAAAGTTGAGAATAAGCTCGTTTACTTCAGAGTGAAAGTCGGAAGCGCTATTGGTGTCGGACATGTAAAGATCAAAGCGTTATCGGGAAAATTCAGGGCTGAAAGCAACACCGAGATAGCCGTCAAAGCTCCTTCTCCGAGAGAGTTCAGCAATAAAACGATGATAGTGGAGAAAGGCGCGACTGCGGAATTCATGATCCCGCAGAAATATCTGGACGGTACTGTAAATGCTTCCGTCAGCGTGTCCAGAATAAAGATGCCCGATGTAAACAAAAGACTGAATAATATTCTGGGATATCCCTACGGCTGCCTGGAGCAGACAACATCCAAAGGATTCCCGCAGCTGGCGGTAAAACCTCTTCTGAAGCAGTACAGCGCTCTTTATGAGGAACTGGACGGCAATATAAATACTACGATAGCCAAACTGTGGACGTTCCAGAACGACAACGGGTCATTTTCCTACTGGCCAGGCAGAAATACCTACTACAGTTCCTGGGCTGACATTTACGCGGGACATTTCCTTCTCGAATCCGGAAAGAAGGGATATTTCGTTCCGACGGATATGTGGGACAACTGGAAAAGGAACATGCATTCTGTAGCTATAATGCAGAAAGTTCAGAAGATCTCGGACTGGATAAGCTGGAAGGACAGCCGGGAGAAAAGAGAGAAATATAATGAGATCAGGATACAGATATACAGGCTGTTCGTGCTGGCGCTGGCCGGCGAACCCGAGACAGGAGCGATGAACCTGATGAAGGAGATCAACCTGAACTATCTTGACGACACTGAAAGGTGGATGATGGCGGTATGCTATAAGGCAGCGGGTATGAAGGAAACAGCGGAAAACATAGCTTTGACGGCAGGCGTTCTCGTGGACGATTATACGGAACTGTCAGGTACTTTCGGATGCGTGACAAGAGACAAGGCCATGATACTTATATCGCTCGTCGAGATGGATATGGAGTCAAAGGCGGTCGAACTTTACGGTAATCTTGTAGACGAAATCAACTCGGACGAATGGTTCTCGACGCAGACCAGCGGATTCGTCATGCTCGCGATCGGTAAGTTCATGGATAAATATCCTCAATATTTCAGAACGGACGTAAAATACGGAGGCACGATCACTATTGACGATAATGAGACCGTTGAGCTGATAACGAAAGAACTTAGCGGGGTAAAGCAGATCACCGCCGGTCCGGGAACAAAAGTAAGATTTACTTCAATTGACGGAGCGGGATCGGATAATATATTCGTTACGCTTAACTGGGACGGCATATCATCACAGCATCCGACTGTACGTGAAGGCAAAGGACTGCTTATAGAAAGATACTGGCTGGACGAGAGCGGTCAGCCGATGGAAAATGATCCCAAGACTGTTATCGGTAAAATTTTCAAAAACTCCGACAGCGGAATAAGATCCGTAAAACAGGGTGACATTTTCAGGCTAAAGATAAAGGTTACCAAGACTTCAGCTTCAGAGCTTAAGAACATGGCGCTCGTGCAGATACTGCCTTCAGGCTGGGAGATCGAAAATAAAAGGCTGAACGACGATAACGCCTATTCGACGGCTTCGACAAAAAGAAGTTACGGATATTCATCAGGCTCATACAATTACAGTCAGCATATCAGATATACCGACATCAGGGACGACAGGGTGATGTGGTTCTACGATATGGACAAAAACGTGAAGGAGATGGTCTTCGAGATTGATCTCAGAGCTGTGACGACAGGTAAGTTCTATATGCCGGAGACACTGACTGAATCCATGTACAGCAGGGAGTATTATTTCATTGATCCCGGAATGAGCGTCGAAGTAGTAAAGTGAAGAAGTTTTTGAATAAAAAGAATTTTATCATCCTTATATCGGGTTCAATTTTAATTTTTATCCTGACGGTTCTTCTTATACCTGTCGAAATAAAGCCTGATCCTGCAATATTCAGCAGAGTCGTGCTTGATAAAGACGGCGAAATGCTTAGAGTGTTTCTGAACAGGGAAGAGCAGTGGGTGTATCCCGACACGGGAACGCCGGTACCGGAGAAACTGAAGACCTGCGTTCTGGTGTTCGAGGACAAGCGGTTCTATTCGCATTTCGGGGTTGATCCGGTCGCAGTGCTCAGAGCGGCATACCTTAACATAAGGAACGGGCGGGTCGTATCGGGAGGAAGCACGCTGACGATGCAGCTGGCCAGGATAAAGAACCGCAAGTCGAGGACATACTTCAACAAGCTGACCGAGATGTTCCAGAGCGTTAAGCTCGAGCTTTACCTCGATAAGGATGAAATACTCAGACAGTATCTTCTGCTTGCTCCTTACGGAAGGAACATAATCGGCTACCAGACCGCCTCGTACAAATATTTCGGGAAACCGGCGGATCAGCTCAGCTGGAGCGAATCGGCACTGCTTGCCATACTTCCGAACTCGCCGGGTCAGCTGGCTCCGGGAATAAATCAGGGGAGACTCGTTCAAAAAAGGAACGGTCTGCTGTTAAAGCTGAAAGACGAAGGCTTTATCGACGGGGAAACCCTAAGGATCTCGACAGCGGAAAAGATCATCATAATTCCGAACGACTTTCCCAAAGAAGCTCCCCACGCATCGGAATATCTTGTCAGGAAGTCAGATGAGAACATTATAAGGTCAACGATAGACAAAAAGATACAGAACGAGACAGAAGAGATCGTGAAAAGACATTCGGTTTATCTGCAGAATTACGGAATTGACAATATGGCCGTTCTTGTAGCCGAAACAGGATCGGGGAAGGTCAGGGCTTATGTCGGATCGCAGGATTTCTGGGACAATTCGAAGAACGGTAAGGTTGACGGAGTACTTGCTTCAAGGTCGTCCGGCTCAGTGCTCAAACCTTTTCTCTATGCTAAAGCAGTGGATGAAGGGCTGATATGCGAGGCTTCACTTCTTGAGGATGTTCCGGTAAATATTTCGAACTTCAGTCCGATGAACGCTGACGATAAATTTTCCGGGCTTGTTACCGTGAAAGAAGCTCTAACGAGATCTCTGAACGTTCCTGCTGTAATGCTTTTAAAAAGATACGGACTGTATCATTTTTACGCATTTCTAAAAGATGCGGGTGTCAGCACGCTTTTCCGGAGCCCTGACGATTACGGGCTGTCACTTATCATCGGCGGTGCGGAAGTCAGCCTTCGGGACATGGTAAGCCTTTTCAGGGGGCTCGGTAATTACGGTGAGTTCGGTGATCTGGAGCTGGAAGAAAATACGTATGAAGAGAAGAAAGTGACAAAACAGCTCATATCGAAAGGGGCATCATATATCGTTCTTAAAATGCTGGAGGACGTCAACAGGCCGGGCATAGAATATTTCTGGAACCTGTTCGAGAATTCGAGGCCTGTGTCATGGAAGACCGGGACGAGCTACGGGCATAAGGATGCGTGGGCTCTCGGAGTGACCACGGAATGGACAGTCGGCGTGTGGTGCGGCAATTTTACCGGTGACGGGAACAAATCCCTCGGCGGAGCGAAGAGCGCGGGACCGGTCCTGTTCGATATTTTCAATTCGATCAGCACGGATAAATACGAGCCCTTCTACGCTCCGGTTAACGAAATCAGGTTCGCGGATGTCTGCAGTATGACAGGATACGCTCCGTCAGACTGCTGTACCGGAACCGTCAGCGTGCTTCTGCCGAAGAACAGTGCCCCGCTTTCTCTATGCCCGTATCATGACAGGATACATATTTCCGCGGACGGTAAAGAGCAGGTGTGCTCGCTGTGCTGGGATGACGGACATAAAGAAAAGACCGTGCTCCGCTATCCCCCGCTGGTCGCAAGAACACTCAGGAAAGCCGGCGCCGCGGTTGACGGGATCCCTGAACACAGGCGTTCGTGCCCGTCTCAGCAGGGGAACACAGAAATGAACATAATCTATCCCGTCAGCGGCTCGAAAGTCTATATACCGACAGACATAGGCGGAGTCACCCAGCGTATCAAGCTCGACGTAGCTCATGCTCAAAAAGCCGCGAAAGTATTCTGGTATATAGACGGGATCTATTATGGAATTACGGAAAACGAGCACTCGAGATCAGTTAATCTTGAAAGCGGCATTCACACTTTAAAGGTCATAGACATGAACGGGATCGACAGGCAGGTCAGTTTCGAGGTCCTTCGTAGCAGATAAGATCAGCGCCGCCTGAATATCTTTTTATACCAGTCCGGGTCCATGCACGGCCTTTCGACAAGCAGAAAAAATACGGACGATACTAGTAATACAAAGGATAATAATATTACAGAGTAGACGGATACGTTTATAAAAGAGTATTTCGAGAATGAAACTCCGCATACATAATTGCCGAAAAGACTTATAACCGAGGCGTGAACTAAATAGATCGTGTAGCACATACCGCCTATATTCGTGATCATCCTGAACGACAGGAATCTGAATATTTTATGGAATAAAACATAATAGTACAGAAAAAAAATAGCTGTCAGCTGAACGGTCTCCCAGACGAACTTATGCAGATCGGAATTAAAATCCTCTTCGGTAAAGAGCCATATTACCGTAAATAAGAAAATCCCGATCATAAAGTCGAATTTCGTTTTGGGCATCAGCGGCGATT
Organism: Candidatus Delongbacteria bacterium; assembly: GCA_003252515.1. Lineage (GTDB taxonomy): Bacteria > UBA4055 > UBA4055 > UBA4055 > UBA4055 > UBA4055. The sequence goes on along the minus strand of QKDR01000156.1, from coordinate 18,927 downwards.
TCGATATATACAGGTCGGCCAGTAAGAAACCGGTCAGAAAGTACTGCAGGTAATTAATTAAGCTTATAAAGTGGGACTGGCTGAAGACGGTATGATTAATGATAAGAAAAAGAACAGCTGTAAAAATTATCGACATTCTTCTTACTTTAAATGACTTTACTGAAAAAACGTATGCCATTAAAGGGGCCAGAATATAGAACTGGACTTCGACTTCAAGGCTCCAGGCGGCCCCGTTCAGTTCGGGCAGCACATCGGGGAAGATGATATTATGCGAATAAATTATTGATGCGAGATAGCTTACAATTCCCTTTTCAAGTGTAAGTATTTTGGCTACATAGACAGCGCCGAACAGCAGTATCGTCATAATAATAATATACGGCGGCTCCAGTCGGGTCAGTCTTCTAATGAAATATTTTTTTAGGCTTACGGGTTTTCCGTCAGCAAGATAGAACTTCGCGAACGGCATTCCCAGAATGAAACCGCTGATCGCGAAAAAAAGGGGTACACCCAGATGCCCGTGCGACACTATGTGTTTCAGCCAGAAATAGTCAATACTGTCGGCATACTGATTTATGTCTTTTACTTTCAGGAATTCATTAAGATGGAACAGAACGACACTTACGATCGCGATGAATCTTAATCCGTCTATCTCAGGGATGAAACTGCCTGAAGAAGTAATTCGTTTGAACGATAATTTCATACCTGAACAATCTAAAGTATTTTGTATTACAAATCAAGTGTGAATTATTTACGTGATATTCTTCAGCTTTTTTATTATATTTGAGATTTAAGATAAAGGAGTCGGTATGAAAAAACTGGTTGTATTCTACTCGCTTGACGGAAATACTAAGATGATGGCGGAGTCTGTCGCTGCTGCTGCTGGGGCGGATATTCTTGAGCTCAAGCCGGTTAAAGAGATCACCCGGAACAATTTTATGAAAATACTGGTTGGCGGCAAACAGGCGTGGAGTAAGTCTGAACCTGAGCTGTTGCCGTTTGACGTTAAACCTGAAGATTATGACATTATCTTTTTCGGGACACCGGTATGGGCGTGGACCTATGCTCCGGCTTTGAGGACTTACTTCAGAGATCATAAACCGACGGGAAAGAAGGTGGCTCTGTTCTACTGTCACGGCGGTGGACCCAGGAATTTTATCGAAAAGTTCGAGGAGGCTGTTGAAGGAAATGAGATTCTGGGCAGCATTGATTTTAAAGATCCGTTAAGGCATGAAAAGGACAAAGATATAGAAAGAGCTAAGGACTGGACCGGAATGATGCTCAAAGCGGCAGGGATATTCGATTAATTGAAAGGGGGAAAGATGGGTAGATTTGAAGAAATACTTGAGAAGTTCCTTTGGAATTACAGGCTGATAATTTTTCTTGGAATAATATCGCTGCTTGTTTGTTCGGCGGTGATCTTTACGCTCGGGTTCATCGAAACATATTTCGCGCTGAAGCTGTTCGTTGTATCGGTATATGATCATCTGGGCCATCTTCCTGAAGAAACATATAACACTCTGATAATGATGGTAATAACGATCGTAGACGATTTCCTGCTCGGAATAGTTTTGCTGATCTTCGGTCTGGGCACCTACGATCTTTTTATATCAAAGCTCGATCCTGCCGAGGAACAGGACGATATCAGGCCTCACTGGCTTAAGTTCGAATCACTTGAGGAGCTTAAGGAAGTTCTGGCGAAGGTCATAATGATGATAATGATAATCACTTTTCTCAAGTATGTGGTCAAGGCACGGTTCGAGAATCCTCTGGAGATTCTCTATCTTGGAGGCTCGCTCGCTCTGGTCGGACTGGCGATCAAATTTTCTCACGGCAAGGATATCAATAAAACCAGGTTCGTAAAACCCAAAGATTAATTGCGTTTCACCAATTGATTTTATCAAATATAAATCATACATTTCAGTCGGTTCACACGCAATGAAAAAAAGGAATGAAAAATGTGCGGAGTAGTAGGGATATTTAATTCGGATGACGCAGCTTTTGACGCCATGCTCGGACTTTTCGCGATCCAGAACAGGGGACAGGAGAGTTGCGGACTCGCGGTAAGCAACGGGAAACAGATAAAACAGATCAGAGGATTGGGCCTGGTCAAGGATAACCTGACCGAGACAGTTTTAAAAGATTTTCCGGGAAGAATTGCAGTAGGTCACGTGAGGTACCCGACCAGAGGGACAAGTGACGTGAACAATTCTCAGCCGCATGTGATAGAAACTCTGGAGGGGACTATTTTCGCCCTCGCCAGCAACGGTGATATTACAAATTATAAAACTCTTACCGATGAGCTCAAGGAAGAAAAAGTCAACTTCAACAGCGGGAATGACGGCGAGCTTTTATTAAGGTTCATCGTTTGGCATCACATAGTCAAAGGTATCCCGGTAGTTGACTGTATAAAAATGGTGATGGAGAAGTTCAAAGGAGCTTTTTCAACCGTTCTGATAGGCAGGAACGAGTTGTGGGCTTTCAGGGACCCCTACGGTGTCAGACCTTTCTCGTTCGGTAAAACGGAAACCGGCTATGCATTCACTTCTGAATCAAAAGGACTGGACATATTAAGAGCGACCGAAATAGAGGAAGTTACACCCGGCGAGATCATCCATGTATTCGGTGATAATCAGATCGAAAGATTTAAGTTTGGTTCACCTGAGCTGAGGAACGGCAGAAAAGGATATGCGCACTGCGTATTCGAGCCGGTATATTTTTCAATGCCCGACAGCAGGCAGTACGGGATCTGCGTTTATGAGGCCAGAAAGAAGATGGGCCAGGCTCTCGCGGAATATGATAAAGACCTTGAAGTGGATGTGGTCGTAGCCGTTCCGGACTCTTCGAACATTCAGGCGCTCGGTTACGCTCAGGCGCGAAACATTCCGTTCGAGATGTCGCTGATCAGGAACCATTATGTAGGCAGGACCTTCATCAAGCCGGATCAGCGTGGCCGGGACGAGAGCGTCAAGCAGAAATTCAATCCCGTGGTCTCGACCCTGAATGGCAAGCGCGTTGTGCTCGTTGATGACTCCATTGTGCGCGGAACGACGATGCGAAAGATCGCCGGAATGCTCTGGAATGCCGGAGTTAAAGAGATACATCTCAGGATAGCGTCGCCGCCCGTAAAATTCCCGTGCTTCTACGGACTCGACACGAATACCAAAGAAGAGCTTATGGCAAACCGGATGGATTTCGCGGATATGCCGGAATACCTTAGGGTAACTTCGCTTAAATATCTTGACCAGAAAGACCTTTCGGACTGCGTGAACAATACGGACGGAAATTTTTGTTTCGCCTGTTTCGACGGCAATTATCCGATAGAGCTGGTGGATGTCAGCTTCTAGAACATAAACAAGGCCGGTGCAGAATGAATATGGAAAAACTGCCGAAAAACTATTCGGAACTCAAAGCAGTCTACCACGAGATGACTATGAGCCGGTCTAAAAGTATTAAGGCATCGGTCATTGCACTTCTGCTGATCGGACTTCTGGACTATTTTACGGGTCCTCAATTCGGATTTTTCGTGTTTTATTACATACCGATTCTTTTCGCCGGCTGGTTCCTCGATCGTAAAACAGCAATAATTTATGCTTTTATAGCAACAGTAGTGTGGTGGACGGCAGACAGTCTCGGAGAGAACATTTACACTTCCGATTTTTTCAGATACTGGAACAGTTTTATCAGATTACTTTCTTTCCTGCTTGTCGGCGTTCTTTTCTCCAATTTCAGGATCAGGCTCAATAAAGAACAGAAACTGAATAACGACCTTTCTAAAGCACTTTCAGAAGTTAAGCAGTTAAGAGGATTGCTGCCGATCTGCGCATCATGTAAAAGCATCAGGAACGATAAAGGCGCCTGGGAGCAGATGGAAGATTATGTAAAAGAACATTCCGACGCTGTTTTCAGTCATAGTCTGTGCCCTTCCTGCATGGAAAAATTGTATCCGTCCGTCGCGAAGAGGAGAAAAGAAAAACTCGAAGGCTCGGAAAAGAATGAAGCGAAATAAATTAATTACCGCAATAATGCTCATTTTTACTTCTCTGCTTTTTTCAGAAGGTTTTTCGGAATATTTTAAGCTCAGAACCGCTGAAATATACACTCAAAATCATTCAGACTCTACGATTGTCTTAAATGATAACGCCGGATGGGAAAGAATAACGGATATATATAACGGTCTGTACAGATTCAGGCTGAACAAAGATCAGGATACCGATGCTCTTTCAGACCGGATCGAAACTCTGATCGACGATATAGACGACGAAAAAATTAAAAATTTGACCACTTACGAGAACGATCTCATTACAGCTTTTCTGTACGGGAGTCTCGCTTACATTCATTCAGGTGAACCTTCATACTCAATGTTCTCGTCGGTAAAAAAGGCTAGAAAGCTGTTCATCAGACTGAGCAAAGATTTTAAAAAGCCCGATTCTGAATTCGGTACGGCATTGACAGATATTGCGCTTGGAATGTATTTTCAGGACAGCTTCTGGATAAGATCGGTGCTCGGGTACGAAGGCAAAATTCAGAAAGGGCTGAAAAAACTCGATGCTATTGCTTTCAGTGAATGCATGACTACTGCTGAAGCTAATATGTTCCTGACAGAATATTACGCCGGTGTGCTTCAGGATCACCGCAGATCAATAAAATATTCTCAAAATCTTTATTCCGTTTATCCCGGTTCGAAATATTTCGCTTATCTCTATGCCAGGGATTTATATCATACGGGCAAAGTAAAAGAAGCGTATCTCTTTTTTAAAAAGATCAACGACGGGATCGGAGACGAATATTTCGGATTCGAGTACGAGTCAGTTATCTATGAAGCGAAATGCCTGTTCCTGACCGGATCGGACGACAGAGCGAAGGCGGTGCTGGAATATGCAGAGAATATACACAAGGGTTATCTTACAGATAAATTCAGGAATGAATGGTTATTCTCAGTCAGGTTAAGACAGGAGGCCGTTTTCAGACCGGCGAATTATTCGGGCGATCCTTACAGCGTAAGCGACGATGAACTTTTAAGAAAAGCGGTCATTTATTTCGATCACGGTTTCTTCAGAGAAGCAGCGAGATCGGTCGAGAATATTGAGAACAAAACACCCGAAGCATTCCTGATTCTGCTGAGAACAGTCGTGAACATGGCTGATTTCACCAAAGCCGCCAGGATCATTGATCTTCTGGAAGACAATTATCCTGATTTTATGGATGACGATCCTGACAGACTGAGAGTAGAAATGATTAAAAATATTGTTTTAAATTATATGGAGACCGTGAAATGAACGATTACGAAAAGCTGAAAAAACTTCTTAACGACGTAAGGAAGCTGAGAGAGGAGTTCGAGATATCGGCCAAAAAAGCGGTAGATATGTTCGCGATCTTCGACGAAATGAATAACGACTGCGACGCTGAGCTCGAAGAGATCGATGATAGGATCGAAGAACTGTCGGATGAGATAGAGGACGGCGGGGACAGGAACAAACTCGAAGCGGAGATCAGGGAACTGAACGGAAAGCGCGTTCTGGTCGAGGAAGCCGTGGATGTATTCGATCAGATAAGCGGAGAGTTCGAACTGATCGCGGACGCCTGCGAAAACATCAGCATTGGTTACTGATGGATATTTTAATTATAATCGAGGATCAGAAGCTTATTTTCACAGATGGGAAGTTAAGGCTGGAATATCCTGTATCTACGTCGAAATACGGTGAAGGTTTCAAAGAGGGGAGCATGAAGACCCCGCTCGGCAGGTTCGAAGTCTGTGAAAAGATCGGTGACGGGGTTTCTGCAGGCATGATATTCAGAGACAGGTTTCCGACAGGGGAGATAGCTGATTTAAAAGACGCCCGAAAAGACATCATAACTTCCAGAATACTCCGTCTGAACGGGCTTCAGAAAAGGAACTCGAACACCCTTGACAGGTATATTTACATTCACGGAACGAACGATGAGGGTTCAATAGGCAGAAAAGCGTCGATCGGATGCGTCAGAATGAAAAATACCGACATCATCGGACTGTTCGATAAAGTCAGAACTGGATGTCCGGTAAGGATTTCAAAACGGATGCCTACAGTCCGAAAGGCTCAAAATTATTAGCCAGGATCACGGCGATCAGATAAGATATTTTTTCTTTCGTAAATCCGAAAAGCTCGGAACCTATGCTGTTTAGAAAATCAATTTCAGCCTGAGATATATCATTGTCTGAAACAGCTATCGATATCAGGTAATTGAACATCATCTCGGATTCCTGTTCGATCGAACCCCTGTTGGTTTTCGGGTTCAGCAGATTGTTTATCGAATCGTTGAATATCTCGTTGATCTTCTGATCTTTTATCATCTCGTCAAGGAAATTTTTGGGAAAAAGCAGGTAGTGCGCCAGAGTATCGAGTATCGAGTCTATCTCGCCCTGAGTGATCTGCTTGTCTATCTGCGCCATGATAAGCCCGGCTGAAGCAATGAACCTCATTCTGTGCACATCGGTCTCATTGCCCATGAAGAAGAACCTGTTAAGAATTTTGTCCATTTCTTTACCGAGTTTGGCGTCGTGAGCGGTCTTTTTACGGCCGGCGGCTTTTTTGTAAACGTCAGAACGGCTGAATATATCCAGAGATACTACTCTGAGCGAAGGTATGGGATGGCTGATGTTCTGCGCTGCGAGCTCGTTTATATGGGTCTTCAGATAATCTTTGTTCTGTTTGATAAAAGCTTTAAGATCGAAATCTATAGTGTTTTTCGGAAGTCCCGAGATCAGTTTGAAAAAGCTGGAGATAGCTTTCTCTATATTTTTGTTAGCGAGAAGCCCGAACCTGTCGGCAGAGAGTTCGCACAGTTTTTCCCAGAACATGAATTTCTGTTTGAGCAGCATATTGGGTTCCTTGTCCTGAAATAAAAACCTCATCATCTGGCTTATTTTATATGTTTTAGTTACAAGATGCCCGATCTCGTGTCCTACAACGAATCTGAGCTCATCATCATCCATTTTGTCGATTATAGTCGAGTTCAGCGCTATTCTGTGCGGGATCTCCTTATAGTTGCTCGGGATAGCGAAAGCGTTCATTTCGGGAGAGTTCACTACGAAAAAGTCGATCTGATCCGAAAACTGCAGAGTGTCTTTCACTTCCACGCAGAGGTCGAAGAGTTTCGGGGTCATCTCTTTCGTTATTCTGAAATTATAGCTGTCCATCACCTTCGAGTAGCTGTCGTCCGAATTGATTATTCTGGCGTCTATCAGAAGCTTAAGTACGATATTGCCGTGTATTATCCTGTTGATCTCTTCCCCGAATTTTTTCTCAAGGTCCAGTCTGATATGGTCGTATTTTAACACTTCAGCCTCCGTAGTTCATTATTTTTTCTTTGAATACCCTTCCTCTTTCCTCGAAGTTCCTGAACATATTATAGCTTGAGGAAGCTGGGGAGAGCAGGCAGACGCTGCCCTTAGCGGTGTGCCTGAATATCAGAGGCACGAGTTCATCGAAATTTGAGCAGAAGAAACAGTTAATGCTCTGATCTTCCAGTTCTATCCTTGTGCGGTCATCCGAAACAGTTTCATTGAATCCGGAACGGATAAGATCTTCATAGATCATTTTTCCAGTGTCAGGCAGAAAGAATATATTGTCGATACGGCTTTTCCTGATCTCCTCTGTAAGAGCGTTCCATATGATCTCGTCACCTCTGAAATGACCTCCAAGAATGATCGATCCTATTCTGTTATCGAACGCCTTTATCGCTGCTGCTGCTGCCTGAGGGATAGTTGATATGGAATCGTTGTAGAATTCGATACCCGAGTAAGTGCCGAAGTACTCCAGTCTGTGCTCCAATCCCCTGAAATCGTAAACGGCTCTAACAGCTTCTTTCAGATCGCATCCGGTCATGTCAGCAGCTATAAGGGCGGTACCGATATTATACAGGTTATGGTTCCCTTTCAACTCGATGCACTTTTGGGAAAGAACGATAGTGCTGTCTCTGTAGTACACAAGCACGTCGTCACCGTCTATGATTATCTCGAAGGGCACGCTGACGGATTTTCTTTCAAGTCCTGAGAATTCTTTGATCGGGAAAATTATCCTGTCGTCCTCGTCCTGCATTTTGACGATATTCATCTTGGCGGAACGGTATTCGATAAAATTCTTGTAGAAGTCAAGATGTTCGGGATAAACATTAAGGATCGCCGATATATGAGGAGCTTTCTTTATATACTGCAGCTGATGCGATGAAAGCTCGAGCACGATCACGCTGCTGTCGTCAATATCGTCGACTATATCGAAAACAGGGATTCCTATATTTCCCGCGAGGATCGAATTTTTACCCGAAGACGTAAGTATAGAATGAAGGAGCGATACAGTTGTGCTTTTACCTTTTGTGCCGGTTATTCCGATGGTCTGCATATTGAATTCCCGCAAAAAGAGGTCGGTCTGGGATGAAATTATGCTTCTGTATCTCAAAGCGAAATCGTCCGTCAGAGGCACGCCAGGGCTTTTTATTATAATGTCGAATTTGTCTTTTATGTGGTCAAGTTCGCCTGTTATGAATCTGACGTTCTTTCCCATCCTCAAAATGTTTTTATCGTAAACCGCGACTCTTGTTCCTGAAAAATTGTTCGTGATGAAATCAAGCGAGGATCTCCCTTCAGATCCGAATCCCAGGATAAGAACGCTCTTGTCTTTAAAGTATTTATCGAATTTCTCAACCGGTCTCATAAATTCTCTGTAAGCACTTTTCTGAATCCGTCAGGAAGAAGATTGTCAGTTGAATATCCCTGCAGGATATTTTCGAAACTGTTTTCCGATCCTGTGTTCTCCGTACGTGTTCTTTTGTTATACTGTTCAAGAAGATAAGGAAGAGAAGTATTTTTGTAAAGGGAAATTTTCTTTTTAAGTGCGGCGTTGACCTCGGATATCGTACCTACACATTCGAAAGGTTTTATTCCATTCAGACCGCATAGCTCGAAAAAGACCTGTTCAAGTTCTTTATCTTCGAACATGTTCTTCCCGAATATGCCTGTCAGATCAATATCTTCCAGAAAAGGTGAAAGAATTATGTAAGTGAAAAGGCATTTAGAGCACTTCAGGCACCATTTGTTTTCTTTGCTTCCCGCGTTGCAGCTCCTGAAAGTACTGAAATGTTTTTTGTGTCTTGAGAACAGTTCAGCTATCTTAAGTTCGTTCAGTGGTCTGAGAAAGCTGAAATAATAAGTATCTTCGGATATGAATTTCTTAATATATTCATGAAGAGACCTCTCGGCTTCAAAAGACTTGGAGTACTGATGATTTATTTCTATTCCGGAGAAGAATGCGTTTCCCTCGTTAGCACTGTTCTCGTTAGACAAGGCTATATACTTTTTATAGTATAAGATCGAAGCTGCCGCGGATACGAACGCGAGAAGAGCGGAAAAAGGAGTGTGCCCGTTCAGATAGCCCCTGGCATTGAGCTCCAGTAAAAGAGGATCCAGACTTCTTTCTATCCTGATATAATTATCGTATCCTGCTGTCCGGGCACTCTCTACAGATGCGCCTCTCGGGTTCATTATTAAGGGAACGCATTTCATTCCATTAAGCAGTTCAAGTGTGACAACCGAGTCTTTCCCTCCGCCTACCGGTATAAGCACTTCATCAGGAAGTGCTTTCTCGAACGGCCTGAATGTTATTCCGTTCCCGTTTTCCAGATAAAACAGAGAATCTTCTGAAGTATTGATATTATTTGTATACAGGAATTCGCCCAATCCCCTGTAAATTATTTTCTTCCAGAATTCTTTCTGTTCACTGGTCAGGTTCCCTGCTCTGATCACTATTTTCGGTGAACAGCATGCCTTATAATAGCTAGCCATCTCTATCATGCCGATATTAAAAAGAGCCGCATTTATGTAATTATTCTTAATATTTTGCAGAGTGCAGTCCCTGAAAATAATGAAAGGCTCAAAAACGATTTTCTCCGACTGAATGAACTTATATTTTACTTTAAGATCGCTGCCCTCAGATATAACTGAAAAGCTGTCGTATATTAATTCGGGGTTTTCCTGCCGGAGCTTTAGAAATTTATCGGGAGCATCCATGGTCAGTTTCCGAGGTTCTTATAGTCTGAACCTACGATAACCGTGACATCAATATCGACAAGGTCTTTATTGATCTGCATCAGGACATTGTCGTTTTTTACTCCGAGAGACCGTGCAAGATGACGGGCATAGCTCATATCCTCGATCCTGGAAAGAATGACCGTTTTATTGTATTTTCCGGAAGCGTTGCCTGTTTCTCTGACATCATATTTCATATTTCTGAGCCTGTCTTTCCATGTTGACGCCAGTCCGGGCTCACCACATCCGTTGAGGACACTGACCCTGATGACTGATGGGTCGACCATTCCTGTATCATTGTCGCCTGTGCCTGTTTCAGAACCGGATAATTCATTTTCATAACCTGCGTTAGGGTCTGACTGGAACTGTTCTTTGATAAACCCGTAGTTTTTGTAGAAAAGAAAAACTGTCTGAATTGCCAGAAGAAAAATTATTATATAGAAATAAAAACCCGATTCTTTAACCTGTTCGAGCTGTTCTTTCTTTTTTGTTTTTATTCTTGCCATCAGGTTTATTCGTCCTCTTTTATGAAATCATATCTGTGAAAAGGGTCATTATTGAAATACATGTCTTCCGGTTTTATATTTCGGAAATCGATAACCATTCTGAATTTATCGTTGGGCTTATAATCGAGTGTAGCTGATTTAAGATATATATCAGTCTGTTCGCTGCCGGGTGCACTGAGGGATGAAAATGGAGTATATGACATGCCGAGGTTCAGTCTTAAAGTCAGAGGATCTGATATTCTGTATTTTATTCCTGCTATATATTCGTTTAGCATAAATGATTCAGAACCGTAACTGATGTAACTTGATGAAAAAGTATGAGATACTGATATGTCGGACATGTTGAATATCGATCCTGACGATGACGGTGAAAGAAGTTTGACTCTCGGGTCGCTGTATTCTGTATCCCTGAATTGACCGAACAGGCATAAAGCAGTAGTAAATAGGATCGCTGTTATTGACTTCATGGGACACCCTCCTTTAATTGTTTATCTGGAGTTCATTATACCTTCGGCAGTCTTCAATTGTTCTATAGTGTTAATGCCCTGTATCTCTGTATTGTCGCTTACCAGATATGTTCCGACCTTCTTACCATAATTTTTCAAAATCCCGATGACATCCGTCAGATAATATTCTCTGCTGGCGTTGTCCGAAGAAATATGTTTTAAAGCACTGAACAGCTCTTCTCTGTCTATTATGTAAACACCTGAATTGATCTCTTTTACGGTCTTTTCATCTTCTGTAGCGTCCTTCTGCTCTACTATTTTAAGGATATTTCCGCTGCTGTCTTTAATAATTCTTCCGTACCCGAAAGGATCCTCGAATTCGGTAGTCAGAACGGTGGCGATGCTTCCCGAGTTTATATGATAAGTTCTCAGGTCTTTCAGAGTCTCAGGTCTCAGCAGAGGAACATCACCGCAAAGTATCAGTACATCACCGGACTTGCCGTCCAGCGCTTCTTCAGCCTGCATTACAGCGTGACCCGTTCCCAGCTGTTCTTTCTGCTCCACGTAGTTTACATTAAGGTCTTTAGTGGCTTCTCTTACCAGTTCTCCTTTATGTCCTGTGATCAGCCAGATCTCGTCCGATCCGGTTTGTCTCGCCTGATCAATCACATATTTCACGAGTTCTTTTCCGTTTATCTTGTGGATCACTTTCGGAAGGTCTGACTGCATTCTTTTTCCGAGTCCTGCCGCAAGTATAAGTGTAAAAAGTTTTTTCATTATATTTCCCGATTCAGTTAACTGTGACATTGTCGATAAGTCTTGTTGTTCCGAATTTAACTGCAAGAAGAAGAACGAATTTTCCCTTCTTCAATGATTTTACGGCAGAAAGGTCGTTACTGTTTCTGAGTTCAATATATTCGATCTCAGCTGATCTTTCCTCTGAAATGATATCTTTAACTTTTGATATTATTTCTTCTTTCGATCCGAATGATCCGAAATTTTCTTTCGCAAAGGAAAGAGCTTTGAACAATACAGCTGCAGACGTCCTGTCCTTTCTGTTGAGATAAGTGTTCCTGCTGCTTTTTGCCAGTCCGTCAGCTTCTCTTACAGTATCAACTCCGATTATTTCAACGGGAATGTTCATATCCTTTACCATTTTTTTAAGAACGGTAAGCTGCTGGTAATCTTTTTTACCGAAATAAGCCTGGTCACATTCCACGATGTTGAACAGTTTCAATACGACGGTGGCGACCCCTCTGAAATGCCCCGGCCTTGATTTGCCGCAAAGAATATTTCCTGTCTCACCTACGTCGACATAAGTGGAGAAGCCGTTCGGATACATTACAGAGTCGTCCGGAATGAAGACCGCGTCAGTTCCTATAGTATCAAGCTTGCTTATGTCGCCCGTGATATCCCTCGGATATCTGCCCAGATCCTCTTTTGGTCCGAACTGGATCGGATTGACAAAGATCGAATATATCAGGCAGTCGCATTCTTCACGGGCTTTTTTTCCCAGCTCGAGATGGCCTTCATGAAGAGCTCCCATCGTCGGGACGAAACCGATGCGTCTGTTCACAAGATTATAGAGGTTCGTGAAATCGCGGACTTCAGATATCGTTTTCAGTATCTTCGGCATATTGTTCTCTTAATAAGATTCACTTTCAGACGGGAAATTCCCGCTTTTTACATCTTTAATATAATCCTGAACAGCTTTACTGATGATCTCTCCGAGCGTAGCGTATTTTCTTACGAATTTAAAATTTATCTCAGGATCATAACCCAGCATGTCCGTAATGACAAGTATCTGTCCGTCGCAGCCGGCTCCGGCACCTATCCCGATCGTGGGGATTTTCAGAGAAGCCGAGACCTCTCCGGCCAGATCTGAAGGTATCTTCTCAAGTATTATTCCCGATACCCCCGCATTTTGAAGAAGGAGAGCGTCTTCTTTAAGAGTTCTCGCCTCATCCTCCGATTTAGCTCTAAGTTTGTAACTCCCGAATTTGTTTATTGATTGCGGAGTAAGTCCGAGATGACCGAAAACAGGGATCCCGGAAGCTGTCAGATGTTCGACTATCGGAATAATTCTCTTCCCTCCTTCCAGCTTAACGGCGTTACATCCGGTCTCTTTAATTATCCTGACGGCATTTTCAACGGCTTTTTCAACCGAGATCTGAAAACTTCCGAAAGGCATATCGGCTACAATAAGAGGAGAAAAAGTAGATTCGACCACGATCTTCGTATGGTAAATGATCTGTTCTAAGGTGACGGGTATTGTTGTGGTCTTTCCCTGTACGACCATACCAAGTGAATCACCTACAAGTATCATGTCCAGTTCAGATCCGTCAAGTATTTTAGAAATATAGAAGTCGTAAGCTGTCAGTGCCGTGATCTTTCTGCCGGATGTCTTATATTTCCTGAGTTCGGAAACGGAAATTCTTTTACCCATATTTTCCCCGTTTTTATTTTATCGGAAAACTCCTGTCCCGACCATAATGAAAAATAAGCATAATCGGCTGATATCGCAAGGTCGTAATTATAAAAAACGATATGAAAAATCTGCAAAGTTTTGTTGACAAGTTATTTATGATTTGTTAAATTGCGCCGTTCGGGATACCGATTCCCGGGGAAAATTGAAATTTATAAAGGAGCGGATAAAGGAGACTCATGAAAAAGTTAACTGTGACAGCCTTATTGATCTTAACAACAGGTGTTTTTTGCCAGGAATGTGATAAGTATAAGGCTAAAGTTGATTCTCTGATGGCCGAATTTAATGCGATCAAAGAAAAAATGCAGGACCCCGGGATAACAAGGGATGTATATGATGATCTGTACTCTATATACACTGACTCCTGGGATGAAATCGTAGAAACTCAGAAAGAACAAAAAAAATGTCTTGAAAGCCAGAAAAAAACCGTAAAAGTAAAAGTCGAGCCTAAAAAAGTCGACAAAGACCTCCCTCAGTTATTCAATGCCAAATGGGCCTCCGCAAGGCAAACCGTTAAAGACGCATTAAGGAAACAGTCAAATCTTAAACTTGCAGAAACTGATGACTCTGTTCTGGAATATAAAGGGGGCAAGTATTTAGGTTCACAGGTTGAAAAATGGCAGTTCAATTTTATCAGCAAGAAGTTATATGCCTGTCAGATAGTTTTTCAAGCAGTGCCGGATAAAAATGCTCTTAAATTATATGACGAACTCAGCAGGAAACTGATCGAATTATACGGCGAACCGAGTTACGAAAAAAACAGATTTCCCTCAAGCTATAAAGATGACAAGATCAGGATCTCAAGTATAATGAACGGCTCTGTCACTATATACAACAAGTGGCTGTTCAGAAATGACGATATTCTCAGGATAGGCATTAACGAGAACGGGAAGGTTATGATCACTTATCTTGTGGATGCTTTATATAAAAAGACGAAATAGTTTAATAAGATATTCCATATTTGATAATTATTTTGAATTTTCACTTGCATTTAGTTTTATAAATTGCTACTTTTACCGCCATGAAATTCAGGCATGTATTAAAATATATTATGCTGGTATGTTTCGTCGTATCATGCACTAAAAGTGAGAAACTGAAAATAACATCAGCCTTTGTTGAGTTCGCGACTGACGTAAATATCACACTTTTCGGAATAAACGGTACTGATTCAATGAAAGCATCCGAGGCTGTATCTGATGTAAGAAAAATCTTCGCTTACTTCAACTCGGAAATGAACCCGTATGTTGAAAATTCCTCATTGAGCAGGATCAATTCACAGGATCCCGGATCGAGATTTGAAATACCTGAACCGCTTAGAGAGATTCTGAAGATTTCGATACACTTGTATAAATACACTGATAAGTATTTTGATGTAGCCATTCTGCCTGTAGTTGAATTGTGGGGATTTTATACAGCGGCCGAGCCTTCAGTCCCGGATGAGAAAGAACTGTCTGACATTCTAAAGATATCTACGCTCGACAGTTATGAATTTACCGGAGATTCACTGGAGTTTAAAGACGGAAGATGCCGTATCGGTCTGGGCGGTATAGCAAAAGGTTATGCTGTAGATTCGGCCGCGAGTTATCTGTACTCCAGAGGTTACAGAGACTTTATTGTTGAAGCTGGAGGTGATTTGACAGTGAGATCTCCCAAATCCAGAATGATCGGCATAAGGCATCCCAGAAAAGAGCGCTCTCTGATCGATACTATATACGTAGCTGACGGAGCTGTAGCCACTTCCGGTGATTACGAGAAATTTATTATTGCTGACGGTGTGAGATACTGTCATATAATCAACCCAGACACCGGTTTCGGAATTTCTGATCTCATCAGCGTTACAGTTATATCTGAGAAAACGTATCTCAGCGACGCATTCGCGACCGCTGCGTTCGCAATGGGAAGAAAGAAAGCCGAATATATCCTTGAAAAAAATAAATTGTCAGGACTTCTGTATTATAAGGAAGAGAACGGCGGGATAGGTTGCAGCATGATAAATATGGAAAAATACTTAAAGAAAGATCAGCGGAAAATGTAATGAAGGATATTGAAAGACGATATTTTGAGACTAATGCGGTTATAAGATCAGTAGATAAACTGACCGACAATACCGTTTCATGTATCGCCTTATCCAGGGAAATCGCCGGTTTGGCAAAACCCGGACAATTTATCAACGTGCAGGTCACTTCAGGTCAGCTTTCAGCACCTGTTCTTAGAAGACCTTTTGCCGTTTCTAATGTTAACGGAGATGAATTCGAGTTCATATTTAATATAGTAGGCAGGGGAACTAAACTGCTGTATGATATTCTGAGATCTAAAGAAACCGTCAATGTGCTCGGACCTTTAGGGAACGGTTTTGATCCGGGAGACGGGAGCAGAAAAAAACTTCTGATTGCCGGAGGTATCGGGATAGCTCCTTTAAAAAGCCTTGCGGGTCATTTCTCGGAAACAGGTGCAGATGTAACACTTTTCTGGGGGAACAGGAGCAGAAGAGATTTTTTCGGAGCGGATCATTTTGAGAATAAAAACATCAAACTGATGATGTCAACGGATGACGGTACTGCAGGTTTCAGCGGAAATGTACTGGAATTGTTGAAAGAGGAGATCAAAATAAAGAATATAGCTGATCTTAAAGAATATGACATCTATGTCGTAGGTCCGGATCCGATGATGAAAGCTGTCGCGGGATTTATAGAGGAACAGGGCGCGAGATGCCGGGTTTCTCTGGAAACACCTATGGCCTGCGGAATGGGTGTATGTCAGGGATGCGCAGTCAGAAAACGAGGTTCGGAAGAATATAAGCTGGTATGCAAGGACGGGCCGGTATTCTATTCGGATGAAATTGAATTCAAATAACGGGAACGGTAAGGTAAAATGGAGAACGGGAAAAAGAAAATCATACTGAGTGGTATACAGCCTACCGGTCAGCTGACAATAGGAAATTATATCGGAGCGATGAAAAATTTTGTCAGGCTTCAGAATGATTATGAAACACTTTATATGGTGGTAGATCTTCACGCTCTTACTGTACCTCAGGACCCGAAAGAATTAAGGCATAAAACTCTGTCCGTAATAGCTCAGTATATAGCAGTCGGGCTGGATCCGGATAAAAACAATCTTTTCATTCAGTCGCATGTTACAGGTCATACGGAGCTGACATGGATACTCGGATGTCTGACAGGATTAGGTGAACTGAGCAGGATGACCCAGTTCAAAGACAAATCTTCCAAGCCGGGTGCGAGTATTAATGCAGGCCTTTTCACTTATCCTATACTTATGGCGTCGGATATTCTGCTGTATAACGCCGATTTTGTTCCGGTAGGTGAAGATCAGAAACAGCATGTTGAACTCACTAGAGATATTGCTGTAAAGTTCAATTACAGATATTCAGATACTTTTACGGTTCCTGAACCGATCATACCAAAATCCGGCGCAAGGATAATGGATCTTCAGAACCCTCTTGCAAAGATGAGTAAAAGTGATACAGGCGGGACCGGCAGGATAGCGTTGATCGATGATCCGAATATTGTGGCAAAGAGAATAAAAAGTGCGGTTACTGATTCCGGAATGGAAATAAAATTCTCCGAAGGTGATGAAAAAGCCGGTATAAGAAACCTTCTGACCATATATTCTAATCTGACCGACACACCTGTGTCCGAGCTTGAAGATAAATATATCGGGAAAGGGTATGGTGATTTTAAAAAAGATCTCGCCGATATTGTTGTTGAAAAACTTACTCCTATCAGGAATAAACACGATGATCTGATGAAAAATAAAGACTATCTGGAAACAGTTCTGAGAAAAGGCGCTTCAGCAGCGCAGGATAAAGCCTGGAGGATGCTCAGTAAAGTTTACCGGAAAGTCGGTCTGGTACAAGCTTCAAGATAACTTATTAAGGAGATGATCATGAACGAGAATATTTTCAGAGAATACGATATCAGGGGAGTTGTTGAAACCGATTTTACTTCAAATACTGTCATAAGCATAGCAAAAGCTTTCGCGACACATCTGATAAGAGAAAATTATAAAAATTGTACTGTCGGTTTCGATGCGAGGCTTTCCGCGGATTTTCTGTTTTCGACTTTTACGAATACTCTCAGAGATTGCGGGATCGACGTAATATCAATTGGACAGTGTACTTCTCCTATGCTTTATTTTGCCCAGATCGAATATGGTACCGACGCTGCTGTAATGATAACAGGTTCGCATAACCCTTCAGATATGAACGGATTTAAGATGATCACAAGAGATTATGCTCTGTACGGTGAGAAGATACAGAAACTCAAGAATATGATACTGCAGAACGATCTTGAAACCAGAGATCCCGAAATACCTGCCGGAACTTTAAGAACAATGCCGGTGAAAGACGCTTATCTTGATTATCTGAAAAAGAATATATCCATGGGTTCAAGAAAGCTCAGTATCGTGGTCGACGGAGGGAACGGAACGGGCGGAGAGATTGCCTGCGAGATTTTCAGGCATTTCGGTCATGATGTCACAGATCTGTATACCAAACCCGACGGACATTTCCCGAATCACCATCCTGATCCGACAGTACCGAAATATATGACGGATCTGATAGCTAAAGTTAAAGAGATAAAAGCCGATCTGGGTATAGGTTACGACGGCGACGCGGATAGGATCGGTGTCGTGACGGAAGAAGGTAATATGCTTTTCGGTGATCACCTGATGCTTATATTCTCAAAAGAGATCCTTTCAAGAAAACCCGGTTCGACGATCGTAGGTGAAGTCAAATGTTCTCAAACGCTTTACGACGGAATTAAAAAACTCGGTGGTAACGGTATAATGTGGAAGGCCGGCCATTCTCTTATCAAAGCTAAGATGAAGGAAACTAAAGCCGAGCTTGGAGGTGAAGTAAGCGGCCACATATTCTTCAAGGACAGATTTTTCGGACATGATGATGCGCTCTATGCTTCATTAAGGCTTCTTGAGATACTGTCAAGAACTGAATCAACTATGTCAGGATTACTTAAAGACGTGCCGAAAACAATTATGACACCGGAGATCAGACTCGACAGCGACGATAATAAAAAATTCGAAATAGTAAGAAAGGCCACTGAATATTTCAAGGGTCAGGGGTATCATGTTGTTGATGTTGACGGTGTAAGAGTGATCTTTGACGACGGGTTCGGACTGATCAGGGCGTCAAATACTCAGCCGGCACTTGTTCAGAGATACGAGGCCCAGACACAGGAAAGGCTCGAAGAGATCATGAAGCTGATGCAGGATAAACTTAAAGAAATCGAAGGCTCGATATAATATAATGTACAACAGGATCAAGGTCATACTGTTCTTTTTAATGTTTTCAGTTTTGTTTAGCGAGGAAAGAACAGGTACTGTCAGTCAGATTACTGATTCAGCAAAAGCGGACCTTAAGTCACTGATCGATCACGCCAATTCGCTGGTCAGGGATAA
>QKDR01000007.1 GCA_003252515.1 Candidatus Delongbacteria bacterium | reverse complement strand
CCCCGCATAACCTGTCTCACCTATAAAATTAATACCGTTATAGGTCGTCCTGTCCTCCGAAGAAATAACGACCAGTCTGTATTTTATCACTTCTCTGATATTGGGCGAATAATATGTCCTTCCACTGTCAGTCACGGATTTTTCGAATACTGCCGTTTTATACCAGAAAAGTGAGTCAGCAGACATATCGCCCTCAGGTTTGTATCCCGCATACTCGAAAAGATCCTGATAGAACGACCTCACTTTAGAGTCGTCGGGATTACCCATCCATTGCGAATAAGCGGGAGGAGGATAAAATAAAGGGTCGGTGTCGTCAATGAAAAGTATACCTTTGTCAAAAGTGGGAGCGAATACTTCAAAATTCACGGTCGCGTGGTTCTCCGATTCCTCGTACGCGTCGTCCCTGACCCAGAGTCTGAAAGAATATCTGCCGTTCCTGTTATTGCTGTATATGACTCCCGAAAAATTCGCGGTAAGATTATCAACACTCCACCCGGCACTTTCCAGCAGCGTATCAGGTTCTGACGGTTCTCTCAGTTCATGAAGTTCCCATCTGTATTCAAGCTCAACCTCGCTGCCGTCGGGATCGTCTCCCATCCATTTGAAGTCTATCGGCTTCCAGAACGAAGTTTCTTCCGGCATAATAAGCTGAGCCGAGTCGGTACCGATCGTGAACCAGTATTTTTCAAATCCGTTGATTTCCAGTTTGTCGGAATAGACCATCGGATGCTTGGGTTGTATATTCGTTCGTTTGAATATTTTTGATCTTATCGGGGTCATTGATCCTTTCTCGTCTATGCCGAGAAGGAAGAATTTGGAGAAGACAGCTTTGAATATCACCGAAACAGTGTCTCCTGACGAAGTGACGATCTCTCCGTAATCCCTGTAGTCAGTATAAGTTGTATCGGCATTAAAATTAAAGTATGGAAGTGAAATATCTGTATAGGTTTCCGTCGTCGTAGACCAGACGGGATGATCAGCGGCTTCAAGAGGGAATTTCTCAAGAACGTTACCGGTCGTAATGAAAGTATCGGTAGTTACGGTATAGTAATAGTTCAGCTTAATGCCGTCGGTGTCATTCCCGTACCAGCTGATCCTGGTCTTCTTGCTGCTTGTCGAATCGGTCGTATCATAAAAATATATGACAGGATCGCCGTTCCCTGGATCTGGTCCTTTATAATCCACCGAACACGAATATACGATAAACAACACAACTAAAGGCAACAGTATCTGAAGGAAAGTTAATTTATTCATAAGCCGTCTCACCATATATAACTTACTCCGAACCTGTAATTTCTTCTTTCATCGATATTGGACGGATCTTCAAAGATCCCAATAAGATTGGTACGTTCATCAGCGAACTCATCATCATCATAAAAAGCAGCGCTTCTGTAATACCAGCTTCCCGTATCCGAATACACGCTCAGCACATTGATCTTGTCGAACAGGTTGAATACGTCAAACTCGAACTTCAGCTTTCCGTACGAAACATTATTTTCGCCGGAAAAAGAAAAACTCTTGGTGAATTTCAGGTCTGTTGTTGACGTCCAGGGCAGCCTTTCTGAATTTGTAACTATTTTATCAGGATCCTTCTCCCCGTAGTAATAATCCGCTGATGGCGTAAAAGGCTTGCCGCTGCCATAATCCGTACTCAGACTTAAAGTCCAGTCGTCGGAGAAAGGCATACCGAAAAGCTTTTCATCTTGCCCGAAGACCAGCGCAAAATACGAATTTATCGTGTGCCTTTCATCCCAGTCCAGCGGAAATTCTTTTATAACAAGCTCGTCGTCATAGAAATTGGAGGTCTGAGTAGAAGATTTCCCGTAAGCGTATGAAAGCGTATAAGAAAAACTCCAGAGATAGTTGTTCTTGAGGCTTCTGTCCACCGTCAGTTCAACTCCTCTCGTTTTACCGTAATCTGAATTGTAGAAGACCGTCGCGTCATCGGATATTGTCGATTCATAAGTTCTCGTGTTTATCATATCGAATATATCTTTAAAATATCCGGTAATGTCCACAAGATAATCCCCGATCTCGTTTACGACTCCAAGCTCGTACTGAACGTTCTTCTCGTATCCCAGATTCATATTGCCGAACAGAGGGTTCTCGACCGCTTTCGTGTCACTGTCGAAGACGAGAGTATACTGGGGAAGCTGATAAAGATGACCGTAGGAAAAGAACAGCTTTGACGTTTCAGAGATGGAATGGGAGATGCCGAGCCTCGGGCTGAAAACAGTTTTTACCTGATCGATATCTTCCTCGAAACCGGGCAATCCTTCATCGTGCCTTTCATCGTAGTAGTCTACGGCTTTGTCGTCAAGTATCCTCATATCCATCCTCAGACCCGCGTTTATCACAAGGTCCTCGAACTCCATTTTATCCTGCACGAAACAGGACAGCTCTTTAGGTTTATAGCTGTAAACGGTCTTCTCCCTTCCTTTTTCGGGGTAAGGATCACCTTCTATCACATCATATTCTTCCGTGTCGTAAGTAATATAAGGATCGACCACACTGTAATAATCAAAATCGTTGAAAACAGCTTCAAAACCGGTTTTCGCCATATGATATTTGCTGAACTGATTGGTATATGAGCCTTTTATTTTGGTTACCGTATTGTCGAACAGGCTGTAAGTTATACCGTCAAGATAATGTCCGGGAAGCAGAAAACCGCTGTTGGCGTTCCACTCGCCGTCGGCATTGTAATCGGTGAATACTTCACCCTGATCATAAGTTTCGTTCGGATAATCGAATGTTGTATTGACTTCAGGGTTATTGTTTGTCCATGTGCTGTTTTCATTGTGCTCTAAATCCTTCAGGTGAGGAAGCTGATCGTACAGAATTTTCGGGCATCTGAAAACCGCGTAGGTTCCTGTATAGATATAGTATTCAGGATCATCCTTCCATCCAAGTTCTTCCTCGTCCGTTTCCGAACCGTACGGTCTGTACGAGCAGTACGCC
>QKDR01000091.1 GCA_003252515.1 Candidatus Delongbacteria bacterium | reverse complement strand
GAAGATTTTCATTTGGAGTATTACTTTATGCCTGCAACTGAAACGCTTAATTATAATAAAATAATTTCTGACGGTTTTATATATGAGTACAAAAAAAGAAGTGAAAAATAATTCACTTGATCATGCAAAGCATAACAGTGATGTCTGTTTACATTTAACAAATGAGACTGATTATTACGATTGGATCGTTACTACTGCCTTTTATTCATCTTTGCACTATATTGAACATAGGTTATTCCCTTTAGAAATTAACAAGACTATATATCAAAGTTTTGATGAATATTATCATAAATGTTTTAGCGTGAAAGAGCATAGACCTAATAAGCATAAAGTAAGAAGTAAGCTTGTTGATAAGTATATGGAGTCAATTGCTTTTTGTTACAATAGATTAAAGGATTGTTGCTATACTGCAAGGTATGATGATTATAATATAAGTAAGCCTACTGCTACAAGTGCTCAGGTTCTACTAAGTTCTATTGAGAAGTTTTGCACCTCTATTCATACTTAAAAAATCAGAAATGAATATTATTAATACCTGCTCTTATAGAAAGAATTTCAGCTTTTTTTAACGAAAAAAACTATAGAAATGTATATGTTTTGATGAAAATTTATATTTTGCGGTTTCTTAACTAGCTGTTATTTGGTGAAATAACCTAAATTAAAAAATTCCTGAGCATAAAATTCGAATTCTCGATCCTCTCGTAAAGCGATTCATACAGTTTTTTCAGAACAGCATATCCTATTTCTTTATCGCTTTCGAGGAACTTTGTGAATTTTACCCCGTTTATCCTAATCAGTTCTGCGGCTCCGGCGGTCACGGCTGTCGCGCTTCTTCTCTTTTTAACGACGCAGGACATCTCTCCGAAAAATTCTCCCGCGTTTACCGTATAGATCTCTTTCAGCTGCTCGGAGTCATCGGAAAAGAATTTTGATGACACATAGATCTTTACCCTGCCCTTCAGAACGACGAACAGATCATAGTTCTCAGCCGAATCTTCTTTGATAACAGTTGAATCGGATTCATGTTTTTCGATCTTTGAAAAAGATTCGATCTTTTTAAGAACTTTTTCGTCAGACCTTCGAACATTTTTGTCTTTTTGAGCTGCTCAAGCATAACGGCCTCCTGTATTTATCTTTAACAGACTATATCTGAGATAATTCGGTCAGAACTCCGTTGGTGGATTTCGGGTGGATGAACGCGATCTTCATTCCGCCTGCCCCGAGTCTTGGTTTTTCATCGATGAGGGTAAATCCCTGAGCCTTAAGAACCTCAAGCGCTTTTTCTATATCCTCTACCTGATAGGCAACATGGTGAAGACCTTCCCTGTTCTTCTCCAGAAATTTTGATATCGGCGAGTTTTCCGACTTACCCTGAAGCAGTTCAATTCTGCTTTCGCCGACCTCGAACATGGCTACTTCGACATCCTGCTCGGGAACATATTCAGTTTCGTAGTGAGTTATTCCTGTCATAGCCACATATTTCTCCGCAGCGGCTTTGAGATCTTTTACGGCGATACCTATATGATGAATTTTCTTTAACATTTAATGCTCCAAAAAAAATTAAAATTCGCAGTTACCGGGAGTTCTAGGGAACGGTATGACATCCTTAATGTTCTCCACACCTGTCATGTACATTACCATCCTCTCGAAACCGAGACCGAAACCGCAGTGCTTGTTCGTTCCGAACTTTCTGAGTTCCAGATACCACCAGTAATCTTCTTTACTGAGGCCCATTTCTTCGATCCGCTTAACAAGGAAATCGTATCTTTCCTCTCTCTGGCTTCCGCCTATGATCTCCCCGACTCCCGGAACCAGAAGATCCATGGCCGCGACAGTTTTCCCGTCCTCGTTCATACGCATGTAGAAGGCTTTGATATCCTTGGGATAATCCGTAACGAAAACAGGTCTTTTATAAACTTCTTCTGTCAGATATCTTTCATGCTCGGTCTGAAGATCTATTCCCCATTCGGGTTTGTAGTCGAACTTTTTACCGGATCTTATCAGTTCATCCATCGCTTCGGTATAGGTCACCCTTCCGAAGTCCGAGTTAAGTACGAAACTGAGTCTTTCGAGCAGGCCTTTGTCGACCCACTGATTGAAAAACGCCATTTCTTCCGGGGCGTTCTCAAGCACATAACTGATGAGATATTTGACCATTTCTTCCGAGATATCCATGTCGTCCTGAATATCCGCAAAAGCCATTTCGGGCTCTATCATCCAGAATTCCGAAGCATGTCTCTGAGTGTTGGACTTCTCCGCCCTGAAGGTCGGTCCGAAAGTATAAACATTGCGGAAAGCCATACAAAAGTTCTCAACGTTGAGCTGTCCGCTTACGGTCAGGTTGGTCTGTTTCCCGAAGAAATCCTTTGAATAGTCTAACGAACCGTCCTCTTTTCTGGGAGGTTTGTTCATGTCAAGCGTTGAAACGCCGAACATTTCACCGGCCCCTTCGCAGTCGCTTCCCGTGATTATCGGCGTGTGAACATAGACGAAATTCCTGTCGGTAAAGAACTTGTGTATCGCGAACGCAACCAGACTTCTTACCTTGAATACAGCTCTGAAAAGGTTGGTTCTCGGTCTTAAGTGCGCTATAGTTCTCAGATATTCTACCGAATGTCTTTTTTTCTGAAGCGGGAAAACCTGATCGCACAGTCCGAGAACTTCAATATTTGAAGCTTTGATCTCGAAAGGCTGCTTGTCTCCCGGTGATGAAATGAGTTTGCCTTTAACCGTCAATGAAGAACCGGTCGTGATTCTTGTTATCTCGTCGAAATTATTCAGAGTGTTATCGTAAACGATCTGAATGTTCTTGAAAAAAGTTCCGTCGTTCAATTCGATAAAGCCGAAATCTTTTGAAGTTCTTTCAGTTCTTACCCATCCCGAAAGTTCGATCTCTGTATCGATTCTCTCAGTATAGCTTTTCCATATGTCATGAACCGTTAATGCCACGTCAGCCTCCTTATACCCCATTATAAAAAAAGCGTCCTGAAGGACACTTTATTTCAGATAAGAATCAAGGGTCTTATTAGGGCATTTGCACGCTTTAACGACTTCTTCCATGAATTTGTGTGTTTTAGCTTCCGTCAGGAAGGGTTTTACGATCTTTACGATCTGTATCTGTTCGCCGCATACAGGGCATAGACCTCTTGTCGCCTTCAGACCGTAAACTTGTTTTTTTGCCATTTGTTACTCCCGCAAATTTATTTCAGTTTTGTTATTTTAAATTCTTTCTCATCTAATTTCAGGCTGTCCTGAAAAATTCTGAGAACATAATATCCCGGTTCCCATTCTGTTTTAATTCCAGCGGAAAATTCCAGATATACATCTTTCTTTTTTACGCTCATCGTCTTTATTTCAGAATTGATGACAGCGTCATTTCCGTCCAGCCATACTTCTCTGTATAGCAGACTGGTATCTTTGTCATAAAGGTTCCTGACGATCAGTTCGTACCACATCCAGTCTACCGATCCGTCCCTGAATGATGAGCTGTAAACACGGTTTTTCTTATCTGTGCCGGTTTGACCTGCTGTATAGAACCTGAGAGACTCGGATTCTATCTTAGGTTCAAACGGATCGCTCCTGACTTCAGACTGTGAGATCGAAACTGCTGATACGCATCCGGAAATTACTATGAAAATGAACACCGCCGCAACGGCTTTGATCTTATTCATCATACCTGCCCTGATTAAATAAGGTCTCAAATATAAAGAAAGGAGGTGGTAAAAACAAGCAAAAATTTTATGTAATTTTATTTCTTGTAATCCGGGGGCTGAATTATTATCTTATTATCCCCGTAGGATACGGTCAGCTGAGTTAAAGTTGAATTTTAAGAAATACAGGAGAAAAAAATGGGCGTAAGCGATCTTAAATCAAAGCATGTGCCGCTTAAGGAAATGAGCTACGAACCCAAGGAATTGTTCCGCGGGTATACTGACAGGGTACTTCACATCAATCTCGATAACAACTCTGTAAATATTAAAAACGTGTCTCCGCAAATGAAAGAAAAATTTATCGGCGGAAAAGGTTACGGGCTAAGGCTTCTCTGGGATGCCACCAAACCGGAAACAAAGTGGAACGACAACGAGAACGAGATCGTTATTTCTCCCGGGCCCATCTGCGGGATCACGCAGTACGCCGGCGCAGGAAAATCTCTTGTTGTTTCGATCTCGCCTATAACTGATATAGTGATCGACAGTAATGTCGGGGGATATTTCGGACCGTTCCTGAAATTTTCGGGATTTGACGCTCTCGAACTTCAGGGAAAAGCTAAAAATGATGTAATCATAGTTATCGACGGAGTAAAAAACACTGTAACAATAGAAGAAGCTCCGGCAGAGGAGATAGACAGTCATATTCTTGCTGAACAATTAACAGAAATGTATTCTGACAGTCCGGAACCGAGAGATATGAAGAACATTTCCGTTATTTCGGCTGGTCACGCAGCTGACCATACGATGATCGGGATGCTTAACTTCAGCTGGTATGATATTAAGAGAAAGAAATGCAGACTGAAACAGGCGGGAAGAGGCGGTATCGGAACTGTTTTCAGAGACAAAAAAATAAAAGCCGTTGTCGTTAAAGCTGCCGGTGTTACTCAGGATCCGAACCATGTAGCCGATATGGAACCGATCAGGGAAAGAGGCGCAAGGTTCGCGAGAGAGATGAAGGAGCTTGATCCTCACCAGTGCCGTATGAAACAGGAAGGTACCGCTCATCTGGTCAATATCATGAACGACTACAACCTTTTACCTACACATAACTTTAAATTCGGTTCACATAAAGACGCCGACGCTCTTCATTCAAGGGTCTGGAACAAGAAATTCACTCAGGGCATGAACGACGGCTGCTGGATCGGCTGTACGATGAATTGCGCGAAAGCTGTCGACGATTTCGTACTTAAATCAGGACCTTATAAAGGCCAGGCGGTAATAGTTGACGGACCGGAGTACGAAACTGCAGCGGGTGTAGGATCGAACATGGGTATATTCGATGCTGACACAGTGATCGAACTTAACTTCTACTGCGATACTTACGGTATAGATACAATTTCTTTCGGTACGATGACGGCATTCGCTATGGAGTGCTTCGAGAACGGTCTTATCACAAAGGAACATACAGGCGGAATGGACCTCAGTTTCGGCAATATCGAAAGTGCGCTTGAGCTTATCCACCAGATGGCGAGAGGCGAAGGCTTCGGAAAGATCGTAGGCCTCGGTGTCCGCGGAATGAAGAAATATTTCCACGAGCATTTCGACGCGGATATGAACTTCATGAACGATATCGGAATGGAGAACAAGGGTCTTGAGTATTCTCAGTACGTTTCTAAAGAATCGCTCGCTCAGCAGGGCGGATACGCTATGACCAACAAAGGTCCTCAGCACGATGAAGCATGGCTGATATTCATGGACATGGTCAACAACCACATACCGACTTTCGAGAATAAAGCTGAAGCTCTGCACTATTTCCCTATGTTCAGGACATGGTTCGGACTGATGGGGCTCTGCAAGCTGCCGTGGAACGACGTGGAGCCTGAAAACAACGCTGAAACTGACGAACCGGCAAAAGTTCCGGAGCACGTAGATAACTATGTTACGATCTATAATGCCGTCACGGGCAGCAATATCGACAAAGCGGAAATGATCCGCCAGTCGGAAAGAGTATACAACTTCCAGAGAACTTTCAACATCAGAAGAGGTTACGGGCTCAGAAAACACGACGCTCAGCCTTACAGAGCGGCAGGCCCGGTAACAGTAGAAGAGTACAAAAGCATGGAAGAATTCTACGACAGGAAAATGAAAGAGGATATCGGAGTTGATCCGGCAGGAAAATCCGTCGGGGAAAAGATCGCGATCACAAGAAAATATAGAGAAGACAGATACGAGCAGCTTCTTGACGCGGTGTATCTGAGAAGAGGCTGGACAAGCAACGGAGTTCCGAAGATAGAGCATATGAAAGATCTCGGAATGGACCTGCCTGAAGTTATCGAAGTTCTTTCAAAGCATCAGTAAGGGATATCTTTTGGATACTGTGACCGTGAACGGAAATGTTATCGCATGGAAAGAAGGCATGACAGTCAGAAATGTTCTGGACGAAATGAAATATTCGTTCAGACTTCTGATAATAAAAGTGAACGGCGGGATAGTCAAAAGAGAGAACTGGGATGATTTTTCTGTCCCGAAAAATGCTGATATAAAAGTTATACATTTAATGAGCGGAGGTTAAATGTTCAAAGTGAACGAGTATTTCGACGGAAAGGTAAAATCTCTCGCCTTCGAAACTGGAGAATGCCCGGCTACGATCGGAGTAATGGCACAGGGAGAGTATGAATTCGGAACATCTTCAAAAGAGTTCATGACCGTCACAAGCGGCAAACTGACAGTTCTTCTTCCCGGCGAAGATGACTGGAAAACTTACGGACCGAACGAGACGATGATCATTGAACCCAATGTCAAATTCAGGGTCAAAGCCGAAAAAGATTCATCTTACATCTGTCTGTACAAATAACATGAGCGATATCTTCGCGAAGAACGCGGACGGGATGACGGGAAGGTTGTCCCGCGCCGTTATCGGGATTGCGGGATGCGGCGGCATCGGCTCCAACGTGGCGGTCTCGCTTGTCCGTGCCGGGATCGGCAAGCTGATAATAGCTGACTTTGATATAGTTGAAGCGTCAAATCTTAACCGGCAGTATTACTTTATCAGTGAGATCGGAAAATCAAAAGTAACTGTGTTAAAGGACAGGCTTCTGCAAATAAATCCGGACTGCGAAATAACTGTTCACGATAAAGAACTCCGCAGGAACGATATCGGGCCGATTTTCGGTGAAGCGGAGATTATGATCGAAGCTTTTGACAGAGCTGAAAGCAAACAGTGGCTGATAGAAGAATGGGCGACAAACTATCCTGAAAAACCTGTAATTTCCGGCAACGGATTATCAGGGTTCGGAAATTTCGAAAGCCTGAAAGTAAGACGGACAGGCAACATCTGGTTCTGCGGTGACGGTGTAACTTCATCAGAATCCGGGCTGTGTTCCGCCAGAGTGGCTATAGTATCGAATATGCAGGCTAACCTTGCCATAGAACTGTTAATGAAAAATTAGAAGGAGTGCTGAATTGAAGATATCGAACATTTACATTGATGTCCTGAAGTACGGTGCCGAAAATCTGAACCGCGGGATCACTTACGATGAAGCTATCAGGCATCTGGGTGCTATGGCCCCGAAAGGTGATTTCGAGCTTTATTTCAACAACTGGTTCTACGATAATTTCCATTCAGAGAACATTCCTGTCCTGAAGACAAAGCAGAGCGAGAGCGTGATTCTTACAAAAGAAGATCTTATAGAAGCCAACAGTCAGCAGGTATTTCTGACAAGCCCTGCATATTTCAAGCTTATGACATACACGAACGATTCTGTATCAAAAGAAACTGTCATCTGCATGATGTTCTCATCGGTATCTTTTGTGATCAGTATTGTGCTTTTTATCTATATACTTTTCAGATTCTAATCTTTTGTTTCGGAAGATTCCGAATAAAAATTCTCAGTTTCATCGCCCGAATTGAACTTGCGGATCAGGTCTGCGAGCAGTGCAGGCTTGAGATTAAAAAATTCCAGATCGTCAAGATTGACCCATAGAAATTCAAGATGCTCCTCAAGTGATTCGATCTTATATTCATAAAATCTTTTATAATAACCGTATACGAAATATAAAGCCAGTTCATGACAGTTCTTTCCGTTCAAATCAGTAAAAATGTTCTCGATAGTCCAGATCAAAGGACCGACCTTACCTTCTGTACCGATCTCCTCGACCATTTCCCTGTCGATCGCCTGAGCTGCGGTTTCCCCGAATTCAATATGACCGCCCGGCATAAAAGTGTAATCCTTTCCGACCTGACGCGCAAGAAGTACTTCGTTCTTTTCGCTGTTTATTATAAGAGCTCTTACAATATTTTCTATCATACTGACCTCCGAAGTTAAGGGATATATTTCGAAGTTAAAAAATTATTAATAGAATTTCAACACATTTATAACGATGTGTTTTTTTATTCAACCGTCTTGTTAAAACAAAGCGGATTAGTTATATTTGTTCGTGAAAGTTACCATTCGGAGCGATGATGGAAAAGGCAAGATCGGAGATAGACAGGACTTTAGAAATACTGAAAGACGAGATACAGAGAAATTTTAATAAAGAAAATTATGAAAAAATAATGTTCAGCGCTTCCGATGTTATGAAACGTTCGGAAAGTATCGGGTATCTTAAAGGGAAATACGGTGCGCTTAACATCCTCGGCCATGCCAGTTTTACTATATGTAACTATGAAAAATCGCAGGAATATTTTATTGAATCTCTAAAGATAGCGGAAGAGATGAACGACGGAAAGAACACCGCATTCGCGCTTAACAATATAGGAATACTTTTTTTCAGGCTGAAGCAGTTCGATAAAGCACTTGATTATTATGAAAGAGCTCTTGAACTGAAATTGAAAACGGCGGACAGATCAAGTCTTTCTACGGCTTATAATAATATCGGGCTTGTTTACAACAATCTGAAAGATTATGATAAAGCTCTAAGCTATTTCAATTCTTCAATGAAGATAGATAAAAATACCGGTAACGTGCATGCTTTGTGCAGAGCTCTGAACAATATAGGTCTGTCCTGGAAATATAAAGGCGATAAGAAAAAATCGCTTGATTTTTTTAATGAATCATACAAAATAAGCGTGGGAGCAGGTTATAATAAAGGTATGGCGTCAGCTCTTTCGAATATTTCGAACCATTACCTGGAAGAAGGGAAACCCGAACTCGCACTGGAAAAGGGTCTTGAGGGAGAAAAACTTGCTACAGCCATACATTCCAACAACCACCTTCTTAATTTCTACGGACTCATCGCAGAATGTTATGAGAAACTGAACGATTTTGAGAATTCGCTTAATTATTATAAGAAGCATTTTGTTCTGAAAGATGTGATATTTTCGGAAGAATCGCAGAATAAAATATTTGAAATGCAGGTAAGATACGAGTCAGAAAAAAAGGAAAAAGAAGCTGAAATTTACAGGCTTAAAAACGAAGAGCTGAAAGTTATCAATTCCACAAAGGACAAGTTTTTCAGAATAATCCATCATGATCTTCTGAATCCGTTCACAGCCATTCATTCAACAGCGGGATTTCTAGATAAATTCTACGACAAATTCGATGATGATAAGAGAAGAAATTATATAAAAATGATCCTGGGGTCATCAGAAAGACTGTTAAAACTTATGGAAAATCTTTTCGAGTGGGTCAAGACCCAGTCCGGAGAAATAGATTTTAAACCTGAGAAAACAGATCTGAATGAAATTGTCGGATATAACATTCAGCTGCTGGGAAACAATATCAACTCAAAAAGTTTAGATGTCGAAGTAAAAATGTCCGGTGCCTGTTACGCACATTCCGACAGAAATATGGTGGATACGATCATAAGAAATCTGATCGCGAACGCGATAAAATTCACGAGAGAGAAAGGAAAGATAAAGATATCCGCTAAAAACCATAAAGATAAAATAAAGATATCAATTGAAGATAACGGAATAGGTATTGATAAGAACAATATCAAGAAACTGTTCAAGGTTTCGGAAGCTTTTACTACTCCGGGTACTAACGATGAGAAAGGTACAGGCCTCGGACTGATCCTTGTCAAGGAGTTCCTTGATCTCGGCGGAGGTAAGATCAAGGTAAAAAGCGATCCGGGAAAAGGAACGAAATTCACGGTCGAATTGCCTAAATATATTTAAAATAAGTTGACAATATACTGAAATCAAATTATCTTGCCTTGAGAAGATTACATTAAAGCTATTATTCAGGGAGGATAGATTATGAAAAAACTGTTTATTATCTTAATGATCCTTGCAGGACTTCTTTTGTTCGGACAGGAGGATCAGCAAACGTCCGAATCACCGGATAATGTTCCTGCCGTAGAAGGAAATGACGGTACTCCGGGAACTACAGGTACTGCCGTTATCGGTGCCGTTACGGTAGACGGTAAAAACTATCAGCAGATCGGGCTGAGGCTGGATATACCCTTGGGAAAACTAGGTTTCGGCGTGGATGTACAGCTGCTTATAGACGAAGAAGGTAATATCAGAGAGGAGGACTGGGACGAGTTCGAGGACTATCTTGATAAGATTTATTATATCAGGTGGGCAAGAAAAGGCGATCCTTTTTACGTAAGGCTCGGCGGACTCGATTACAGCTATCTGGGTTATAACATAATCGTTGACGGGTACTCCAATATGATAGAATATCCGAGCTATAAAAGACTCGGTATGGAGATGTCTTTTGAAACGGAGAAGTTCGGTGGAGAGCTTCTGGTCAACAATTACAAAGAACTTATTACCGACAAACCCGGACTTCTGCTCGGAACAAGAGCGTTCTACAAGGTATGGGGAGATCTGGCCGTAGGAGTAACCTATGCCGTTGACCTGAACGAATACAACGGGTTAAGGGATAATGACGATGACGGTTATCCAAATGAAATAGACAGATATCCCGAGGATGCGGATTACGCTACCGACTGGGATTA
The DNA here is from genome assembly GCA_003252515.1 of Candidatus Delongbacteria bacterium. Classification (GTDB taxonomy): domain Bacteria; phylum UBA4055; class UBA4055; order UBA4055; family UBA4055; genus UBA4055. Next base: position 1,753 of record QKDR01000091.1, on the reverse strand, counting down.
TTATGCGGATCAGATGACCGAAGCCCTTGCAGACTCAATGGCGGATTATGGGGTCATAGACGGTCTCAAAAAAGACGATCTTCAGAATTTCAAGGACAGAACTTCGACCCTGGCGATCTGGGGAGCCGATATCGGATATCCGATCTACAAAGGAGAACTTGTCGGGATCGACGTTTATGGTCAGATGGCGCAGATCGACGGATACGGCTGGGGATTTTCCGCACCGGCGTTCAGAATAAAATCGGGACCTTTCATATTCAGAGCTGAATACAGACACACCGACGGTGAGTTCCTGTTCGGTTACTTCAATCCGACATATGAGATGGAAAGAGCGTTCTATAACGCGGCTACGGGTACTTTTTTAACGAAACAGGATTTACTCGACTATGTTCCGGCGCTTGACGGTTTCTTTGTGGGTATGATGTTCGACGGATGGGGAATATTCAGGCTGAGCGCTAACTATCAGGATATGACATCCGGTGACGCGGACGATGACGAGTTCGATACAATAAAATCTCTGACGGGAGAATTCGCAATTAACGAAAAGCTGATCCCGAAACTGGCCGCTGCTAAAGCCTATTATATGCAGAATAACGTCGAAGATCTGACCGAGTGGAGAACACCCAGCACTGTGATGGGTTATATTTTGGGGTACAACATTGCGGAAGGAACAGCCATATACTTCGATTACAGATATACTTTCCAGGATATGAACGGTGATTTCGATGTTAAGGACAAAGGCGAGACGATCAAAACTATCAGTATATCGACTAAAGTTACTTTTTAGGAATAAAAGGGCTCATCAGAGCCCTTTTTCTTTTAATTCTTTTATAAAATCGAAAATTCTGGGTCCCGGTATTGTAGTATGCGACCCTATAAAAATATGAATTTTGCTTTCTTTCCACGCTTTGTTCATTTTGAATGTCTCCCAGTCCCTAAGGAGTTCTTCTTCGTTCTGTGCTGTTTCCGGAACAAGGTCGATAATAATATCCGGATCTATAGTCATAATGGCTTCCGTTCCTACTTTAGGATAAGGAATAGAAGTATCCAGTGCGTTTTTATGACCCAGAAGAATCATAATATCGTTTAGAAATCCTGTTTTCCCGTTAGAGTAGACGTGTGATACCGGACTGCCGTACTCTCTGCCTACTGAGATCAGCACTTCTGACGAATCCTCCTGAGCTTGAAATAAATTAAGAACACTATCAAGCGAATCCTTTATTGTCTCCGATCTTTTTTTCAGACCGATCTCTTCTCCGATGACAACGAATGAATTCAGAATATCGGCAAGGGTCTCCTGCGGAACTGTAATATTTTTAATTCCGATCAGGTCTAATTTCTCAGAAATATTTTTCTGAGAAGGCATCAGGAACACTATATCGGGTTTTTCTTTTAGAACGAATTCCAGGTTCAGATCAGATATCCCGGCTACGACGGGGATCGATCGGGCTTTTTCAGGAAAACTGCAGTGACCGGAAGTTCCGATGATATTATCCCCCTTTCCCAGAAAGAATATCGTCTCTACTATCCCGGGCGAAAGAGCGATGATCTTCAGATCGTCGGAATTACCGTCTTTTGTTCCCGAGCATGATAAAAGAATGAAAAGAATCAAAATTAATGAAAAATGTGCGTATCTCACTACAGGATCCCCATTAAAAATTACTGAAAAATAAGATATAAAATTATTGCGGAAATACAAGAAATTATTTAATATAAAAGAACTTAGTTAAATGTTTAAATTTATACCGGGAAT
>QKDR01000068.1 GCA_003252515.1 Candidatus Delongbacteria bacterium | reverse complement strand
GGGACTTCGACATTGTTCCGTCAAAAGCCGTTCGCCCGACGATGGAGTACCGTGTTCACAGGGCCGGTCTTCTGTGGCTGAACACTTCCAATATGGGATTTTTCGGCGAGCCGTGGCTCGGACTGAAAGACCCGTGCACGGGAAAGACCGCCGTCTCAGGCGAGATGCCTGGCGGAACGGGAACGGAGTTCATATGGCTCGGCGCGCTTATGTTCGGAGGTTACCTCGATTCCGCTCAGGTGAACATTAACGGAACGGAAGCCACGGTCTTTCAGGGTCCGCTCGTTACCACCGCGTACGAGGGATGGACAGGCAATCCGATGCCGATGGAAGTCTGGCCCGTCATGCTTGACGACGATCCTTCTGGCAGCACGCTCGGTCACATAAACGAAACTTCAAATGTGGAAGGCCGGCTGAATTGCCTTTTCGAGGAAGTTTACGATCCCGCAGCCACCGCAGAAGAGCAGTTCAATGTCATGTACTCCGATAAGTTCGTCGACGATTTTTACTCGGGAGAGGATGATTACGACAAACGCCCCCACATACCTCTCGGGATCGAGATAAGGCAGAAAAGTTACGCATGGTCCTACGACTACGCCAAAAAATTCATCATTATCGACTATACGCTGTATAACAGGAACACGAACGGCAAGGATATATACGACTTCTTCATGGGTATTTATGTAGACTCCGACGTGGGAATGAAGGAAAAGGACGGCTATTATTACGATGACCTGTGCGGATTTATACAGAAATGGGACAAATACATCGATCCGGCGACAAACGAACTGAAGACCGTGGACCTTAATCTGGCATGGTCGGCCGACAATGACGGAAGGGATCCTCTTGCTTCCAGCATGGGTTCGAACATAAATGAGCCCGGGGCAGGTTCTCCGCTTGACGGAGCTAAAGGCGTCGCGACCTTAAGAGTGCTCAGGAACCCCAACCCGAACCTCAGATATTCCTTTAACATCTACGTAGCCGACAGCAACGATGAAAGCCTCGACTGGGGCCCGCACTGGAAAACCGGTCTGCATGACGACTGGCTGTTCGACCTGACACCGGCCCAGAAAGGTTATGACGATACCAACCGTGACCAGCTTTTTAATTCCTCGAACCAGCGCCTGTACGGAGGAAGGACCGAAGGCAGACCTATAGGCGACAGAGGCAAATATATGGTGATGTCCAATGACGAGTTCGATTACAACCAGACACAGATCAGGGAGGTCTATCTCGGTCAGTTCGAAGATCCCGAATATATGCAGGGAACGTGGTACGCTCAGGCTGACAAATGGCAGAAATGGATAGCCGACGGCGAACAGACCGGTGACGAGATCCCCGACGGGCCTTTAAGCAGCCTTAACGATATAGCGAACGGAATGGATGAAAGATACATGCTCTCATTCGGGCCTCTCGGAAGAGAGACAATGGAGGCCGTAGCGACCGACACCGATCTTGACGGGACCGCCGACAGCCTGATAACGAACAAGCGGGTCTGGAGATTCGCGCACGGAGATTCCCTGAAGCTGACGATCGCCTTCATAGTCAATGACAATTTCAATATCTCGCCCGAGCAGGACCCGAACTATGATGACGACGATATCGTCGATCTGAGCGACGGTCTGGACGTGAGCCTTTACGACAAAGGCTGGTACGACGCGCTTTATAACGTCGTCTGGGCGGAGAGGGTTTACGACATACCGATGTTCGACACACCCGTAACGCGCCATAGCGAGACGAAGACCGACGGATGGTTCGGCGAGGACGTAGGATCGGACGGGATGTTCGCTGATATCAGAACTGATGACGAATGCTGGTGGTACGATGCCGATTATCCGGGCCGGGACGAAGGCGAGGGTGATTTCGAGCTGACTGATTTTACCGGAGAACTGACGGACATCTACGGACATAAGGCGGTATCGGAGGATGAACTCCTTCCTTTCGGACGTGAGATCCCGAGCGAGGACGGAGTATATGGAACTTCGGGCGGTCTGTATGCCGACAACGGCTTCGGTTATATGGTCATTTACGACAATACGGCTGACCCACATGAGAATGTTACCCCCGGCAAGTGGGTCAGGTTCGGGTTCGACAACGGAGTGCTTGACGCAGGCGACGGAGTTCCCGATTTTACGGGACCGCCCCCTCCCCCTTCACCGAAGATAGTAACTTCCGCCTCCGACAGCGAAATCATTATCGAATGGTGCTCTCACGAACTGTATGAGAAAGACGGAACGCTCACCGTCACGGGGCCGGAGCATACTGTCGACAAGTTCTCCAGACGGAAAGATTTCGAAGGTTATCAGGTACACATCTCCCCTGATGCGAATTCAATGAATTATACTACCGTATTCTCTGTCGACAAAGCGAACTACGCGTATTTTAACGCAGGTGACCCTTCTAATATCTTCAACATACCCGTCCCCGCAGACAGCGCAGCCCTATCTCCTTACACAATAACCGCCGACGGTTCGATCTGGAACCTTGCACCTTTCGGAGACAATAGGGACATGTATCAGAATCATTCGCTTGATGGGATATACACATATACATGCATAAAAGACACAATCAACATTGCTTTCTCGCAGGATTCTGTAGTGAGCACGGAAGTTTACAACTATAAATTCGTACTGCACAACAAGCTGGCCGCCAGATCTTACTTCGTCGCCGTCACATCTTCAGACTACGGCGATCCTGCGACAGGCGTACCGGCGCTCAAATCGAGCCCTTCTGTCAACGGGACTTTGGTAGTCCCCGCAAAATTCACGGACACATCAGACGTCATCGTCGTCCCGAATCCCTACAGAGGTGATGTCGATTACGAAAATATGGGCTGGGAAACTACCGCCGGAGAAGCATGGGAGGAACAGGACAGGAAAATAGCTTTCCTCAATTTACCCGAACGGTGCGTAATCAGGATATACACTCTTGCCGGCGACCTCGTAAAGACTATAGGACACAACGGCAATTCAAGGTACACCGATCCATATGCTTACGGCTCTAACGGGGCATGGTGGAACCTGATAAACGACAACAATCAGGCGGTAATGTCAGGATTATATCTCTTCAGCGTGCAGGACGTCGATGAAAAAAAAGACGACTTTGTCGGTAAATTCGTGATTATAAAATAATGAAAAATTAATCTGATTTTCCAGTTGCGCAATTTCTTACAAACGATTATAATACTTCATATTATCGGAGGAGAATTAATGAAACGTTTCATTTTTTTATTTATTTTTTTAATAACGATCATGCTCATTGCCCAGCCTTCCTTTAAATTATCAAAAAAAGGAACGGCGCTGTTCCCGGATATGAACAGCGGATCCGGCAAAGAATACGAATCGAAAGTTTATGTACCGTACGAAGAATTTCGTACCCATAGGGCGGGATTGCTCTGGATACCTGTATCAAATCTTGGTATTTACGGAAATCCGTTTTATCTAGATGATGTATGTACAAATAAAAAAGCTCCTATGGGTGAAATGCCGGGCGGATCCGAGATGCAGTATATCTGGGGAGGTGGCTTGTGGTGCGGAGGTTATCTCGATTCGGTCAATGTTGATGTTCACAGCGTATCTTCGATCCTTTTCCAGGGGCCATTAGTATCAACGACAATATCTAGTACACTGGAATTCTGGCCGATTGATTTTAAGGATGATCCTTCGGGTTTAACTATGGGAAGGCTCAAAGAGTCGTCAATTATTGAAGGAAAGATAAACTGTCTTTTCGAAGATGTCTTCGATCCTAAAGCAACAGCGGACGAACAGTTTGACACATATTATTCGGACAAATACACAATTGAATCTTACACCGGGATCGATACCGATGACGGACGCCCTCATATTCCGCTAGGTATTGAAATAAAGCAGTCAAGTTATACATGGACCGCGGATTTCGCAAAAAAATTTATTATAATCGACTATACGATCTATAATCGTAACGATCAGCAAAAAGATATATACGATTTTTTTCTGGGAATGTATCTTGACAGTGATGTCGGATATGGCGGATATTCCTTATATGACGGCAGTCTATTAAGTCAAGTTATGCTTTGTGAAGACGACCTTTGCGGTTTTATTGATAAATGGGATAATTATATTGATCCTGCCACTGGTGAGAGAAAAACCGTCGATATGAAACTTGCATGGTCCGCAGATAATGACGGAAGAGAATTTGTCAAAGACGCAGAGGGAGAGGATGTCTGGGATCCGCCTGCAGGTACACCTTTATTCGGAGCTACAGGCATTGCAACACTTAAAGTACTGAGAACACCGAATCCGGATCTGAAATATTCGCTGAACATTTTTATGCCCGATCAGAATCAGAACTTTGAAATTGACTGGGGACCGCACTGGAAAACCGGACTTCATTCGGACTGGCAGTATGATCTGACGCCTATGCAGAAAGGATATGATGATACAAATTACGACAGTTTAACAACATGGAGCGGACTGCCGTTAAATTACGGCAGAACTGAAGGATGGCCGGTCGGGGATAAAGGAAGATATATGATCATGTCCAACGATGAGTTCGATTACAATCAGACCGCGATCAGAGAAGTTTACTTAGGAATGGATACCCAGATGGACGGTACTCCTATCCCTCAGGCAGGCAAATGGCAGCCTTGGGTAGTGGAAGGAACCGAAGGACCGGGTGAAGTGCCTGATGGGCCTGTTTTCGATCTGAATAATTACGCTAACGGTATGGACCAGAGGTTCGTATTAGGTTTCGGACCGCTCGGCTATGAGACTTACGAAAATATCGCAGTTGATAACGATTGTGACGGTACAGTAGATGACTATAAAAATAAAAAGGTATGGAAATTCGCGTACGGAGATTCTCTTAAGTTAACCATAGCATTTATTACCAGTGAAAATTTCAATACGTCGGTACAGCAGTCCGCGGATTGCGATTATGATGTGGTCGATCTTTCCGACGGACTGGATCCGGCTCTGTACGATCAGGGATGGTACGACACGTTCTACAATGTCGTCTGGGCTACCCGCTTATACGACACGCCTTTATGGGATACGCCTGTAACGAAATGGGGGGCAACGAAAAAAGACGGATGGTTCGGAGAGGACGTGGGAGCTGATGGAATATTCAATGATATTCTGGGAGAATTCTGCTGGTGGACAAACGATCTGTACTTAAGTGAAGATGAAGGCGAAAACGATATGAAATTAACCGACTTCACGGATGAAGTGACCGATATGTACGGCAATTCCGCTACCAGCGAGGATAATCTTCTCCCTTTCGGCCGTCAGCATGAGAATGCTCAATTCGGAATTACGGGATCAAGAGATACAGGCGAAGGTTACGGATATATGGTAAAATATACGGAACCTGACGGAATATATCCTCAGGGCTCATGGGTAAGATACGGTTTTGGCAACGGCAGTCTTGACGCAGGAGATGGGGTGCCGGACTTCACTTCACCTCCTCCTCCCCATTCACCGAAGATCACCGTTTCTTATTCCGATAACGATGTGATCGTCGAATGGTGCAGCCACGAGTTTTTTGATGACAACGGGGTTATTACCATAGCCGGATCAGAACATACTATCGACCAGTTTTCCAGAAGAAAGGATTTTGAAGGTTATCAGGTACAGGTGTCTCCGACTGCATTAGCTAAAGATTATACTGAAATATTCAGCGTTGACATCGATAATTACGCATATGAAAATGTATCTGAAAAACTTGAATATCTTAACGATCCTGTTCCCGCCGACACGATAGCCGCACATCCGGACGATTATCCGCCCGTTAAAACTGCGTACGGAAAGATATATCAATTAGTGCCGTACGGAGACAACAGAAGTTTACATTTTTCATATAATAACCCGGAATTATTCTCCTACAGCGCGACGGCGGATACAAGCATGGTCGAAGAATACGGTGTTATCTGGAATTATAAATTTATCCTGCACAATCAGACATTCGCTAATCAGAAATATATAGCGGTGACAGCTTCCGATCACGGCGACGCGAAAAGCGGGACCCCGACTCAAAAATCAAGTCCTTATATAAACGGAACAAAAGTTACTACGTCAATGATCTCGGGAACAGATGAAGTGATCGTAGTTCCCAATCCGTATCGCGGCAATGTCGATTACGAAGATATGGGCTGGGAAAATACCGGCGGTTCACATGACTGGTCGGAAAGCGACCGGAAAATAGTTTTCATGAATTTACCTTTAAGATGCGTGATAAAAATATATACTCTGGCTGGTGACCTTGTAAAAACAATAGCGCATAACGGAAATGCGGATGCGGATGCTCTATGGCAACACGGGGAAAATGGTGCCTACTGGAACCTACTCAACGATAACATGCAGGCCGTAATGTCCGGATTATATCTATTCAGTGTGCAGGACGTCGATAGGAAAAAAGACGACTTTGTAGGGAAATTCGTGATAATCAAGTAGAATTGATTATCACAACGAACAATAATCACAATAACAATTATAATTTTACATATATTTTCATATTGACATTTTAATTCTGCAGGCTTAGATTTGTAATGCTTGGAATTAAGCAGATTACAAAAATGGTGATATCAATGTACAATAATGATACTGTAAGCGTTGTTTTATATAAAATATCAGACCATATCTTAGAATATAAAAATATGATCGCGGAAAAATCTGATATGGGATTGTTTTCAGGCAAGTCAGGCATAGCCTTGTTTTTGTTTCATATTTATGATTTTTCAAAGGATGCAAAATATCTGGATTGTGCGCATTTTTTTCTGGAAAAAGCGTTTGAGGATATAAATTCCGGCAAGTCACTCCCCACGTTCTGCAGCGGTATCGCGGGAGTATCGTGGGTTATAAATTATCTGGCCGGGAAATCTTATATCGGTGATGAGAACCTTGAAGTACTTATCGACCTTGACGATTATCTCCACAAATCAATGATTAAATATGCCGGTAATGATGATTTCGATTTTCTTCACGGCGCTACGGGTTTAGCGCTTTATTTCATCTCAAGGATCAAATCCGGCGATAAAAGATCTGAATATCTTGCGGACTATGTTAGTATGTTGAAAGATCATTCAGTATATAATGAGTATAACAAAACATATAAAAGACTTTCACCTGTACTGAAAGGAGAATCAGAATATACATCTGTTTATAATCTCAGTATGGCTCACGGCAGTTCAAGTATAATTTCAGTATTGTCAAAATATTATGCTTTAGGAAAAAACGACACAGAGGTCAGGGATCTTATAAGCGGATACTGCCGATATTTACTCAATGCTGAAAATAAGGAAAAATATGAAAACGGATCAATGTTCCCATCATACGTAAACACAGACGGAAGTGTCTTATCGGGAGGCCGTCTCGGTTGGTGTTATGGAGACCTTAGCAACGGATTAGCTTTATTACATGCGTACAATGCGCTTGAAAATAAAGACTATTGCGACAAATCGCTTGAGATATTCTTAAATTCTACAGAAAGAAAAGATCTTAAAACACAACTGATAAGAGACGCGTGCATGTGTCACGGCGCCGCAGGTCTGGCGGAAATATTTCAGGCTGCAGGAGAACATTTTGACCGTAAAGAGCTTATTGATTCAGCGACATACTGGAGAGATACTACACTGGATTTTTATTTTAATGATAATAATATAAAAGGGTTCAGCCAATTTACGCTTGAGGGAATGAAATTTGAATACGGTTTACTTGAGGGAATAGCGGGTATAGGCATGACACTTCTTTCATATTTAAAACCTGGCAATAATAAATGGCGTGAACTATTTCTTATCAGTTAAATAAATTGAAAAATGGCCGGACTATTGAAAAATGGCCGGATTGATTGAATAACTAAGAAAAAGGAGAAAAAAAATGAAAAAACTGGTTCTGAACAAGGAAACAGTCGCGAATCTTACATCGGAAGCGATGAATCACATGATCGGCGGCGGCGGCGATGAAACATTGAACAACGGTCAGCAGTGCGTAACTTTCTGGGCAACATGTGAACTTTACACATGCGGCTGCAACACCGTCAACCCTGATCTGACATGCACTTGCCCTCTGTAATCATACACTAAAAAGAACCGCCGGGCGTAGTCCCGCAGTATGAATAAAAACAAAAAAGGAGAAAAAAATGAAAAAACTGGAACTCAAAAAAGAAGTTATCGCAACTCTCGACAAAGAAGCGCAGAAAGAAGTACAGGGCGGACAGGATCGTTATACTCAGCGCGCTACTTGCGGCGGGGCAATCACATGCCTTTGGTATCCTACTTGTATATAATATTCTTAGTTTTTTGTATGAACGCGGCCAGTCCGCGTTCTTTTTTTTTATAATCAAGGGAATACTTTGAAAAATCTGTTTTATAAAATCTTAATCTTTACATTTTTTATTCAGGTTATCAGCTGCTCGAAGAATAATACAAATTCAACTTACGATCAGACAGTCATAAACAATAACGGAGAACCGGCGGATCCGGCATTCAAATATGAGATCACCGAAGTACTTAGATATGATTATCGTGAAAACGGTATCATGTCGGTAAAAGGCATAGCAGCTGTTTCCCCGGACGACATCTACCTTCTGGACTCAAGAACGTGCACTGTTTTCCATACTGACGCTCAATTTAACAAAATAAACTCTTTCGGCGGCAAAGGACAGGGACCGGGAGAATTCGAGGTCTCCTATAACATTACCGCGATCGGAGATACTGTAACGGTCATAGACGATCAGCTCAGAAGAGTATCGTTTTTCGACAGGAGCGGGAATTTTATCAGGTCAGCAGGATTTACAGGCAGTTTAAGCTGGATCAGATATGTCGGCGGAAATATAGTCGGCCTGGGGATAAGCAATGAAACTGTCGATGAAAAATACTACGGAATACAGAATATTAATATCTATGACAGCGACCTGAACATAATATCGCCGATCTGCGAACGAAGGAATTTTATAAAGAACCCGAGCGTCAGCGTTCTTAAACTGATAATTACGGCGACAGGTAAGAACAGAATATACCTTTATGAGAAATCAAAAAAGGATATTTCGATCCTGGCTTATGATCTTACCGGGAAAGTAATTCAGACTATAAAGGACAGATCTCCGTCGATCGACATAAGCAGTGAAGAAATAAAAGAACTGACTGATAAATACAAGAGCTACAATCTTGCGCCTGAAGTGATCGATGAAATTATATTCGGTGAAGGTAAGACGAAGAACACTGTCAGGTATATCTACGCAGACAAGAATGGTATACTGTGGGTTCTGAAAACATACAGAAACGAGGGAAAAGAAAATCCTGTCTATTCGATCTATAAGGACGGAATTTATTTAAAAGACATTACCCTCCCGATCCCTGCAGACCACAAGCTTTTCTTTGAGAACGGAAGAATTTATGCGTTTACGGATCAGGAAATAATCGTATTCGACTACCCGGAGCTGCAAGAATGATGAACAAAAGCAAGATAGCTTCAATAGTATATTTTATCCTCTTCATGACTGTTGTGTATTTTACAAGAAAAGAAGATGCCATTGAAGTCGCTGCAGTCCTGATATTCCCTTTAGTTCTGATATGGATCGGTGAATGGATCGGCGACAACTTCGGAGGAACGATCATGGGCTTGATAGCGATCGGTAACGCTTCGTTCCTTGAAGGGAAAGCAATTCCGTACTTCGGATGGTTCATACTGATATTTTATTCGATACTCTGGTTCTTTCTGCCTAATTTCACGGAAATATTCTAATACCATCAACGATTACCCGCAATTCATCAGTGAACTTCTCCATTCGATCATAATCATATGACTCTCCAAAGCACTCCGCATATTTTTTAAATTATCTCTTTAAATAATATATCACACTTTAATTTATTTCCATTGATAAGTCAACAGCGATATTATATAAATTATTATTCAGAAAACCAATATTTTCAATTTTCGGGCAGAAAGAATTTTAAAGTTTATCTTTCCAGTTATCTTTCCAGAAATCCGAACAGCCACAAAGGGATCTTCCTCGGGTTGGCAGTAATATCGGTATCAATAATTAAAAAAGAATTTTCGATATTCTTTATTTGAGTAAAGTCCTTGCTCTTGCCGCCTATTTCAAAGATCATATCTCCGACCCTGAAATCGCCGATATCCGAATAGAATATTTCTCCGTCCATCACACCGGCAAAAAAAGTCTCGCGAAATGTTCCCGGATCGATCTCAAATCCGAACTCATTTGCGAAAGCGTACATTATACTGGTATTCCTGAAGTATATTTTATCAGGCTTTTTTGATATTTTCTCAGAATATTTTCTGACAGGACGAAAAATCCCCGATTTATCCAGAATTTCGAGATATGTGTATAAAGTAGGCTGTGTAAGGCCGGTCTCGGAAGCCATTTGCGCAAGATTTACCTTGTACGGGACACCGGCTCCGGAAACTTTATGGATCAGCTTCTGGAAAAAGGACAGATTAGAGAATTCGATCTTGTTTAATGACGGTATGTCTTCAAATATTATCTTCTGTACGGAATTGAATAGTTTCGAACTGAAATTCTCAGGCATTTCCGCAAAATACGGATAGCATCCGTTCCTCAAATATTCTTTAAATTCTGAAAATATAAAATTATACTTTGATACAAGTTCTCCCGAAATTCTCATGCTGTCCTTCAGAATCATATCCAGAGAGTATGATTCAAGTTTGATCTTATGCTTAAATTCAAGATATTCTTTAAACGACAGCTCATTCATCTGCACGATCATAGCTCTCCTGCTCAGATCGTACTGCTCATGGAGAATATTAAGCATTGACGATCCGCTGAACCTGATCTTTAATCCCGGAAAAGAATCATAAATATTCTTCAGCTCCTTTGACCAGTCCTTATATTTGTGGATCTCGTCAATTACCAGAATTTTCCCGTTTAAAGAATAGAACTCATCGGCGACAGCATACAAAGTCGTATCGTTCATTGCGATGTCATCCGCGGACATATAAAGCGATTCAGTGATCATAAATCCTGATTTGAGATACTGCAGAAGAAGAGTTGTCTTTCCGGCTCCTCTTGATCCGATCAGTCCGATCATCCTTTCCCCGGAGCTGATCCGCTTCATATACTTATCCCTTACAAAATCCATTGAAATCGCATTCTGCAGAACGATCTGCTTTTTTCTGAAATATTCAACTGGCATCATACACTCCTAATGATTATAACAGAATATCATAAAACACAATATACATAATATCTCAAAATAAATCAATATCATAAAATATATTTTATTGT
>QKDR01000169.1 GCA_003252515.1 Candidatus Delongbacteria bacterium | reverse complement strand
GAGCTCAATATTTTAGTTACATATGATGAGTTATTAGAATTCTTTCCCGATTCTAAATCGATAAAATATTTAACTGAATACTTATATAAATAAAGCTGATTAAATACAATTCATGAATTAAAAAAATGATTATTCAATTTAAATAGAAAAGAACGGCAAAAACTATTTTTTTCTTTTCTCGAGCTCTTTTCTGACTTCTTCAGAAGTATAACCTTTACCTGATCCGGCAAGGTCCTGAACGGTTCCTTCAAAAACGATCTTTCCTCCGGTCGGTCCTCCGTCGGGTCCCATGTCTATGACGTGGTCGCAGTTGACGATGACGTCCAGATTATGTTCGATTATGATAATGGTGCTTCCCGCATCCCTCAGTTCTTTCAGTACGTTAAGAAGATGCTGTATATCTAAAAAATGAAGTCCGGTAGTAGGCTCGTCCAAGATATAGACGGTCCCTTCTTTCTTAGTCCTCGAAAGTTCTTTTGCAAGTTTGATCCTCTGAGCCTCACCTCCGGAAAGTGTAGTGGAAGGCTGACCCAGCTTAATATATCCCATCCCCACCTGCATCAGGGTCTGCATCTTATTCCTCAGTACCGGAATGTTCTTGAAATATTCGTAAGCTTCCTGAACGTCCATATCGAGGATCTCGTTAACATTCTTATCCTTATAAGTCACTTCGAGAGTTTCGGAGCTGTACCTTTTACCTTTACAGACGTCGCATTCCACGTAAACGTCCGCGAGGAAGTGCATCTCGATCTTGATAACGCCGCTGCCTTCGCATTTTTCGCAACGACCACCCTTAACGTTAAAACTGAATCTTGATTTAGTATATCCCCTCATACGGGCGAGTTTGGTCTTCGCCATTATATCCCTGATGTGGTCGAATGCACCGATATAGGTTACAGGATTCGATCTCGGTGTTCTGCCTATCGGGCTCTGATCTATCTTTATCAGTCTGATATCAGGTTTCTCTATCTTTAAACCGAGGTTGTCTTCGAGATATACCTCCTTATATTCGAAATCGGACTTCAGATTGCCCATATCCTTCAGGTCCTCCCTGTTGGACGCAAGTGTTTTCAAAGCATTATACAGGCTGTCCATCACAAGACTGCTTTTGCCGGCTCCCGATACTCCCGTAACTACGGTCATTTTATTCTGCGGGAACTTCGCGGTTATGTTCTTCAGGTTGTTCGTAGTACATCCGGTAACAGTGATATTGCCAGAACTTTCACCCTCCCCTTTATCAATATGAACGGTCTCACGCCTGAAAACATAATCCGAAGTGTGGGTCTTCGCTTTCTCGAGACTTTTGAAAGCGCCCCTGTAAACGATCTCGCCGCCGTATATTCCCGCTTCCTTCCCGAAATCAACTATTGTGTCGCCGGCCTCGATGGTCTCGCGGTCGTGCTCTACGACAATGACCGTATTGCCTTTGTTCTTCAGCTGTACCAGGTTCTCCAGCAGTCTCTGGTTATCTTTCTGATGCAGTCCTATGCTCGGTTCGTCGAGGACGTAGATCACGCCCGTCAGGCCGCTCGCTATCTGGCTCGCCAGCCTGATCCTCTGGGATTCTCCTCCGGAAAGACTCCGCGCGTTCCTGTCCAGCGTCAGGTACTTCAGTCCCACGTTGACCAGGAAACCCAGACGCTCCTGCATCTCTTTGAGCAGTTCCTTGACGATCATGTTCTCTTTTTCTGTCAGGCTTTTATGAAGGCCCTTAACGAATTTCAGAAGTTTATCTATTTCAAGCGTGGTAATTTCATTTATAGTAAGCCCGTTCACTCTGACGGAAAGCGATTCCCTCCGGAGCCTTTTCCCTCCGCACGAGCTGCATTCCGCGTCAGCCATGAACACTTCATAATACTGGCGCGCCATGTTTGAGGAAGTTTCCTTATAGCGCCTCTCGATCATATTGGCCAGACCTTCATATGAAGTCGTGAAAACTCCGCTGAAGGTTTTCGACTTATAGTTCATAGTCACCTGCTTCTTCGTCCCGTACATGATCGCTTTCACTACTTCTTCAGGTATCTGGTAGAAAGGCGTTTTTGAATCCACTTTATACGATTCCATTATTCCTTTGATCTTGCGGAACTCAATGTTCTGACCGACTATGAACGGTATCGCTCCGTCGTGAATGTTCCTTTTCGGGTATTTGACCAGTTTGTTAATATCGACTTTCTTGAAAAAACCGAGACCGTGGCAGTCCGGACACATACCTGCGGGAGTATTGAACGAGAACGAGTTCGGCGAGAGATCGGGATAACTTATCGAACATCTCTGACAGTAATTCTTCTCGCTGTACAGAGTCTCGTTCCCAGTATCAATATTTCGTATTATCAGATTTCCCTGAGAAAGTTTAAGCGCCGTCTCAATAGATTCGGCAAACCTGCTTTTTATATCGTCCTTCATTTTCAGACGGTCGACTACAACATAGAGCTTATGGAATTTCTTGTCATCGACTTTGATCTCATCCTCAAGCAGAAATTCATCTTCATCGATTATGACCCTCACATATCCTTCAGCTTTCAGATAGTCGAGCGAGTTCTTCAGATTTCCTTTCTGCCTTTCGATGTAAGGAGATATAACAGCGAATTTGGTATCTTCCTTCATATTGCCCATGACATCGTGAATGATCTCATCGACCGATCTTGAAGTTACAAGGTCCCCGCAATTATAGCAGTACTGGTGTCCGATTCTTGCGAACATCATCCTCACAAAATCGAATATCTCGGTCACTGTTCCGACTGTAGATCTCGGGTTGGAAGACGATGTTTTCTGTTCGATCGATATAGCAGGTGAAAGGCCCTCGATAGAGTCGATCTTAGGCTTTTTCATGACTCCCAAGAACTGCTTAGTATAGTTCGAAAGAGATTCGACATAACGCCTCTGTCCTTCTGTGTAAATTGTATCAAAAGCAAGTGAGGATTTTCCGCTGCCGCTGATCCCTGTAAAAACTATAAGTTTATTTTTTTCAAGTTCGAGATCTATATGTTTAAGGTTGTGTTCGCAAGCTCCTTTTACG
>QKDR01000078.1 GCA_003252515.1 Candidatus Delongbacteria bacterium | reverse complement strand
TCTTTGCGAGTTCGTAAATGTTGACCACGGCGAAGACGGGATAAAATGTTTCGCGGTTCATCCGGGAGGGGTTGACACTGACCTTGGCAGGAATATGCCGGAAGCGATTCATGAATTTCTTGTGGACGAACCTGAACTGGCCGCGGGATTTATTGTCTGGCTTTGTTCCGGAAAGGCTGACTGGGCAGGAGGGCGCTACCTGAGCAGCAATTGGGACGTTAATGAGTTATTGCAAATGAAAGATCAGATCATCAGAGACGACCTGCTGGTTAATCGTTTGCGCACAAACAAATAAGCTGTCTTAATATAGAAAATAAATTAGCTGAACCGAAATGAAGAAAAAATTTAAATACATAATCATAATCTGCTCCGTTGCCGTTATCGGATTTATCGTATACAGTTTTCTTTTCGGCAAGCTGTTCCCTTATTCTCCCGTAATTCTCGGATTTTCTGAAAATGAATTAGAACATACTGTTTTTTATGTTCAGGACGGAGCGGAATTCAACGGCTTTATAAGGATCGATTCTCTTATCCCGAAAGTTGAGAAGTTCCATGAAATGAAATTTTTGAAAAAGCCGAGAATATTCATTTTTAAAGATGCGGACAGTTTTTATCGGCGTTCTATGACCAAAGCCAGGTTTTGCGCTTTATACAACGGGGACATCATTATCTCTCCATGGGCAATTGAAGAAGATATGAGAGGTGAAATATCTCTGGAAATTTATCTTACCCATGAACTGTCGCATTCGATCCTTCATCAGAATTCGGGGTTTATAAGGGCCTTTAGGTATCCGGCCTGGCTGCTTGAAGGTATCGCCATGTACAGCGCGGATCAGATGGGGACGTCCTTCTATCCTTCGAAAGAAGAAACATACAATTATATCAGGAAAGGTAATTTCATGCCTCCCGAATATTTCAAGACCGGGAAAGAGGACGGGATCGATCTTAATGTTCAGTACAGGATCACGTTCATGTATTCAGAGTTCGGGTGCATCGTCGATCATCTCATAGAAAAATACGGCATGAAAAAATTTCTGGAATATATGAAGGAACTCACAAAAAACAGCGGACATGACATGATTTTCAAGAGGATCTATGGTATTGAGTTCGCAGAATTTATCAGGGATTTCAGCAGCACCGTAAATCTGTAGTTATCGGCTGCTTTTACCAATACAGCAATTGAAGTCAAGAAAACATCATAATGAAAAGCTGACAGCGGCCGGTAAGAGAGATCATAAAATAATTTTTTCTAATATATTTCTGCTCTATATTATCCCGACATTTAAATATTGACTGGGATAAGTTAATAAAGTATATTATCTTTTTAAACGGAAGATTTAATGAACAGAGATTACATTTTAGGTATTGACTGCGGAACTTCGCTTGTGAAGGTTATGATCGTGGACAGGAACGGCAGACCTGTGTCTTTCAGTTCGTCGGCGCTGATCACTCTTACACCGAGGGAAGGCCGGGTGGAGCAGAACCCTGAAGAAATGTGGCGGACGGTCATAAAAACAGTTAATGACGCATTAAAATCGGGAAATATCGGGTCGGAAAAGATAGCCGCGATAGGGATCACGAACCAGCGCGAGACTACGGTGGTCTGGAATAAAATTACAGGGCGTCCGTATGGGAACGCGGTGGTATGGCTGGATAAACGCACTGAGAGCATGTGCGGACCTGAAAGCGAAAAGCTCGGTCCCGTGGCTGTGATCCGTACCGGCATGTTCACTATACCCAACACTTCAGCGATGCTGCTTACGTGGCTTTTGAGGAATGACCGTCAGGTGATCGAAGGAGTCGAAAAAGGAGAAGCGGTGTTCGGGACCGTGAACAGCTGGCTGCTGTGGAAACTGACAGGCGGGAATGAGCACTGTACGGACGTATCGAACATGTCCGTCACACAGCTGCAGAACGCAGTAACTCTGGACTATGATCCAGGATCGCTTGACGTCTTGGGCATTCCCCGCGTAATACTTCCTGAGATAAAGGGTACCGGGGAAGTTTTCGGATATACGGACAAAGATATTTTCTCAGGACACAGTATCCCTGTAGCGGGAATGCTCGGAGACCAGATGGCGGCGATGCTGGGTGAGGGCTGCGTAAGAAAAGGAATGGCGAAGGTTACTTACGGAACGGGCTGTTTCGCAGTTATGAATACGGGTGACGGCTATACCCCTCCCGGTGAGAACATTTTCTCTCCTGTGCTCTGGGGCGGCCGGAGCGGCAGAATATACGGGCTCGAAGGATTCTGCGAGATATACGGAGACCACAGATCTGATGAAGTGATCGCTGAAACCGTCGGAAAAGCGACTGGGATTATAAGACGCATGGAGAAACTGTCAGGCCGTAAAGTAGGGATCCTCAGGGTAGACGGCGGGATGTCGAAAAGTGATGATCTGTGTCAGCTTCAGGCGGATAACCTGAATATTCCGGTCGAACGGTCCGCGGTGAGTGAAGCGACAGTACTGGGAGCGGTTTACCAGGCGGGAATTACGGTCGGTTTCTGGAGCTCTGTTGAGGAGACGGCTTCATTGTGGGAACCTGAAAGAAGATTCGATCCGGTGTAGAAGGGATATGGAGTTGGTATAATGGCTAAGAACATTGATAAAAGAATGGCGGAAGGTATAAAGCTGGCTAAGCTCGGTTTTTACTCTTACCTGTTCGACGGGACCATACTTTCGGCCGATCAGGAGACTTTCGATTATTTTGAGCTCGAGGGGATCTACAAAGGTCCGGACTCTCTTGTCGGACAGGATATCGGGTCGCTGTTCATTTACACGGGACCTAAAGGAAGGCTCAGGCAGCAGATCAGGGAGAAAAAAAGTGTTTTCAGCATGGAATACGGTATAAAGACCCTGAAAGGTAAAGACAAATGGGGTATTCACAACAGTTACCTGTTCATTGATGAAGGAACGGGCAAAGAGGCGATCCAGGTATGTTTTTACGATATCACCGACAGAAAGAAACAGGAAGAAGAGAAGAGAATGCTCGAGAACCGTCTGCATCAGTCCGAGAAACTCCAGGCTATAGGGCAGCTGGCCGGAGGTGTCGCTCATGATTTCAACAATCAGCTTACAGGCATTATAGGTTTCGCGGATCTGCTGCGGTATGAGCTGCAGGGAAACTACAGGCTTTCGCACTATGTGGACAATATCCTCACGGCCGCAAGACATTCCGCGGATCTGACCCGTCAGCTTCTGGCCTTCGCGCGAAAAGGCAAATACCTGTCTGTCGAAGTGGATGTCCACCGTACGATCACGGAAGTGATATCTCTGCTTCAGCACAGCATTGACAAACGGATCGTTCTTCAGCAGATATTCAAAGCAGATCCTTCGCTGGTCAACGGCGATCCGGCGCAGATCCAGAACGCGATCCTCAATCTTGCACTGAACGCAAGGGACGCTATGCCGAAAGGAGGTTCGCTTATCTTCGAAACAAAGACGGTGGATCTGGACGGAGAATTCTGCAGTATGAAGACAGACCTTATTACACCGGGAAAATATATTGAGATAAGTGTAACCGATACCGGAACAGGTATGACGGAAGATATTCAGGAAAGGATATTCGAACCTTTTTTTACGACTAAAGAAGTGGGGAAAGGAACAGGAATGGGGCTGGCAGCCGTTTACGGTACGGTCAAAAATCACAGAGGGCTTATCGACGTCTACAGCAGGATAGGCAGAGGTACGACTATTAAGGTATATCTCCCTGTGGCTACATCGGCAAGTGAGACCGGCAGCGAAGATGTCTCAGAATCTGTTTCGTTCGACGGGAAATTGAATATTCTGATCGTGGACGATGAGGATATCGTGTGCATGATTGCAAGGGAAATGCTTGAAGTGAAAGGCCATTCGGTCTCAGTCTGTAAAGACGGGAACGAGGCAGTGGAATTATACAGGAAGAACTGGAAGGATATTGAGCTCGTAATTCTTGATATGGTAATGCCGCAGATGAACGGAGCCGATACTTTCAGATCCCTGAGAGATATAAATCCCGACGTTAAAGTGCTTCTGTCTTCAGGATACAGTATTACGGGAGAAGCTCAGAACCTGATAGATCAGGGAGCTAAAGGATTTATTCAGAAACCTTTCACTTTCGAAGAGCTTACGAAAAGTATTGCCGAAATATTTCCGTCATAAATACCTATAATATCGAATCCTTAAATTTAATACCACACTGTCTGAGCCGTCGTGTTCATATTGAAAGTAGTTTTTAGCGTTCCGCCCGAATATGTTCCTCCGGTATAAAGCCCGTCGGTTACAGTTCCTGTACAGCTGCCTCCCGTATAGACACTGTATGATGTGCCGATACTCAGATCGGACGACGAGAACAGTATGGACGAGTAATCACGCCCGGGAGCGAATGTGAGCAGATCGTTCCCGGAAGCGTCCTGAATATGAAAGAGGGTTCCGGCGCGCGTAGTTGTATAACTTCTGAACAGAACGGATTTTTGGGTTGATGAAGATATCGGGCCCTCCGTCATATTGGAATTCATCGCGGACATTACAATTAAACCGCCGTTGACCTTAAAACTGCCGTTCACGTCGACCGCGACTTCCGGTTCGCTCGGAGGTCCGTGGACAACAACGGTTCCGCCGTTAATTGTCAGGTTCCCGTTACTGTCGAGACCGTCGCCGCGGGTCGTGCTTACAAAAACATAACCGCCATTAATTGTCAGCATACTGCCGTCGTTCGCTTCTCCGTCCACTCCGTAAGTTGTATTGATCCCGTCATCGCTGGCATTAACTCTCACTTCTCCGCCGTTAATGGTGACTGCCGGACCTTCCAGGCCTTCGACTGAGTTTACGATATTAACTGTACCGCCATTAATAATTGTCTGTGATTTTGTTTTTATGCCGTCATCCGCAGATGAAACCTTAATAGTGCCGTTATCGACCGTTATCATTCCGTCAGCCTTTACCGCTTTGGCTTCAGCGTAGTCGCCTCCACCGAGATTTATTGCGGTTCCGGTAGTAGTTACAGAAATGACGGGATCTCCGGTCGTTCCTATGCCTATATCCGCGTCAGTCGATATACCTCTGCCTCCGGATCCGGAATTAGAAAGAACGATCTCGCCTCCGTTGATGTCAATGTTCCCGTCCGCTATGATACATGTTCCCCTGTAGGCATCCAGTTCTCCGTCCTCATTGGTATAAGTACCGCCTCCTCCGCCGGAAGTAATATTGAGATATCCAGAGTTCATGGAAAAAGTCCCGTCGCAGGAAATACCTTTTCCTGCAATGCCTGTCGTAGTAATAGTGATACTCCCTGATTCGACAAGAACATCAGTTGCGTCCAGGGCAGTGCAGTACGATACGTCGTATCCGGAACCTGAGACTTCAAAACTGGCTCCTCCCGAGGTAATGATGTTTACAGTACCGTTCGATACCGTTATTTTCTGACCGGCATTTATTCCTTTTGACTGATCGCCGTTCACGGTAATACCTATATCACCGCCTGTAATGACCACCGTGCTGTCTGTTTTAACGGCATCCTTATTATCTTTTTCGTTCAGAACGGTAAGGTTCCCGCCGCTTATTTCGACCGCTCCTGTACCCGCATCAATACCGTCCCCGTCCGACGTTAAGCTGACAGTGCCTCCGCTAAGGAAAAATCCGTCGTTCGTATTAACAGCGTCTTTCACCGCGCTGTTCACGGTAATATTTCCCTGTGAAATATCAATGTAATCGTCGCTTTTCAGTCCGTGCTCATTTTCTCCCGATCCGTTAATTTCAAGATCTCCGGTACCTTCGAAGAACAGCTGGCCTTCACTGAAGAAAGCGGCGTCCTGATCCTCACCGTCCGGAGCGGCGGCGTAAACAGTGCCGTCACTCAGGATATTATGAGTGCCGTCTTCAAGGATGACAGTGATTTTTTTGCCGGTCTGAATATTGACGGCGGGCCCGTCGGGATTGGTGATCTGCACGTTATTGAGATGCAGTTCCAGTCTGAGATCCGAGTATGTCTTGAAAGATCCGTCCCCGGTCGTTCCCGACAGGACATAGTTTATGTTGCCTATGCCTGCTTCGGACCTGACCGTAACATCGGCTCCGGATGTTTCAACCGATACTCCCAGAAGTTTTAAAGGATTGATGACCGAAACGGAACCGCTTTCGTAAGAGATATATACGGTCGTATCAAGATAAGTATCAAAAATGATGCTGTCGATCTCGGAAAGTGAGAACTTGTCCGTACCTCTTCCGGTCACGAAAGAGATGTTCGTGCCTTCCTCACTGTAATAAATATCGCTTATATCGCCCGCGAGAAGCTGCAGCATTTCGGACTGCATATATATTTTCATTTTATTCTTATCACCGTCCGGAGCCGTAAGAGCGAAAGTCACGCTGTCAATATCAGCGATCCCGAACTGACTGATCCCGCCGTCGGACCTTATGATGCTCATATTCTGGGAGAACACATAAGACGATATGGCCGAGATCAAAAATATAACTGAAAGTATTTTGCGCATTTTACTGTTCCCTGTTATTTAATTAACATCATTGATTTTGAGACTGTCGAGTTTTTATACTCCGTTTTATACAGATATATGCCGCTTGAAACCTGCTTGCCGTCAGAATTCTTTCCGTCCCAGCTGACCTGATGTGATCCGGAGGATTGTGTTCCGTTAAGGAGCTCTCTGATCATATTCCCTTTAATGTCGTATACGGTAATTTTTACATTTCCCGTCTCGGGGATCCGATATTCTATCGTGGTCGAGGGATTAAAAGGGTTCGGATAGTTCTGCATCAGCTGAAAGGTTCCGGGCAACGGAGCTTCCTCTATGCCGTTGATGTCGCTGAAAACTATCTTTGCGATGTCATTGACGGGGATCGTCTCTGTCTGTCCGCCGCTCAGATGGATCTTCATGGTATAGCTCTGGCCGAAGATAACGGAATTCAGTATCAACAGAATTAAAACCGGTAAAATATTTTTTTTCATATTAACTTTCTCCCAATTTAATGAAGTGAACGTAAAATATAACAAATTATTTTAATTTATTAGAAAAAGATTAGATTTATAAAATAAAATTATGAATTTTATCGTTTACCCTCATATGTGCCGTTTGAAAACATAAAGTTATGGTGTCGGAATGTTGAAATTTAAAATCATCTTAAAATCGATTTACATAATAATGATCGGAATTGTTATAATTTCTAATAGCGGTTGCAGTATTGAAGACGGCAGCAGTGATTTAGAAATATCAGACTGGACTACTGATACACACAGCAATGATGCCGATCCGAATTTTGATGAGGTCTTTGAAGATAATACCGTTAAACGTATAGATATTGTCATTATGGAAGAATACTGGCAGAGTATGCTTGATAATATGACTTCGATGTATGGTGAGTTCGGTTCCGGAGGAATTGAACCTCCTCCTCCTACGTCAAAGGTTATTGAAGATCCGATCTTTGTTCCTGCCGAGATATTTTACAATGGAATTGAATGGTATAAAGTGGGAGTAAGGTTTAAAGGTAATTCAAGCTTAAGATCGAGCTGGACAGGCGGCATTTTAAAATTATCTTTTAAACTCAATTTTGACAAGTATGAAGATGATTATCCCCAAATAAATGATCAGCGTTTTTACGGATTTAAAGAGTTAAGCCTGAAAAATAATTTTAAAGACCTGTCGATGCTGCGTGAGAAAGTAGCAGGTGATATATTTCTTGATGCCGGGCTGGCGGGAGCTCATACGGCATTCTACACTGTTTTTGTAGACCACGGAGAAGGTCCGGTCTATTTCGGATTATATACTATGTGTGAAGAGATAGACGATACAGTTATTGATACTCAGTTCTCTGATAATTGCGGGAATCTGTATAAACCTGAAGAAGAGGCCGCAACTTTCGCTGCCGGTTCTTATAACGAAACCGAATACGGGAAAAAGACAAATGAAGAAGAATCTGATTTTTCAGACATTCAGGATTTTCTGACAGCTTTACATAATGATACCAGAATAACAGACCCTCCATTATGGAGGAAGAATCTGGAGAGTGTTTTTGATACGTATGTATTCCTGAAATATCTGGCTGTAAATACCGTTATTCAGAACTGGGATACTTACGGAAAAATGACTCACAATTATTTTCTTTACAATAATCCTGCCTCAAATGAACTTACCTGGATCCCGTGGGACAATAACGAAGCTCTTCAGGATGTGGAGAACGGGGGGACTTTACCGCTGGATTTCTCCGGTATGGACTTTTTCCGGTGGCCTGTTATCGGGTTCTTATATATGGATCCGGTTTACAGATCTCAATATAATAATTTCGTCCGTGAAACTGTTGAAGGGGTATTCAGCATAAATAGAATGCAATCCTTGTATTCAGAATATTCATCTTTAATTGAACCTTATGCTACTTCAGAGATCGAAGGATATACTTTTTTAAATTCAACAGCGGATTTCTACAGGACAGTAAGCGAACTTAACCTACATGTCGTTGAACGGGCTGCGGCGGTGGAACAGTATTTGAGTAAACAATAGATAACTAAGTAAATCAGAATGTATTTGTCACGTGATCTTAATATTTTCAATCCGCTGACCCTGAAAGAGCTGGACGATGTCAGTCTGATGAAAAGATATGATTCTAAATTCATTTTTCACATGGATGAACTTTCCGGTGTCCTGGAGGAACTCAGGATGAATTACTCGATCCTCGAGATCGGCGGGAAAAGGATTTTTCGTTATGAGAACGTATATTATGATACGGACGACCGTCAATTCTATCTCTGTCACCATAATAAAAAGATGAACCGTCAGAAAGTTAGATTCAGAAGGTATACCGATTCCGCAAAGTGCTATCTGGAGATCAAATCGAAGAACAACAAGAGCATAACGGTCAAGGAAAGGTTAAAATTATCAGGAAATAAATATTCCGGAAGACTGGACGGCCGTTCGAGAGAATTCGTGGAAAATCATCTGAACAAAAACGATGTGTGTCTTACAGACGCGATAAGACCGAGCCTTTTTATAAATTTTAACAGGATCACGCTTGTAGATCTTGTAAACAAAGAAAGGCTGACAATCGATACGGATCTGGAATTCACTGACGGGAACTCTAATGTGAAAAAGATAGGTGATCTTGTTATCGCCGAATTAAAACAGGAGAATCCTTCAAGACATTCTGCCGTGATACACTGCTTAAGGAACAGAAATATCAGACCGGCGAGATTCAGCAAGTACTGTATGGGTATGGTACTGACGGATAAGAACATTAAATACAACCGGTTTAAGATGCGGTTGACCGAGTTAAGTAAATATGATATCAAATAAAAGGAGTCAAAATGAACTTCGAGCAAATTGAAAAGATCACATTGTTCGGCAGTCGGCTGATAGATTTTCAGGGATTCGGATCTCTGCTGGTTAAATTCGCAATAGATCTGATATTCGCCTTCATAGTTGTAAGGCTGATATTTTATCCCGCCTACAGGGACAGGGATTACGTATTCAGCAATTTTCTGATAAACGTCTGTATCTTTTTGATCTGTTTCCTTATGGCAAGTATAAAACTTAAGATCGGCTTTGCATTCGGTCTTTTCGCGGTGTTCTCCATTATAAGGTACAGGACGGAACAGATACCCATCAGGGAAATGACCTACATGTTCATAGTTATAATACTGGGTGTGCTTAACGCTCTGTCAAATGACTCGATAAGTTATCTGGAACTGCTGGCGGCGAATATTATTATTGTCACGGCCGTTTATGTGGTAGAGAACAATATGTTCAGCAAAAAAGAATATATAAAGATCATTACTTATGAGAAGATCGATCTTATCAAACCTGAGAATTATGATAAACTGATCGCCGATCTGAATGAGCGTACCGGATTTAAAGTTAACAGGGCGGAGATCCAGAGCGTCAATTTCCTGAACGATACTGCAAAGCTCAAAGTTATGTATGAATATCCGGACGGGGGAAAAAATGGCGGAAAATAATATCGGCCGGTATAACGTACTGGCAATGATCTTTACGTTAGTGATTTATCTGATCTCCGTCATTCCCGTTAAAGCTGAAGGCACGGACCGGCAGTCATTCGGAGTTTACTTTGAAGCTTCTTCGGAATACAACGACAATATATTCGGGCTGTCGGGATCGCAGATGTCGACATATGACGGGAACGATCCGGCCGACGAAACGAACGGAAGGTTCGACGATATGAATTCGCTTACTGACTTTATATTAACACCGGAGATAGGGATCAGGTACGAAACGGAAAGTCCGTTCGGTGGAGATATCAGGTTGAGCTCAGGCGCCGGCTTCAATTATTATCTTGAGAACGATAAAAAATCGTATCCCGAGTTTGATATCAGGGCAGGCCATTCCGTCGGTAAAGCAGGGGAGCTGACGGTCAGGGGAGATATTACATACGGATATTTCAAAAAAAATTATCTCTCGGGCGCGGAGGATGTGACCGAGTCCAATATAAGTTCCGCCGAAAGGATCTATTCTTCCGCATTTTATGATGAATACGAGGTTCAGCTGGAATACGGTCATGACCTGATCGGGAAAAAGAACAAAGGCTTTCTGTCGGAATTTACGTTTAAACCCTTGATCGGAGGAAGTTTCAGGAGATATAACGATATTTTCGATAACCGCGACAGGAATGTTTTTCTAGCGGGGCTGTCGCTGGATGTCGGTCTGAATTCGTTCGTCGAACTGGAAACGTGTTATAATTATGAGAACATTAATTCTCCCGGTAAGGAGGAATTAGTTCTTTTTGACGAGACGGCGGGTTTTCTGGACGTGAACGGTGACTATGAACTGCGCGCCAGCGCTCCTTTATTCACCGTTATAGACAGATCATCGGAAAAGCATATCTTCGAAATAGGATCAACGGTCAGAATAACGAAAAAGATCGGAATATATTTGGGATATGAATGTTCGGAAACGGTCTATTCGACGGACAATGAGCTTGACGTAAAACGTTATGACAAATCCGAGAGCTCATGGCGATTCAGGACAGAGATACACTGTAAGATACTGAAAGATCTTTCCGGCAGCATAGGGTACGAATACGAGAGCGAGAACGATGCCGACGACGGTACGATTATCTACAGATCCGCTGTCTGTAAATTAAAATATACATTATAATTATCCGGCGGCATATACAGGGACGTCTTCCCCCGTTTATTTTTATTGACCGTATCAATTTTATTCGATAAATTGTCCTCTCATAAACCGGAGAGGGACTCTCAATGAACAAAGGTGTACTTTCAGGTATTGGTGCTTATGTCCTCTGGGGACTGTTCCCGGTCTACTGGAAGCTGCTTCATCATGTACCGGCTGTTCAGATAATCGGTCACAGGATCATCTGGTCTTTCATATTTCTTATAATAATTGTCTCGCTGA
>QKDR01000111.1 GCA_003252515.1 Candidatus Delongbacteria bacterium | reverse complement strand
CCTTGCCAGACACTGATTTTTCTATATTGATACTGATATTTGTATCGATCTTCTCAAAATCATTGTGAGGGAATTTCCAGTTGTAGCTGTCAAGCAGTTTCTCAAGTGACGAGGAAAAAGTGTTCAGCTTTAACAGAAGTTCTCTGTCCGGTTTAAGATAAACGAATTTTATTGTATAATCTATTGTCTGTGAATATAAATTCAGGCACATAAAAAATAAAATTATATATTTCACTGTAAACTGTCTCCTGATAATTATTGACTTCCGACGGTAAAATACATAAATCTACTTTAAAATGACACATAAAAAAAGAGATAATTATTTACATAAAAATTTTGTTTTGACAACTGTTATAATTGTATTAACATACTATTTTAAAGGTCCAGTTTAAAAGGAGAGATCATTTTGGGAAACGCATATAACCCCTATAAGACAGCCCAGGAACAGTTCGACAAGGCGGCTGTCATTCTTGAACTTGACGATGCTGCCCGCGACCTGCTGAGAACACCTATGAAAGAATTCCATTTCAGCATTCCGGTAAGAATGGACAACGGCGGCAGGAGAATATTCAAGGGTTTCAGGATCATGCATAATGACGCAAGAGGTCCTGCTAAAGGAGGGATCAGGTTCCATCCTCACGAAACCGTTGATACTGTAAGAGCCCTGTCTATGCTGATGACATGGAAGACCGCCGTGGCCGACATTCCGCTCGGAGGAGGAAAGGGAGGGGTGATATGCGATCCGCATGATCTGTCCCTTAACGAGCAGGAGCAGATCTGCCGCGGATGGGTAAGACAGAACTTTAAGAATATCGGCGCTAATATAGATATCCCGGCTCCGGAACTGATGACGAACGCGCAGCATATGCTCTGGATGCTCGACGAGTATGAAACTATCACGGGACACCGGAACCCCGGGTTCATTACCGGCAAACCTGTCGGGATGGGCGGATCACTCGGAAGGGTAGAATCAACAGGATATGGTGTTATGCTGTGCGTCAGAGAAGCGTTAAAAGAACTTAATATAAAACCTGCGGGAACAACAGCTTCATTTCAGGGATTTGGTAATGTCGCCAGACACGCTATTGAACTTTACAATAAAATGGGCGGTAAGGTACTATGCGTATCAAGCTGGGATCAGAAAGAAATGAAAGAGATATCATACTGCAAAGATGACGGTATCGATCTGGCGGAACTTAAAAAGATCACCGATCCGTTCGGAGGAATAGACAAAACCAAGGCTAAGGATCTGGGCTACACCGTTAAAGAAGGCGGAGAATGGGTAAGAAAAGATGTGGACATCCTTGTTCCGGCCGCCATTGAAAATCAGATAACGTCTGAAAATATCGGGCTGATTTCGCCAGGTGTCAAAATAATCGCAGAAGGCGCCAATAACCCGACGAATCCGTCAGTTGAGCCTGAACTGAACCGCAGGAATATTAAACTTATACCTGATCTGCTGGCCAATTCAGGCGGTGTGATCTGCTCATATTTCGAGCAGGTCCAGAGCAACGCCAACTATTACTGGGACAGGAACGAAGTGTTCGGCAAGCTCGACCAGAAAATAACTTCCGCATATATTTCCGTAAGCGAATTTTCACAAAAAAATAAATTCGACATGCGGGATGCAGCTTATATAATCTCGGTGGACAGAGTGGCAACGGCCTGCAGAGAAAGAGGATGGGTATAGAAAATGGCAGATTTTGATTTTCTAAGTTCGCTGGGCGGCGATAACTCAGTTATATCAGGAGTACAGTTTATCGGTCAGGGGGAAGCAGGCGGAAAAGCGAACAGCCTCATAACTGCCGAAGAGATAGTGAAGGATATTCGCAGTAAAGGCCGCTTTACGGATTTCACTTTGGACATACCTTCTTTTACCGTGATCAGAACAGATGTTTTTGATGAATTCATGGAAATGAACGGACTCTACGCCATAGCGCTCAGTGACGCTGAGGACAGCAGGATCGCCCATGAATTTCAGAAAGCTGACCTTCCTTTTAGTATTCTGAAAGAACTGCGCGAACTTATTTCCAAAGCCGTGAACCCTCTCGCTGTGAGATCTTCCAGCCTGCTTGAAGACGCTAAATTCGAGCCTTTCGCAGGGATATACGCCACAAAAATGCTTCCGAACAATCAGCACGATATAGATATCAGGTGCAGAAAACTTTACGAGGCCGTCAAGCTGGTATATGCCTCGGTATTCTTCAAAGCGCCAAAAGATTATCTCAAAGCCACAAAACACGATATCAGGGAAGAAAAAATGGCCGTTATCATACAGGAGGTCATCGGAAGAAAACACGGCGACAGGTTCTATCCCGACATTTCCGGAGTTGCGAGATCCTACAACTTCTATCCTATGGGCAGATCAAAACCTGAAGACGGCGTTGTAGATCTGGCTGTAGGGCTCGGTAAGACCATCGTTGACGGCGGGTTGTCATGGACTTATTCCCCGGAAGACCCGGCTCAGTCTCCGCCGTTCGGTTCCGTCAGCGAGATACTGAAGAACACTCAGACTGAGTTCTGGCATATAAGCATGAGAGAGCCGGAAGAATACGACCCGATAAACGAGACCGAGTTCATGAAGCAGGACCATATTAATTCTGCAGAGAAAGATTCAGCTTTATATTTCAGCGCTTCGACCGTCAGCGAATCAGGCAGAATAACACCGGGCATAGGATCGGACGGTCCGAGGATCGCGGACTTCGCGCCTCTGCTAAAACTCGAACTGCTGCCGCTGAACGGCGTGATAAAAGAATTCCTCAAAGTATGCGCGGAAAAGTTCGAGACACCTGTTGAGATCGAGTTCGCCGTGACTATTAATGGTGAAGGCTACGATGCGACAGGCAGGTTCGGGTTCCTGCAGGTCAGGCCGATGGTCGTATCGGACGAGAAGGTAGAGATCTGGGATGATGAGCTTGAGAACGGATCGAATATCGTTTCGACGGAATACGCTCTCGGTAACGGATGCGGCAGTATCATTACAGACATCATTTATGTAAAACCTGATACTTTCGATGCGAAGAACACTAAGGAAATAGCTGCCGAGATCGAAAGGTTCAATGAGCTTCTGACTGAAAAGAACAGAAAATACGTTCTTATCGGATTCGGAAGGTGGGGAAGCTCCGACCACTGGCTCGGTATACCGGTCAACTGGGGCCAGATATCCAATGTTCACACCATTGTAGAGGCGGGTCTGCCTAACATGAACATAGAACTCAGTCAGGGATCTCATTTCTTCCATAACATGACAAGTTTCGGCGTGAACTATCTTTCGGTACCCTGTTATTATGAGCATGAGATAAACTGGAAGGAACTGAATAAGTTTAAAATAGTTTCCGAGAGCGGGAATGTCGTATGGGCTGTATCGGATACACCGCTTACCGTTAAAGTCGACGGTAGAACAGGCAGAGGCATAATAAAATAAGAGGTCCGGTTCTATATGGAGAATAAGGAATCTTTAGGAAAGCTTATAAAAGACCTTAGAGAAAGGGCGAAAGAAATAAAATGTATTTATCAGGTTCAGGAAATATTAAACAACCAGTCGCTTTCTACCGACGATATATGTCAGAAGATCGTAAACACTCTGCCGCCCGGCTTCCAGTATCCGGATGTCTGCAGATCAAAGATATTATTATCCGGTAAAGAATACACAGATCAGAAATTTTCCGAGACTAAGTGGTGCATTTCATCACAGATAATGATCAGAGGAGAAACAACAGGTCAGATTAAGGTCTATTATACTGAGGAAAGGCCTGATGAGGACGAAGGACCGTTCCTAAAAGAAGAAAGAAAGCTCCTCGATTCTATTGCTGATCAGTTCGCCATGCATATCCTTCATAAACAGCTTAAAACGGTCTTTGAGGAAGGGCAGCTTAAAATAAAAGAGAAAAAAAGCGAGTGGTGGGTAATTCTTGATCTGCTGAAAAGGACAGACCCCAGACTTCTGGTTAACATCGCGCAGAAGATGCTGAACTATCTGTGCCTGAGCGGAATAAATGAAGCCGAGAAATTCCTCGACGAGTTTAACCCTTCTTTCAAGAAAAAGACAGAACTGTTCCGTGAAAGCAATTTTCCGACATCGGTCGTCGAGACGAACGATGTTCTGAATAAAAGCACGCATGTTTTCGATATAGCTTCAAGGCATATCAGCGAAGAGGATATTCTTGAGAGCATTCAGAAATGGATAAAGGAAGACCGTTCGGGATTCATGGTAAATATACTTGAGAACATGAGCTCTTCCCTGTCGGAAATATCCAACGCGATCGAAAGGTACCACCACCTTTCAGGTCAGGGGCTTGAGCTGTCCAGGCCCAGAGCGAAGAGTTTCAGGGTCGCTCTGACCAGAAGGGTACTTACCGATCAGCCTTCATTCATAGGTATAGCCAAAGAACATGTAAGAGTTGATGATTTCAATTCTCTGATGAAAACGATTATACATCCCCAGAAAAGCCACGGAAAGATCGGAGGTAAGGGCAGCGGACTGTTCCTCGCGCAGCATATACTTAAGAATTCGGTTGAAGACGGAGAAATTAAATCAAAGATCAAATTTCCCAAATCGTGGTATATAACATCGGACGGCATTCTTGAATTCATGAACTACAACGGCCTTCAGGATATTGTCGAGCAGAAATACAAGGACATCAGCCAGGTAAGGCACGAGTATCCGTATGTTATACAGGTGTTCAAGAATTCGGCAATGCCGCCTGAAATGATCAAAGGACTTTCTCTTGCCCTGGACGATCTGGGTAGCGACCCGCTGATAGTTCGAAGCTCAAGTCTTCTGGAAGACCGGTTCGGAACGAGCTTCGCGGGAAAATACAAGAGTCTTTTCATCACTAACAAGGGTACAAAAGAAAAACGCCTGCAGCAGCTGACGGAAGCGATAACGGAAATTTACGCCTCGACATTCGGGCCTGACCCTATAGAATACAGGGAGGAACATTCGCTTTTGGATTACCTTGAGGAAATGGGAATAATTATCCAGCAGGTCGTCGGGAACAGGATAGGACATTATTATCTGCCCTCTTTCTCAGGTGTCGCTTTCGGGATGAACGAATACAGATGGTCTCCCAGAATAGAAAGGGACGACGGACTGATGAGGATAGTTCCTGGTCTTGGCACCAGAGCCGTCGACAGAATATCTGACGACTATCCCATGCTGATATCGCCCGGTAAACCTGATATCCGCGTCAACTCGACTGTTGAAGAAAAGATAAGATATTCCCCGAAAAGCCTTGACGTGATAAATCTTGAGACGGATCAGTTCGAAACAGTTCAGTTTTCCGAAATATACGAAAAATATGGAAATGAATATCCTTTCCTGCAGCATATACTGTCAGAGGTCGACGATAAATATCTGAGAACACCGAAGAAGATCGGGCACGATTATTCCGATAAGTTTCACATAGTCACTTTCGACGGACTTATCACTAAAACTTCCGTTATCCAGGATATCAGGAAGCTGATGGAGATATTCAGAGAAAAATACGGAACCCCGATAGACCTGGAATTCGCGCATGACGGAAATGATATTTACATACTGCAGTGCCGTCCTCAAAGCTCCCCGGAAGAAAACCTGCCTGCCGACCCTCCGCTCAACATCCCGAAAAAGGATATAATCTTCACTTCGCAGAAACATATTCCGAACGGATATGTTCCGGACATTACTCATATTGTATATGTTGACCCGGCCGCTTATTCAGCGATCTCTTCTTATGATGATCTCGTGAATGCGGGAAGAATTATCGGAAGGCTTAATAAAATACTCCCCAAAAGACAGTTCATTCTTCTCGGGCCCGGAAGATGGGGCAGCAGAGGTGACATTAAACTCGGAGTAAGCGTAACGTACTCCGATATCAATAACACTGCCGCTCTTATCGAGATAGCCATGAAAAAAGATGAATATGTACCTGAACTGTCATTCGGCACCCATTTTTTTCAGGACCTTGTCGAAGCGGATATCAAATATCTGCCTCTTTATCCCGAGGACGGCAGATCCGTTTTCAACAGCAGGTTCTTCGGTTCATCAAAGAACCATCTTGCAGACATTCTTCCCGACATGGCTTATCTGAGCAATGCCGTCAAGGTGATCGACGTAGCTGAAGTATCCGCAGGGAAGAACATGCATATTTATATGAACGGGGATGAACAGAAAGCGTTCGCGGTTCTGAGTGAGCCTGCAGGAAGAGTATCCTTAAAAAGAAAAGTATCGGCTCCCGAGTTCAAAAAAGCCAAAACTGACTTACACTGGAAATGGAGGCTGAATTATGCGCAGGAGATAGCGCTCTCTCTGGATCAGGAAAGATTTGGTGTGAAAGGCTTCTACATCTTCGGCAGCGTTAAGAACGCGACCGCCGGTCCGATGAGCGATATTGATATTCTTATCCATATGAACGGAACTGAAGAACAGAAACATGACCTGAAAAGCTGGCTGGAAGGCTGGGACAGATGTCTTTCCAGAGTTAATTACTTCAACACCGGTCATAAAACGGAAAAGATACTTGATGTTCATTTTATCACTGATGAAGACATTAAGAAAAAAACATCCTTCGCTCTTAAGATAGGAGCTCTGACGGACGCGGCCAGGCCTCTTCCGCTGAAAAGACAGTGAGAAATGTCTTCCTGTCGGTAAAACCAGTTATTACGGAGAATAAAATGAGTATTGAAAACAACGGTGAATATAACGAGAACAAATATCATTTTATAGAAGAACCGTTTGAGAAACTTATGTCCAAGAGGATCTCGGAAATACTTCTCATCTGCAATGAATACGATGCATTTATGCTTGAGGAGGACGGAAGGATAGAAGAGAGAGTTTTCAGCGAGTATTCGTCTCTGCATCTGCGCTTCCCGCCCCATTTCAACCGGGTATCGTCCTATGAATCAGCTCTCGCATTAATGAAGAAAAAGGACTTTGACCTTATAATCACTCTTCACAACAGCGGTACATGGAACGCCTTTGAAATAAATGCCGGTCTAAAAAAGAAATATCCGGAAAAACCGATGGTCGTGCTGACTCCTTTCTCAAGAAAGATCATGACCCTGAGCGATATCGACGTCAGTCACTCATCCTCTGATTATATATTCTCGTGGCTCGGTGATACCGGTATTCTCGTGGCGATAATAAAACTTATCGAAGACAAGCTTAACGTCGATGACGACATATCTTCCGCGGGAGTTCAGGTGATAATCCTTGTGGAAGACTCGATAAGATACTATTCCAGCTATCTCCCTGTACTGTACGAAACGATCTTCGAGCAGACGCTTCATGTAATGAGCGAGGATATGAACGATCACCAGAAGAACCTGAGAATGAGAGGCAGACCCAAAATTCTTCTGGCCACTGACTTTGAACAGGCTGTATCATTCTATAAAAAGTATAAAAAGAACGCTCTCGGTATAATTACCGATGTCGAATATCTTAGAAAAGGCGTTCATGATAAAAAAGCCGGAATTGAACTCTGTAAATACATAAGAAAATCAGATCCTGACATGCCGCTGCTGGTCCAGTCTTCGGTGGAATCAAACAGAAAAAAAGTCGAGAAATATAACGCCGGATTTATAAATAAACAGTCGGAAACCCTGCTGAACAGGATCGGTGATTATATAAAGGAGAATTTCGGTTTCGGTGAATTTAAATTCATTAACACAAAAACCGGCAAGATCATCAGAACGGCATCGAATCTGAGAGATCTTCACCACGCTCTCAGAGATATTCCAGATGAATCCCTCGTTTATCATGCCGAAAAAAATCATTTCTCAAAATGGCTCCGGGCAAGGACTCTTTTCCAGCTCGCGCATATTTTCAAGCCTAAAAAGACGCGGGATTTCTCGGATATAGATGAAATGAGATCATATCTCATAGAGGTTATAAGGAGTTACAGAAAAAACAGCGGAACAGGCATTATCGCACAGTTCAACAGGAACAGCTTTGACGAACTTTCGGGCTTCGCGAGAATAGGTCAGGGGTCGATCGGCGGTAAAGCAAGAGGTCTGGCTTTTATGGATAATGTGCTCAAGCGTAAAAGGAAAAATTATTCTTATTACGGTGTAGTGATCTCAATCCCGCAGACAGTAGTACTTGCCACTGATATCTTTACAGAGTTCATGATGGACAATTCTCTTTATGATATCGCATATACAGATTCCGACAGCACAAAAATACTCAGAAAATTCCTTGCATGCGAGTTACCCGCATTCGTCACGGAAAAACTGACTAAATTCCTTGAGAGTAACACATATCCGCTCGCCGTTAGATCATCCAGCCTTCTGGAGGATTCATATTATCAGCCTTTCGCGGGAATTTACGCAACATATATGATACCGAACAATTCAAGAGACATTACTAAACGCCTGAAAGACCTTTCCGACGCCGTCAAATGTGTTTACGCCTCGACTTTCCATGAAGGAGCCAAGAAGTACCTGAAAGCCACAAAGAATGTTATCGAAGAAGAAAGAATGGCGGTCATAATCCAGAAGATATCAGGAAGCAGGCACGCCAACAGTTATTATCCGACATTCTCAGGAGTCGCCAGATCAATAAACGACTATCCGATAGGATATGAAAAGCACAATATCAGTATCGCTAACATCGCCGCGGGCCTTGGAAAAACGATCGTCGACAGCGAAGTGTCCCTCAGGTTCTCACCTTCCTTTCCGAATAATGTGATCCAGCTTTCGTCGACTGAATACGCTTTAAAATTCACACAAAAACAATTCTATGCGCTGAACTTGAGATCAATGACATTCAGACCTGAGGTCGACGAAGGCGGAAACCTCCTCAAGAGGGATATCTATGACGGATTTAAGGAAGGGGCTTTCGACAATATAGTATCCACATACGATCACGGCAGCAACATTATCAGAGATACGAGCGATTTTCAGGGTCCTAAGATCGTCTCATTCTCGAATATTCTGAAAAGAGAGACCTTCCCTCTGAGCAGGATCCTGACCGATCTTCTCGAAACGCTCGAGACCAGTATGAGCAATCCGGTCGAAATAGAGTTCGCCGTAAATATCGACCCTTTCAACCAGCTTCATTCATTCGACCTCCTCCAGGCAAGACCGATCGTCTCGGGGTTCGAATCGAAAGACATCAATATCTCGGGTGTCGATAACAGTAAGGCTATTGTCAAATCTTTTTCTTCTCTCGGGAACGGGGTTATAGAGGACATTCATGACATTGTTTATATTGTGCCCGAAAGATTCGACGCTTCAAGAACAGAAGAAATAGCAGTCACCGTTCGAAAACTGAATAAAAAATTCATTGAGGAAAACAAAAACTATATTCTGATCGGGCCGGGACGGTGGGGAACCTCAGATCCGTGGCTGGGTATCCCTGTCCGCTGGGAAGATGTGTCACAGGCGGGAGTTATAGTCGAGGCCGGACAGAAAGATTTCGTCGTCCAGCAAAGCCAGGGTTCACATTTTTTCCACAATATTACAACTTTCGGGATATTTTACTTCACTATCAACCCTTTTTTGAAAGACGGTTTCTACGACCTTGACTTTCTCGCACGGATCACGCCTGAATTCGAGGATGATTTTGTCCGTCATATCTCATCAAAATCACCGGTAATCGTAAAAACTGACGGCAAAAATGGACACGGAGTGATATTAAAACCGGAATTTTTCTGATTTTTTATAGAAAAAACCGCTTTTTTTATCACTTTTTTATAGAAAACATTATAATAGACAATTAAAAATAGCCTTAAATAATTATTGACAAAAAAAACGTATGAATTTATATTAAATTTTGAAAAAAGGACAACCTTTAACGGAAAAAAACTAAACGGAGGGAAACACATGTCAAAATTAGCAAAGAAGTACATGGATATCTTAATGTCTAAGGATCCGAACCAGCCTGAATTCATTCAAGCTGCCCAGGAAGTCATCGAGACAATCATTCCGGTTCTCGAAAAACACCCCGAATACGTTGAAGCGAAGATCGTTGAAAGAATGATCGAGCCTGAAAGACTGATCCAGTTCAGAGTACCCTGGGTTGACGACAAAGGCAAAGTTCAGGTTAACAGAGGTTTCCGCGTCGAGTTTAACAGCGCGATAGGGCCTTATAAAGGTGGATTAAGATTCCATCCCAGCGTTAACTTAAGCATCCTTAAATTCTTAGGTTTCGAGCAGGTTTTCAAAAACAGTCTTACAACTCTCCCGATGGGCGGAGGAAAAGGCGGTTCCGATTTTGATCCTAAAGGTAAGTCCGACAATGAAGTTATGCATTTCTGCCAGAGCTTTATGAGCGAACTTTTCAGGCATATCGGTCCGGACACAGACGTTCCTGCAGGTGATATCGGTGTAGGCGGAAGAGAGATCGGTTTTATGTTCGGTCAGTATAAAAGACTGAGAAACGAATTTACAGGCGTTCTTACCGGAAAAGGAAGGAACTGGGGCGGATCGCTGATCAGACCTGAAGCCACCGGATACGGCGAAGTATATTTCGCAGCTAACATGATGGCTGAGAAAAAAGATTCGTTTAAAGGTAAAGTAGTTGCTGTCAGCGGTTCAGGAAACGTTTGCCAGTACGCTATCGAAAAAGCAAATGAACTCGGCGGAAAATGTATCTCCATCTCCGACTCTGCAGGTACTATCATTGACATGGACGGCATCAAAGGTAAAAAATGGGATTACCTGATGGAACTGAAGAACGTCAAGAGAGGAAGAGTAAAAGAATACGCGGTTAAATTCAAAGGACCTAAAGTAAAATATTACGAAGGCAAAAGTGTCTGGGATGTTATCAGAGACGAAAAGATCAAAGTTGATATCGCACTTCCTTCAGCAACCCAGAACGAGATCGACGGAAGCCACGCAAAAGCTCTTGTAAAACTCGGATGTAAAGTTGTCGCCGAGGGAGCTAACATGCCTTCACTTCCTGAAGCTCAGGATATTTTCATTAAGAACAGAGTTCTTTACGGACCTGCAAAAGCCGCTAACGCAGGCGGTGTAGCGACTTCCGGCCTCGAGATGAGCCAGAACTCTCTCAGACTGTCATGGACAAGAGAAGAAGTTGACAAGCATCTCCAGAGGATCATGAAAGATATTCACGACAATTCAAAAGCAGCTGCTCAGAAATACGCTCCTGAAAAAGACGGATACATCAACTATATGGCCGGCGCCAACATCGCGGGATTCATAAAAGTTGCGGACTCTATGATGGATCAGGGTATTGTGTAATATCACTTTGATAACATTTTTAAAGGGTGGTTATTAACCGCCCTTTTTTATTTATATTCATAATAAAATAATCCTTGATAAAATACATGTTTTAAGTTAAATACCATACAAAATTTACGGAGTAATTATGGAATTATACGATATCAAGAAATTCAGCGAAGAAAAATATTATTTTAGAGAAGAACCCTTTAT
>QKDR01000052.1 GCA_003252515.1 Candidatus Delongbacteria bacterium | reverse complement strand
GCTATATTCGATAAACTGACGGAAATAATCTGATCGGGAGGTACAGATGAAACTCAAAATATATTTAACGGCGGTTCTGACTTTTTTAATACTCATGTCCTGCACGCCTGAACTTGATGACGATTATATCAGGATCGATTTTTCGAAGAACAGTCAGTATCAGAGATTCTATCTCGATACCAGTGCGGTACTCGTAAAAGTGAACTATTATGCAGCACTTTCAAGGAATTCGGTTTTTATTCAGGATACTATTTTTACAGCAAATGCATTATACTACAGATCCGGGGATCTGAATCCCTGGATATATTATTACACATTCGGAAAGGATTCGAACCTTACGGCAGTGAAAAGGATAGGCAGCAGGATATACTTCAGGTATCAGGATTCGCTTCTTTATTCGGTCAACCTTTTAATGCCTGCAGACAGCACAAGCTTAACAGCCTTTGATCCTATACTGTATCCTGACACTCTAGTTTGGGTAAGCACTGATGAAGCCGATATAGATTACATCGACAGTCTGAATAATTCCGCTAAATGGTATAAGCCCTACAGTCAATGGCAGGACGAAATAATAAACCTATATAGATAAAGAGTCCATAATAGCCGATGCGATTACAAGATCGTTCCTGTCGGTGATCTTTATGTTGAACGAATTTCCCTGAACTATACTTATGATCGGAGGTCTGCCAAGTATGATCTCTCCGAATTTCTCAAGAAGTGCCGAATCGTCAGTAGCATAGAATTTGTTTTCTTTTGCGGTATCATGGCACCTTTTTATCAGTCCAAACCTGAAAGTCTGAGGTGTCTGAACAGATATAAGATCATTTCTATCCAGAGTTGAACCTACAGACCCTCCCGAAATATGTTTGATTGTATTTACAGGTTTTATACCCACGATCGAGCCGTCCGCATGGTTAAGAGAATTTATACACTCGATAATAATTTCGTGAGAAATGAACGGTCTTACGGCATCGTGGATCAGAATTATGTCATTTTCGCCCCCGCAGATCTTTTCCAGAGCTCCGGATACTGAATCCTGTCTTGTGGTTCCTCCTGGAATAATGTATTCAAGTTTTGTAAAATTATACCTTTCGGTGATATTATGCCTGACTAAATCAATATCTTCCTCAGGTACCGTTAAAGCGATTTCATCGATCTGTTCAGTGATCTGGAACCTGTGTAAGGTGTGGGCAAGTATAGGTTTATTCCTTATCTCGATGTACTGTTTTTTTGTGTCGGACCCCATTCTCTGTCCCGATCCGCCCGCAGTAATCAGTGCTATTGTTTTAGGCAAATTCCCCTCCAATCTTAACATATAAATTTAGCATATCGTTCCTCTAATGTCAATATTACATTTTTTAAGCGTAAAAAAATACCTTGCATTTAAAATTTAAACCCTTATATTTTGGTTCGCTTGAAATAGTTTGCGTTCCAAATACAATAATAAATGACAGTTGTAAATAAAAGGAGAAAAAAATGGCAAAAAGGAATGTTATCATCATCGGTGCGGCCGGAAGAGACTTCCACAATTTCAACACCTACTTCAGAGGCAATAAGAACTATAATGTAGTTGCCTTTACAGCAGAACAGATCCCGGGTATTGACACGAGGATCTATCCCAAGGAACTTGCCGGTAAAGATCTGTATCCTAAAGGAATCCAGATATATCCTGAGCACAAACTTCCCGAACTGATCAAAAAATTAAAAGTTGATGAATGTGTTTTCGCGTACAGCGACAAACCTTATGAATATGTAATGAGTATAAGTGCTATCGTAAATGCAGCCGGTGCGAACTTTGTTCTTATGGGACCGAACGACACAATGCTGAAATCGACAAAACCCGTTATCGCGGTCGGAGCTACAAGAACCGGATGCGGTAAATCCCAGACTTCAAGAAAGATCATCGAAGTTCTGACAGGAATGGGTTTAAGGGTGGTTGCAGTCCGTCATCCGATGCCATACGATCAGGATATGAACAAACAGGTATGCCAGAGATTCGCTACCGTAGCAGATCTCAAAAAGCATAACTGCACTATAGAAGAAATGGAAGAATATGAACCGCATGTTGTTACGAAAAGAAACGTTATATACGCAGGTGTCGACTATGAAAAGATCCTTCGTGCGGCAGAAAAAGATCCTGACGGATGCGATGTAGTACTCTGGGACGGCGGAAATAACGACTTCCCGTTCTATACTCCCGACCTGTTTATCGGTGTTGCCGATCCTTTGCGTCCGGGTGCTGAAGTAAGCTACTATCCCGGAGAAGTCGTTGCCAGAATGGCGGACGTTATCGTAATCAATAAAATCGACTCGGCTTCTCTTGAAAACATAAACAAAGTAAGGGAAAACCTCGCCAAGATCAATCCTAAGGCTACTATAGTTGACGCTGCTTCGATCCTTACTGTTGATAAACCGGAGCTAATAAAAGGAAAAAAAGTTCTTGTTATTGAAGACGGTCCTACTCTGACTCACGGCGAGATGAAAATTGGCGCAGGAACTGTTGCCGCAATGAAATACGGCGCAGGCGAACTGGTCGATCCGAGACCGTATACAGTCGGTGAGATTACAACAACTTTCAAGAACTATCCCAACATCGGAACTTTACTTCCGGCAATGGGTTACGGGGACAAACAGGTTAAAGATCTTGAAAAAACCATCGCCAAGACTCCCTGCGACGCAGTTGTTATCGCTACACCGATCGATCTCCAGCGCTTTGTTAAAATAAACAAACCTTGCGTTAAAGTCGGATATGAACTTCAGGAAATCGGCAAACCTACCCTTGAAGAGATACTTGACGGATTCGTAAAGAAACATAAGCTCGGGAAGAAAAAAGCAGCTAAAAAATAGTCGGATATTCTTCATACTTGAAAAGGAGGCGGTTTTTAAGCCTCCTTTTTTTGTTTTATTGTTTTGCATTAACACTGAAAAACAATTAACTTACATACATCGTCCATCGTCCGGGAAAAAACGATTATGGCCAATATATCTATTATCAGAACGTTCAGAAAATTCTGGAGAAGAGAGATAACCAGAATAG
>QKDR01000048.1 GCA_003252515.1 Candidatus Delongbacteria bacterium | reverse complement strand
AGGTAAAAGCATCGTAAAGAAAATGCTTCTGATCAAATAGGCTATTTCTTCATTTCCTGATTGGAAGCTTTTACATAGTAGAATTTCTTAGTCGCGGAAGTTACGGAAATATCATAATTATTTTGGTTCGTCGTTCCGAGATAAGTGAATCCTTCGTACGGGAGATCGGAGTGATAGACCAGATATGACCTTGCGTTCGTAACGGTGTCCCACGAAACCGTTAATGTAGTGCCGGATACCGTA
The DNA here is from genome assembly GCA_003252515.1 of Candidatus Delongbacteria bacterium. Taxonomy (GTDB): domain Bacteria; phylum UBA4055; class UBA4055; order UBA4055; family UBA4055; genus UBA4055. The sequence continues at coordinate 2,809 of QKDR01000048.1, read as the reverse complement.
GTCGAAACGTTCTGAGGGTCCGCCAAATGAACATAGTTCACGGCGGAGAGTGCGTCGACGAGCCCCCAGCCGTACCTCGTGCTGTCCGGATCCGACGCTCTGTCCGCGGTCATCATTAAAGCTTCACGCACATCCATGTTCGTCCACTCGGGATGAGCGGACAGGAGCAGGCAGGACACGCCCGCAACGAGCGGTGTCGCGAAAGATGTCCCGGATCCTGTACTATACGATCCGGTCGAATAATTCGCGTAATAATCCGACACTCCGCGCGCAACCACTTCAGGTTTTATCCTCTGGTCGTATGTCGGACCGTAGCCGGATGATGAAGCGATGACCGCATTAACGTCGACGGAGCCGCACGAAAGTATGCTGTCAGCGTCAGCCGGAGCAGTAAGATAGTGCCAAGCACTGGTCCCGGTATTACCCATCGCATTGCAGACGACCATTCCCAGATATGCGGCGTACTTCACTCCGAGAGTACAAACCGTCGTTTCCCCGTCCATATCCTCATAAGTATAATTATCCGCAGGATTATCAAATTCCGAATACCCCAGCGATATGGACGCGACGTCAGCCCCCCGGGCTTCGCCCCACTCCAGCGCGGCGACCATCCTGTCCTCCTCGACGATACCCTCGTTATCGTAATCCTCCGTCTTGGCGAGGAGGAAATCCGATCCGTAAGCCGGTCCCACGAAAGTTCCGGGAGCGTATCCCGCCGCGATAGACCAGCAACCCGTGCCGTGGCTTTCCTGATAAGTATTAACATCATTGGCATCGTAACTCACGTTCCCGTCACTGAATATAAAATCCCACTCGTCGACCACGGTCAGGGTGTTGAGAGCGGTGTGGGACTTCTTGAAACCGGTATCAATGATCAGAAGGCGAGTTCCTTCGCCGTGATATCCGAGATCGTGGACAGCGGGAATATTTATCTGGTTCACCTGATCGTAAGTGAGATTATAGAACGAGTCCTTTCCGGGAATGCCGGAACCTTCAGCTCTCAATTCCGTTATTTTTCCTTTTATAGGCAGAATATCTATATATCTCACAAAATCAAGCTTAGAAACCTCGACTGCTTTATTCGCATCTATTTCTGTCGATACGAAATTTAACCACTTCGATACCGCTCTAACTTTCTTCAGTCCGAGAGCATTTATATATCCGGTATAAACCGGTAAGTCTCTGAATGATACCAGATAATTATCACGTTTAAAGGTTTTTGCTCTTCTTTTTATAGTTTTTTCGTCAAGCTTAACTTCTGATAAAACTTTCTCATAACTCTTCTGGTCGAATACATTCTTATCTGTTAAATAAATTACGAACCCTCTTGTCTCTTTCGCTCCTGAATTTATAAATTTCTCAGCCCTTTCAGTAAATTTATTCTCTGCCGGCGGGGTATAGAATTCAGATGCGCATAAGCTAATTGCCAAAACTGTAAACATTAAAATATTCATACCTTTCACAACAAACTCCTATTTCAGATAAAGCATCCTGGACATAGCTTCTCTATTACCGTCGATCACAAGTTCGTAATAATAAACACCTGAATTCAGTCCCGACGAATTGAATATGACAGAGTGTGTTCCGACACCATAATTGCTTCCTGACAGTTCCCGTACGAATTCACCTTTTGGATTATATATCCTGATCAAAGCCTCTCCCGGTTTTTTCATATTCCATCTGATCACCGTTTCATTATTGAAGGGATTGGGATAATTAATTATAAGTATATGATCCCGTGGTGCGGAGTCGATCTCTATTCCGCTAAGAGAGAACAGCCTTATGTACCATGCGCCTGCATACTGCGCTCCGATATCCTCCGGATGAACCCAGGTGGAATCTGAACTTGACAGGGGGTATATCCATGTGTAATCGCTGGTTCCCGCCGGATCCATATACATAAAATTGGCCGTTGTTTTGAAAACCACCGCAAATTTGCCTGTCAATATCTCGTTTGATTCTATAGTGATGTAATTCTGAACTCCTCCGGATATATCGGTCGTACCGTAAAGATCCCCTATCGGCGTATCGCCCGGGAAAGTATCGAACGGAACTATTTTCCATTCCGCAGTACCGTCGTATGTATATCCGAATTCGATCTCCTTCAGAACATAACTGGAATCGAGATCAAAATCAAGTGCCGCGCTCCATTCTTTTGACGGACTCCCAAATGTATTCTGTGGCTCTAGATCGTATGCTGAACCCCATTCGAATATCTCAATATCAGGATCATAGACACTGACTTTGAAAGTATCTTTCATTATCAGACTGTCCACCGCGATACTGTCGGTATGAGTACTGTCGGTATACGCCCAATCCCAGAAATAAGCAGAATATGTTACGTCTGTGTGACCTGTAATGGATTTTGCGTTTACAACTAATTTCAAATCCAAATTTGCATCCTGATACACATAAGATGTCAGTAATGAAGTGACTTCTACCACAGGAGAAGAATCATAATACTTGGGAAAATCATTGAACACCCACGTAACATCCAAAGTATCTTTTTCGTTATATCTGAGCGTGATATCCGGTATCGGATTTTCCAGCCACACTGTACTGGAATCAGGCTTCGCTTCATTCTTGACAAAATCAGGCAGTCTGCCGTATTCCGCCGGAAATACTATCCCGCATACGGCAATTATAACGAACATTATCCTTTGAAAATTCAAGTCGTACTCCTGATTATTTCAATCATTTACATTATACACAAATTCTCACGGAATCACAAGATTTTAAGTTGACAAATCTTCATAATATAATTATCTTCCATGTCCGAAAATTGCCTTGGTGGCGGAATTGGCAGACG
>QKDR01000171.1 GCA_003252515.1 Candidatus Delongbacteria bacterium | reverse complement strand
GGTAATCTTGGAAGATCGTTATTAAATTATTTTAAAAAGGAAAATTTAAAAATATCGGTAGCTTCATGTGTTGATATTAATGAAGAATTAGTCGGTAAAGAAATACTGGGTGTTTCATGTTTTCACTTTAGTGATCTGGGATTATTAATAAAAGATCAGAATATTACGATCGGCATAATAGCGTCAAATGAAAATTCGACTAAGAAAATATCCGAAATAATGGCTCTTTCCGGAATAAAATATATTATAAATTTTACTAATTATCCTTTGAATAATTCTGAACTCGGCAATGTATTTCTGGAGCAGATCGATATCACAGCTTCATTTGAGAAAGTCGCTTATTTATCAAAATCAAAAGAACTGTTAAAAATATGAAACAAAAACAAAAAGGAGTATTTAATGGCAAAAACTGTTAGTCTGACCATTGACGGTAAGCAGATCGAGACAAGCGCCGACAATACTATTGTCAAGGCCGCTAAAGAGAACGGTATCTTTATACCGACATTATGTTATCATCCCGACCTTAAACCTTCCGGAAGCTGCGGTATCTGCGTAGTAGATATTGAAGGGCGCAGGCAGCCTGAAAGATCATGCTCGACCAAAGTAATGGAAGGAATGAATATTACGACTAACACAAAAAAACTCCGTGACGCGAGAAAAATGATCCTCGAGATGATCCTTGCAGATCATGATACAGACTGCCCGGCTTGTCTCGCGAACGGTAAATGCGAACTTCAGGACCTGTGCGATCATATGAGTGTTACCACCAGAGCGATACCAAAAAAACTGAAAAAACTTCCTATAGATGAAACAAGCGTTGCGATCCAGAGAGACCCGAACAAATGTATCGCCTGCGGCAGATGTATCGAAGTATGCTCAACTATACAGACAGTAAACGCACTGACAGAAGTAGGAAGAGGGCATAAAGTAGTTGCAAGCACAGCGTTCGATGAGGGAATGGGTAACAGTCCCTGCGTGAACTGCGGTCAGTGTACAGTATTCTGCCCTGTAGGGGCATTAACTGAAAGAAGCGAGATCGACATGGTCTGGGACGCTATACTTGATCCTTCTAAACACGTTGTTGTTCAGGAAGCTCCGGCTGTAAGAGTGGCTCTCGCCGAAGAATTCGGAATGGAAAAAGGACTCGCGACACCCGGTAAAATGTACGCGGCACTCAGAAGACTGGGTTTTGATAAAATATTCGACACTAATTTCAGCGCCGATCTTACCATTATGGAAGAAGGTACGGAACTATTAACAAGGGCTACTACCGGCGGAACTCTGCCGCTGATCACTTCCTGTTCACCGGGATGGGTAAAATTCGCTGAGACTTTCTTTCCCGACCTTGCAAAACACGTATCAACCTGTAAATCTCCACAGCAGATGCTTGGTGCTTTAATAAAAACTTATTATGCAAAAGAGTCCGGAGTTGACGCAAAGGACATCGTATCCGTTTCCATCATGCCTTGTACCGCAAAGAAATTTGAAGCAAGAAGACCCGAAATGAGAGATTCCGGATACCAGGATGTGGATTATGTCCTGACAACAAGAGAATTCGTCAGAATGATAAAAGAAGCCGGAATAGACTTCAAGAACCTTCCTGAAGAAAAAGCCGACAGCCTTATGGGGGACTATACTGGTGCAGCAACTATTTTCGGCGCGACAGGCGGAGTTATGGAAGCGGCGGTAAGATCCGCATTCTTCCTGCTGACAGGCGAAAATCTTCCGAGTCCGGAACTTAAAGTGCTCAGAGGCGTTACGAACGACATCATTGAAGCGACTGTAGAACACGAGAAACTGCCTTTCCCGATCAGGGTAGCCGTAGCTAACGGACTGGGGAACGCGAGAAAGCTCCTCGAGAAAGTCAAAGAACAGATCGCCAAAGACGGTAAGAGCGAGTATCACTTCATAGAGATCATGGCATGTCCGGGCGGATGCGTCGGCGGAGGCGGTCAGCCTTTCGGATGCGAGCTTGTAGACAGGGGGATCAGAGGCGGCGGACTTTACGCTGAAGACGGCGGACTTCCGCTAAGGTATTCGCATGAAAATCCGATGGTCACGAAAATATATCAGGATTTCCTTGAGAAACCTAATTCCGAGATCGCGCATAAGCTGCTGCACACTTACTATTTTGAAAGATCGGAAAAAGACGGAAAAGCGGTTAAAGAAGTTACTCACAAACACTAAACAAAAAACGGAGAAAAAATGCTTTCAACAAAAGCTGTCGAGTCAATACAAAAACTGACCGAAAAGTACCCATGTAGGAAATCTGCTTTAATGCCCGCTTTGATGATCGCCCAGAAAGAGAACAGCAACTATATTGACAGGCCGCTGGCGGCAGAAGTCGCAAAGCTTGTCGGCGTTCCCGAAGCGAGAGCTTACGGCGTATTGACTTATTATACGATGTATAACATAAAGAACATAGGTAAATACCACATTCAGGTAGATACGAACATTCCCGCAACTCTGATGGGTGCCCGTAAGGTTCTCGATTTTATTAAGAATGAGCTTGATATCGAAGTCGGAGAAACGACTAAGGACGGACTTTTTACATTGAATGAAGTCGAATGTCTTGCATCCTGCGGAACATGTCCCGTCATTCAGGTAAACGATGTTTATTATGAGAATATGACAATCGAAAAGACCAAAGCGCTTCTTGAGTCGCTTAAAAAAGGCGTGATGCCGGAGAGTAAGACCGAGTACAACTGGGGAAGCGAGTGTAATGTACTTCTGAAGAACAGAGGAACGGCGAACTCAACATCAATCGAAGTCTACAAAAAGAACGGCGGATACAAAGCTCTGGAAAAAGCTTTGGGAATGGAACCTCAGGCCGTCATTAACGAAGTTAAGTCTTCCGCGATCAGAGGAAGAGGCGGAGCCGGATTCCCGGCAGGTGTCAAATGGGGATTTCTGCCGAAGAAAACATCAGTTGAAAGTGACTCCTCAGATGACAAAGCTTTCTATGAAGAACTTCATTCTGTGGTCAATACCGGTGTGGGCAGGGTAACATATGCGAAAGTAGAGCACGGGAAAAACGCAGGCAAACCTGTTTATCTGATCTGCAATGCTGACGAGGGAGAACCCGGAACTTTCAAGGACAGACAGATCATGGAATACGATCCGCATATTCTCGTTGAAGGTATGGCGATAAGCGCTTACGCTCTCGGAGCTAAAACGGCTTTCATCTACATCAGGGGAGAATTCGGCTGGATCGCTGACATACTTGACAGAGCGATTGACGAAGCGAAAGCTGACGGCAAACTTGAGGATCTCGACATAATCGTTCACAGAGGAGCCGGAGCGTATGTTTGCGGGGAAGAAACAGCTCTTATAGAATCGATCGAAGGCAAAAGGGGTGAACCAAGAATGAAACCACCCTTCCCGGCAGTTTCAGGTCTGTACGGATGTCCGACGATCGTTAACAACGTTGAGACTCTGGCAAGCATACCTTTCATAATCGAGAAAGGCGCTGAAGAGTTCAGGAAATTCGGCTACGAGAACAACACGGGTTTTAAACTTTTCGGTATCAGCGGTAATGTGAATAAGCCGGGGGTTTACGAGTTCCCGATGGGTGTCCCGTTCGCTAAAGTGCTTGAGGCGGCCGGAGGAGTTAAAGGGAATCTGAAAGCTGTAATAACAGGGGGACTTTCAGTACCTATTCTTAAAGCGAACGAGATAGAAGGTCTCAATATGGACTATGATTCGTGTATAAAACACGGGACAGGTCTGGGATCGGGCGGTATCATGGTCATAAACGACGAATTCTCCATACCGGAACTGGCTTACAGGACAATCAGTTTCTACGCTCATGAGAGCTGCGGTCAGTGTTCTCCCTGCCGTAACGGTTCGGATTCGATAAAAGAAATAATCGGCAATCTTATAGCCGGTGAAGGTAAAAAAGATGATATTGACACGATCATTAAGATCTGCGACAGTGTTAAAGGGTATACCATCTGCCCGACAGGTGAAGCGTTCGCGGTACCTATCAAAACAATGGTCGAGAAATTCAGAGATGAATTTGAGGCTCTATTAAATTAACGTATAAAACAGGCGGGAAATTCCCGCCTGTTATTTTATCTAACAGGGATTGAAATGACTGGATTCATAGATAACAGAAAGATAGAAGAGTATTTAAAGAAAGCTGATCCTCCCGATTCAAAAGAACTTGAGGATATTCTCGTACATGCGAGAGATCTGAAAGGCATAAGTTCCGAAGAGGCGGAGAGACTTCTGCTTGTTGATACTGAGGAAGGAATAGACAAACTTGCGGAAACGGCTAATTTTATTAAAGAGTCTATATACGGAAAAAGGCTCGTTCTCTTCGCTCCGATGTATGTGTCGAATATGTGCAACAACGAATGTCTGTACTGTGCATTCAGAAAGAGTAATAAGCTGATTTCAAGGAATACTCTTACTCTGGATCAGATAGCTGAGGAAACAGAAGCTCTTATAGATCAGGGGCATAAAAGAGTACTGCTTGTTTCCGGAGAGGGAATGGGGAAGACCGCTCTGGACTATACGATCGATGCGATCGGTACTGTTTATTCAGTAAAAAGACCTAAGGGTAATATCAGACGTATAAATGTCAACATCGCTGCTATGGAGGTCGGGCATTATAGAAAACTGAGGGAAGCTAAGATCGGTACATATCAGCTGTTCCAGGAGACATACCATGAAGAAACGTACAGGAAGATGCACAAGAGCGGTCCGAAGTCGAATTACGAGTACCATCTCGGCGCTATGGACAGGGCTATGGAAGGCGGGATCGACGATGTGGGAGTAGGTATACTGTTCGGCCTGACCGATTATAAATATGAAATAATGGCGCTTCTGCAGCATATTAAGCGCCTTGAAGACAAATTCGGAGTCGGGCCGCACACGATCTCTGTTCCGAGACTTGAACCTGCCACCGGTTCCGATATAGCATCAGACCCGCCGTTCCCCGTTACGGACAGCGATTTCAGGAAGATCATCGCAATTCTCAGGATCACTGTACCTTATACAGGCATCATTCTTTCAACAAGGGAGAACGCTGAGATGAGGCGCGAAGCTCTGCATCTGGGAGTATCTCAGATCAGCGCGGGATCAAAATCTGACCCGGGGGGGTATACTAAAAAAGATCATACTGATGCTCAGTTCTCGTTAGGCGACCACAGATCATTACACGAAGTGATAGAGGACATCGTGGATCTCGACCACATACCGAGTTTCTGCACAGGCTGCTACCGTCTGGGCCGTGTAGGAAAAGATTTTATGGATCTGGCTAAGCCCGGTCTCATAAAAGCGCACTGCTATCCGAACGCGATCTTTACTTTCACCGAGTATCTTGAAGACTTCGCGGACGAAAAGCTGAAGCAAAAAGGTTACGATCTGATCGAAAGAACTATAAACGGGAACATTACGCAGCTCAAGCTCGCTGAAGGGGTGAGGAAGAACATTGAAGAAATTAAGAAAGGTAAAAGAGATATATATTATTGATGCTGTTAAAAGCGCTGGAAAATATTGAATCCGGAAAGTTTAAAAAAAAGGATATCGTTGATCTTCTGATTCAGGATGATCCGTCAGAATTATACCGGAATGCCGACAGGATCAGAAAGAAATTCGTGGGTGATGAAGTTCATCTGAGAGAAATTATAGAGATATCCAATTACTGTAAACAGCACTGTCTTTATTGCGGACTTCAGGCACAGAACACTAAGCTTAAGCGATACCGTATGAAACCTGAAGAAGTGATGGAAAGGATCAGATGGTCGGTACCGCTCGGTTATAAGACCGTTGTTCTGCAGTCCGGAGAAGATAACGCCTGGACTGATGATATCGTATGCGGAATGGTAAGAGATATCAGGAAAATGGACTTCGCCGTAACCCTGTCATTCGGTGAAAAGAGCTATGAAACTTACAAAAAATACAGGGAAGCGGGAGCCGACAGGTACCTTTTAAAGCACGAAACCTCAGATACGGAGCTTTATAAATTTCTCGATCCCGGTATGTCGTTCAAAAATCGTATCGGATGCCAGAATGATCTTAAAGAGCTAGGGTTTCAGGTGGGTTCGGGGATAATGATCGGTCTTCCCGGCCAGGCTGTCGATTCAATAGCTGATGATATTATGCTTTTCCACAAAATGGACTATGATATGATCGGTATAAGCCCCTTCATTCCGCATAAAGATACTGAGATAGGGAATAATTCTTCAGGTGATCACGAACTTGTAAGGAAGGCCGTTGCGATCACAAGGATAATACTTAAAGATGTACACCTTCCTGTTACGACCGCATTCTCGACGCTGCGGGACCGCGAAGGTAAACTTCAGATGCTTGCTTCGGGAGCTAATGTAATAATGCCGAACATCACGCCTGTGGAATACAGGAAAATGTACGAGATATATCCGGATAAGGACTCATCGGATGTTGAACCTTTTGAATATAGAAAACAGCTTACGGAGCTTCTGACTGAAGCCGGAAGAACTATTAGTACATCATACGGGCACAGGATCAAAATAAAGGCTGATATATGAAAAGAATTAATATCGGAATATTCGGTAGAGTGAATTCCGGAAAATCAACGCTGATGAACCTGTTCACGCAGCAGGAAACTTCCATCGTGGACGACACCCCCGGAACGACGGCCGACGTCAAGGTCGCGGTGATGGAGATCCACGGGATCGGACCTGTAAAGCTGTTCGATACTGCAGGCACTGACGAGTTCAGTGTTCTCGGCGATAAAAAGAAGGACAAAACGTTCGCGGCTCTCAAGAGGTCGGATATCGTACTGCTGGTCATAAACGAGAATAATCAGGCTTACAGTAAAGACGATTACGTTTCTGAGAAAGAGATACTGTCAGCGGCTTCTTCAAGGAATAAAGAGATATTTATAGTTTACAATAAATTCAAAGGTATTCCGTGCATCAGAGAAAGCGTCTCGGCAAAGATCGATCCTGAAAATAAATTCCCATTTATTGAGCTGGAGCTTAATGATCCTGCGAAGTACAAGGAACTTGTCGAATTCATCATCAGTAATTCGAAAGTGACGATTACCAGGACGCCGCTGCTGCCCACGCTCGACACCGATAAGATAGTTTTCCTCAACATACCGATAGACGAGGAATCGCCTGAAGGAAGGTTTTTACGTCCGCAGATGATGATAGAAGAATATCTCGTTAGAAGGTATGTACCGACTTTTGCCTACAGGATGGACCTGGCTATGGCCAGGAGCGAAGACCCTCAGGAGTCAGCCGAAGAGAAAAAGAGGTTCGACAGCTTTATTTCGCATTTGAACAGGGATGGGAAACTTCAGCTTCTGATAACCGATTCTCAGGCCATGGACATCATTTCGAAGTGGACAAAGGATGCGTCATATATGATCACCACGTTCTCAATAGTTATGATAAACTTTTTAAGCGCCGGAAACCTGAAACTGTTCGTTAATGGGGTAAAGGCTTTCAAGAACCTGAAACCGGGCGATAAGGTCATGATAGCCGAAGGCTGTAATCACGACAGGAAAGCCGAGGATATAGGCACTAAACAGATACCGGACAAGATAGATCAGTTATTCGGGAAAGGGAACATTAAGGTGGACCATTACTTCGGGCGGGTCTTCGCGGAATACGACAAACTGAAGGAATACAAGCTGGTGATACATTGCGGAGGCTGCATGCTCGACCAGCAGGCGATCGCCGCGAGGATACAGGATCTGATAGAATCGGGAGTCAGCTTCACCAACTACGGCGTTCTGCTTTCATATTTCCAAGGTGAAGAAGCTCTCAACAGAGTGATCGAGCCTTTCGGTGTGAAGATCTGAAGATTACACGGATCGTAAACAAATATTAATATGCACCCAGGAAATTTTCGAAGTTATCCGGAGTTACTATCTGAGTTTTTTCAGGGGTGTATTCTTCCACGAACGATGTCGGTATTTTCTTTTTTGAGAGTTTATTCCATTTGAATTCGTATGCCGAAAGTTTTCCGTCGGTTTCTTCAATATAATCTATTTCCAGCCTGTCGTAAGTTCTCCAGAAGTATCGGTTCACCCATATTTCGTTGTACTCAAGATACTTCATTCTTTCGCTTATCATGAAATTCTCCCAGAGTGCTCCGTTGTCCGCTCTCAGTCCTGTATCGGAGAAATTATTTATCAGAGCGTTCCTTATACCGTTATCGTAGAAGTATATTTTCCTGCTTTTTGCCAGCTCCTTTCTCAAATTTCTGCTGAAAGCTCCGAGTCTGAAAATTACGAAAGCCTGTTCCAGAAGCTGTATATATTTTTCAACAGTTATTTTATCAAGTTCAACCATCTTACCCAGTTCTGAATATGAAACTTCGTTCCCGACCTGAAACGCGATGGCCTGAAGCAGTCTTATTATCTTATCGGATTTATTGAGCTTTCCCCATTTAAGGACGTCTTTATAAAGATAGCTGTTGAGAAGTTCTCTTAATACTTTCTTTTCTTTACCCGGGGATGACACTACTTCGGGATAGTATCCGAAAACAAGCCTGTGTTTAAGCAGGCCGGATTCTGTAAGAAGTCCGTGATGATCGGACATTTCTCTATAACTTAAAGGGTATATTCTGTATTCCCATTTTCTGCCTGTAAGAGGTTCGTTGAGCTTATTTGCAAGCTCGAATGACGAAGACCCTGAAACTACAAGCTGAACATTTTTTATCATATCAGTTATAAGTTTAAGTTTTTTCCCTACATCTTCAATGTTCTGAGCCTCATCAATTACCAGGAATTTGTTATTTCCTATTATGGCTCTAAGTCTGTCGGAAGAAATATTATCGAAGGTGGTCTGAGTTTCCGGTTCGTCGCCGTCCAGCCATAATGTATCAGGAATTTGAGAAAAGATCTTTTTTAACATAGTGGTCTTACCGACCTGTCTCGCTCCTAGTATTATTAAGGCTTTTCCTTTCCCGGACTGCTCAAGGATCGTTTTCCCCAGATGTCGTGTAATCATGATAATCTCCATTTTTATCAGTAAATAATATAAATAATGAATTAATTAGTGTCAAGCATAAAATCACCGAATTAACGTAAAAACGGTGAAAGTAATCACCGAATTAACGTAAAAAAAGAGAAAACAATCACCAAATTTCTAATTAGTATCATGATCAGGTTTCACGAATTTTTTGAGATTGCTAATTACAGACTCATCGGGAAGTGTATAGTGGAAGTTGAGCAGTAAAGAGAAGTATGTAATATGTTCAGAAAGAGAATATGACAGCTAGTTTTTTATAAAAGTATTGTTGTGAAGCTCTTCGAATGCCTGATTCAATTCCTCTTTAGTATTCATAACGATCGGACCGCCCCATGCGACCGGTTCATTCAGAGGTTTACCTGACATGAGCAGAAATCTTATGTTCATATCCTTAGTTCTTACCTTAAAATGTTCACCTTCGCTGAAAAGAACGACATGCTTTTCGGGAACAATGTTATCGCTCCTGTCACCGAACTCAGCTTCTCCACGCAGAATATAGATAAAAAGCGTATGTTCAGGTACAGTCTCCAGTATCCATTCTGATCCTTCTTTGATCTCGACATCGAGGTAAAGAGCTTTAACATAATCACCTTCAATGGCACCGGCGTTCCCGTTATATCTCCCGCAGAGTATTCGGATGTTATTCCCGTTCTCTTCAATGACCGGGATATCTTTTTTCAGGATCGGTCTGTATTTAGGTGGAACCATTTTGTCTTTAGCAGGAAGATTTATCCATAACTGAGCACCAAGCATCAGTTCAGATGGTTTAGGCATTTCCTGATGGATTATTCCTGATCCGGCCGTCATCCACTGGCAGTCTCCGGATAAGATACTGTCTTTGTTGCCCATGCTGTCGCCGTGCTCGATATTCCCTTCGATAAGATAAGTTACTGTTTCGATCCCTCTGTGCGGATGCCACGGGAAACCCTTAATGTAATCGGAAGGGTCGGTCGAATCAAAAGCGTCAAGCAGCAGAAATGGATCAAATTCTTTTGTGTCGTTATAGCCGATCTCTCTCACAAGTCTGACACCGGCTCCGTCAACAGCATTTTGGCCTGTGACAATTTTTTTTATGGTTCTCAAATTATTCGCGCGCATAATTTATCAAGTCCTTTATGTTTTCTTTTTTTGTGAAATCAACGGGATTTTCCATAGCGTTGAGCATTCCTGTTTCGTCTCCGTCAAGAGGGATAGCTTTATTTTTTTTGGACATTATTTTCATCTTTAAAAGCTTCATAAGAAACCTGTCGAAGAATCCGAGCCCGGTCATATTGAATCCACCGCGCAGGTAGAAAAATCGGATCTGCTTCTGCTGTACTGGCGTAAAATTCCTGTTTCTGACCTCGTCGATGACCTTATCAGTTTCAGGTGACGCTCCTGACGCGAACACGATAACTTTTTTGTCTTTCAGTTTGAGCAGGTTCTTCTTTATTCTGCCGATCCCGTTTATACCTCCGGCATAAAGTCCACCGCCGTAAATTATTACGTCATAGGACTGTATTGTGCGACAGTCTGCTTTACCTAAGATCAGAAGGTCGGCATGAAGTTCCTCCGCTATCCATTCGGCGTACTTTTTAACGAAACCGGTTTTTGATGTGTAAAATACAAGTGTTCTCATTTTACTCCTTCACTACTCCTCCCGTCAGAAGGAACTGCATGGCACGGTCTGTTTTCATGTTTAGCGGTCTGATCTGGTTTTCTGTTACTATCATTAGAAACCCGCTGGTCGGGTTCGGGGTTGTCGGTATGAAGACCGAAAATCTTTTCTCCTCCGGTTCAGGTTTGAAATCCGCAGTAACTTCACCTGTATTGAAACCGATGGTCCATATTCCCTGTGAGGGATACTCAACTAATACAGGATTTGAAAAGAACGATTTTTTATTTGAGGAAAAAGATTCAATGACCTGTCTGACAGCCTTGTATATCGGTCTTAATCCCGGAATGTGCATGAAGAAGGAGTCCGTGACCGAAAGTAAGACCCTCCCGAAGACAGTGCGCACAAAAATCCCGAATAAAGTTATAAGTGCGACCAGCGTTACAAAAGAAACAGCCTTGATTAAGTAGATCATGCTTTTAGTTTCAAGATATTCCGCCGGGATAAAAACGAACACATTGTCCATTATGCCTTCGATGAATCTGAAAACGAACATGAATACCCATATGCTCACGAAAAGCGGCAGAAGCGCCAGAAGCCCCTGAATAAAAAATGAGAATGCGCCTTTAAAGAATTTCTTCATAAAACAATCTCCGGTTGGTATCTGAAAAGTAAGCTAAAAAGGCGCTAATTCCAATGTTTAAATTTTTATTTTTCAGGAATAAGATCGATCTCGACTATCTCGTTGTTGGAACCGACGCGCATGAACGGTCCCCATACTCCGGTACCTGATGTTGTATACAGCTTCATTCTGCCGATATCGTAAAGACCGTAGATAAATTTATACCGCGCCCGTACGAAGAACCAGAACGGGAATATCTGACCTCTGTGCGTATGTCCTGACAG
>QKDR01000087.1 GCA_003252515.1 Candidatus Delongbacteria bacterium | reverse complement strand
CTCATATTCTTCAAGTCCGCTGATCTTTTCTATTACAGGGGTCACCATAAGAGAATCGCCTATTCCGATAGTGAAGAATATAAGACATTTTTTTTTCAATTTTCCCGCTCCTCACCTGTGATTTTCACTTGAGATAATATAAAAATTCATGGGTTTTGTCAAATAAAATGATTAAGACAAAAATGTTTTTATATGCTTGTAAATCGGTGAAATATTTGTTAATCTTAACATTAAACCGAATAATTTTTTTCAGAGGTGGATATGAAAAGATTGTCAGCAGCGTTTTTTGTATCGTTCGCTTTGCTGCTTAATGCCGAATATATAGGGTTCGACAGAGCGGTGGAACTGCTTAAGGCGGTTAAAGCGGAGGATTTTCCCAACAGCAACGAGGTCTATATATCAAACAAGCTGGAAATGCTTGAAAAGGACTGCACAGGTTATGTTGTTGATGAATCTTACAGGCTGATCCTGAATGAAGAGGGAAAGCGGGACAATTCGGTTTTTTTCTATGAGGATATCAATTATGATTCTCTGGTCGTTGAAAGTATCGGGATCGTAAAATCTGACGGTAAGGTGGAAGAACTTGATCCTGAAGAACTTTTAAAAAAGCAGGACGCGCCGGGATGGAGCAACATATATTCTAATGACACAAAAATGTATTCGGGAACACTGCCCAATCTGGAAAAAGGCGACATCGTATATCAGAAAACCACGACTTATTCGAAGAAAGTAGTAATGGAGAATAATTTCTTCTCAACGTTCTCTTTCGAAGATTACAACTCTTATGTCAACGACCATTATGAGCTTAACATTCCTGAGGAAACAGAGATATTCGTTCACGAACTGAATAAAAAGGATATTGAATACGATCACACTGAAAATATTGCTGACGGAAGAGCGGTCTATACATGGAGCAAGAGAAATTCACAGAGGCTGATGTGGGAAAGCGGTTCCGAGGACTGGAATTTCGTGAACCATCACATTAAAATAACTACGGTAAAAGACTGGGAAACAATTTCGAGATGGTACTACGGCATAGTAAAACCTCATATGGAGCCGAGCGGGGAAATGAAACAGATGGCACTTGAGATAACGGCAGACGCGAAGACGAGAGAAGAGAAAGCGTCAAAGCTGTTCTACTGGGTGGCGCGCAACGTAAGGTATCTGGGCGTGGACATGGAAAAGGACCGCCCCGGCTTCGAGCCTCACGACGTCAAATACACGTTCGACACGCGCGGGGGCGTCTGCCGTGACAAGGCAGCGCTGCTGACCGCGCTGCTGCGCCTTGCCGGTGTCGGTTCGGACGTTATACTGATCTCGTCAGGCAGCAGGCTGAACCCGGAAGCACCTATGGTCTGGTTCAACCACGCGATCACAGTATCCTACGATGACAAGGGTGAACCCGAGTTCATTTTCGATCCGACCGATGAGACTACAAAGGACTACCTGCCGAAGTATGAGGAGGACAACAGCTACCTGATCGCGTCTGAAAAAGGAGAAAATCTCAGGACCACGCCCGTATCTCTGCCGGAAAAGAACAATTCGAATATAAATATAGCTCTGAAAGTGGAAGGAGCGGACGCTTCCGGGACAGTGGAATACAGGCTCAACGGGCTGGCGGATACTATATTCAGGAGCATCTTCTCGAATTATTCGGACCACGAAACGAGGACTTTCCTCACAAGAATGATATCAGGTATCAGCTCTGACGTCGAAGTGGATGATCTTACTTATACTGACCCCAAAGATTTTTCTGGAGATATAAATATCAGCGCAAAAATCAGGATATCGGATCTGATAACCAGGAAGAACGGCTATGTTTTCATACCGTTCATAGCATCTAAACTGGACATACATTTCCTGTACGGCAGTGTCATGAGGACCTTCGGTCTGAATGAGAGAAAGTTCGACTTCAAGACTGGCGGAACGTACAGCATGGATACTGACATCAGAATGGAATTTGAAAATGAGCTTTCAGAAGTATCACTGCCGGAGATAGAAGAACTTGATTTCATGGGGTTCAAGACCGGACTGAAAAGCAGTAATGAAGGCAGGATGCTTGAAGTGTCGTACCATTTCGAAAGCAGCAGGATACATTTTAAAAAGGAAGATTATCTGTCGCTGAAGTATAAGCTGTCTTCTCTTTCGAGCGGCAATAATTTGTATATGATCGGAGCCGCCGGAGGTGAAAATGAATAAGATATTTATGGTGCTGTTAATTATACTGGCATCGTTACTGAAAGCATATGATATTGACGCGATTATAAAGACTGTCGATCCGGAAAAAGAGTATCAGGACGCCAATGCTATCAATGTGCTCACGGAAGTAAGCTATGAGATCAATCCTGACGGAACTTATACTCACAAGGTATTCTACGTAAAAAAAATACTGAACTATTCCGGGCAGACGAGATATTCCGATGTTAGTATAGAATATGATCCCGATTATGAATCAGTTGAGCTGAGTTCGACTTTAACGGTAACTCCGGAAGGAGAAAAGATACCGGTACCTGATAATCAGATATACGACCTTAACACCGACGAATCTCTCTGGTCACCCGAATATATAAAGCACAGAAAGAGAGTAATAAATTTTCCCCAGATCGGACCGGGATATTTCATTGTTCTGGAATACAGCGTAAAGAACACAAGAAAACTCCCTTTAAGCGGTATCGAGCATTTTCAGGAAAGCAATCCGTACCTGGAGAAAAATCTCATAATAACTTTTCCGTCTTCAATGAAGATAAAATATTATGCCGACAAGAACCTGAATTTGTCGAAGGACAAAAAAGACAGAACGGTACTCAAATGGAACGTAAAGAACAGCCCGTTGATCAGGAACGAACCGAATTCTCCGGATTATCTGTATTCGGGCCGTCCTGTAATGTTCTCTTTCTACAAAGACTGGAAACAATTCAATAAAGATGAACTCTCGAAAATTCTAAAATACACACCATCGGAGAAAGTTAAAGAAACAGCATTAAAAATTACTGAAGGTCTAAAGGCGGACGATGAAAAGCTTCATGCGATCTATAAGTACATTGCCCAAAATTACGATTCTAAAGCCTGTTACATCTCTCTGATGGATCTTACACCTGAACCTCTTGATGATGTAATGAACAATAAATTCGGATCTTCTA
>QKDR01000109.1 GCA_003252515.1 Candidatus Delongbacteria bacterium | reverse complement strand
GATGACCTCGCCAAGCCCGTCGCAATTGTGGCACGGAGAGACATTGACGAACTGTCCGAGGATCGAGCGCTGCACGGTCCTGACCTCGCCGGTGCCGCCGCATGTTCCGCATTTGGATACGGAAGAGATATTCTTGGCCCCGGAACCGTTGCAGTTAGTGCATTTGACGAATTTATTGAATTTAATTTTTTTTGTTGTTTCTTTTGCGATTTCTTCAAGTGTGAGTTTTATGGATATCTGGATGTCGCTGCCTTTTCTGGACGAAGAAGAATTCCTCCTGCGTGCAGAACCGCCGAACCCTCCGCCGAAGAACTGTTCGAAGATCGATTCCGCGTCACCGAAATTGAATCCTCCGAAATCGAACCCCCCGCCTCCGGAACCGCCTCTCATTCCCTCATGGCCGAATCTGTCGTACTTAGCTCGTTTATTGTCGTCTGAAAGAACGGAATACGCTTCGCCGACCTCCTTGAATTTTTCTTCGGAATCCTTATCGCCCTTGTTCCTGTCAGGGTGAAATTTGAGGGCAAGTTTTTTGTAGGCTTTCTTTATATCGTCTTTCGAGGCGTTCTTATCCACACCGAGTATTTCATAATAATCTCTTTTGCTCATAAATTCCGGCCTTCCTATTGTGAAACGATTACTTTTGAGTGCCTGATCACTTTGTCATTCAGCCTGTAGCCTTTTTCGTGCTGATCAACAACCGTGTTCGGCTCAACTTCTTTATTCTCAACCATCATAAGAGCGTCATGGAGGTCCGGGTCGAACGGGCTGTTAACAGCTTTTATTTCGGTAAGTCCTGCGTTTTTCAGAATAGAATCCAGTTTCCCGAAAATGAGATCCACACCTTTTTTCAAGTCTGAGGAATTAATGTTCTCGGAATAGTTCTTCTGAAATCTTTCAATATCGTCAATTACAGGAAGCAGCTTCAGAATAATATCCTCTCCGGCTGTGTTGATCAGTCTGATATACTCGTCGGAAGTTCTTTTCCTGTAGTTCTCGAACTCAGCGGCTTTTCTTACGAGCTTGTCTCTGTATTCAAAGATCTCTTTCTCGAGAGATGATATTTTATCTTCAAGAGCTGAAGTAGACGAAGTGTCTGATACTGATTTAGTTTCTTCCTCAGATTCGTTCTCTTCAGACAAGATATCTTCAGACGCATTAAGTTCTGATTCACTTAATTTTTCATCCTGATATTTTTTTGATCTTCCTGACATCAATTAATGCTCCGTTTTTAATGTTCCAAGTTACACTATTAAAGGGTACAAATATAATAAAACGGAGTATAAAAGTCAAGCACGGCTCTTATGATTTCAGATATTTAAAAAAGATAAAATCAGGACCGGTTACCAGCCGAAAAATCTGTTGATCTCCTCGTTGCCGGAATGTTTTGCTTCTTCGATCGTTCCGCAGAAGATATTTTTTCCTTTCTGAAGATAAATTATTCTGTCGGCGATTCTTTTAATAGACTCAAGTTCGTGAGTGACTATTACAAGTGTGATGCCGAGCTTTTTTTTAAGTTCGAGAATGAGTTCGTCAAGTTCTGCGGCTGTTATAGGATCCAAGCCGGCGGAAGGCTCGTCAAAAAAGAGTATCTCAGGGTCCATTACGATCGCTCTGGCAAGAGCCGCTCTCTTTTTCATTCCGCCCGACAACTCTGACGGAAGAAGAGAATATGCGTGCTTTAGATTTACGAGTGCCAGTTTCTGTCTGATAATATCTTTGATCACATCAGGAGGCAGATCTGTGTGCTGCTCAAGAGGCATTGCGACGTTTTCCCATACTTCCATTGAATTAATAAGAGCTCCTCCCTGAAACAGCATCCCGATCCTCTTGAGTATGTTCTCGAATTCTTCTATCTCCATCTTCAGAACGTCCTGACCGAATATTCTGATGCTTCCGCTCACAGGCCTCAGAAGTCCTATTATGTGTTTAAGCAGAGTAGTTTTACCACCCCCGCTGCTGCCAAGGATTACGAATATCTCATTCCGTTTGATATCAAGTGAAATTTTATCAAGCACGACCCTGTCATCGTATTTCGCAGTAAGGTCACGTATTTCTATCACATTATGATTATTCATTGTCAGAACTCGAAATAGAATATTAAACTTAAAAGAGCATCGGTCATAATAACACCGAATATGGCTGCTACAACAGATGCGGTAGCGGCTTTGCCGACACCTTCGGACCCGCCTTTCACATTGAACCCGAAATGTGCCCCGATCAGCACGATCAGCCAGCTGAAAAGAACACTTTTCAACATGCTCTGGCGCCAGAAAGATAATGTCATTACTTCAACTGTTCTGTTGATGAATATATCAGGACTTAATCCAAGGTAAAGAACACCGATAATGAATCCTCCGAAAATACCTACCATATTGGCTATGATAGTAAGTATGGGCAGGCTGACCGTCATTGCCAGCATCTTGGGGGCCACGACATACTTCAGAGGGTTCAGCGCCATCACTTTCAGAGCGTCGAGCTCCTCAGTTATCTGCATCGTTGATATTTCTGCGGCTATGGCCGACCCCGATCTTCCGGCGACGATAACAGCGGTGATCATCGGTCCCATCTCAAGTATCATGCCTATCACGATCAGGTCGACAAGATATATATTCGCTCCGAACTGCCTGAGCTGCGCCGCCGACTGCAGAGAAAGAATCAGTCCTATGAGGAACGAAAGTAGAGATACTATAGGAACGGCGTTGTTTCCCATAAGAAATATCTGCTCATAGACAGAACCTTTTCTTCTGCCTGTAGAATTGAATAAAGACCAGATAGAATAATAGAAGACGTCAGCTGACAGAATAATAAAATATCTCAGCTGTCCGAAAAACTCCGTGACTGTGTATACCATTTTATCAATAAATGATCCCTGTTCTTTCTCGGTCTTGTAATTCGATATATTTCTAAATTCCTCAAGCTCTTTAGAAACTTCTACGGAAAGGACGATTTTAATATTTTTATCATCCATTATTCTGTTTAGAGTCGCAAGGGCGAGGGTCCCGACTTTTCTAACCGAAGACATATCGATTGTTAAAGCAATTTTATTACTTTTAAGCTCAGAATAGATTTTAGAAAAATTACCTAATTCCTCATTGCCGAAACTTTCGCTGATAAAAATAGTATCGTGCGTTGATCTGATCATTATCCTACCGGTTTATGTAATATGAG
>QKDR01000113.1 GCA_003252515.1 Candidatus Delongbacteria bacterium | reverse complement strand
AGCCATGGTCTTGAAGAATATTACAGTAAATTACTATGGAGATATACTTCTTATGCATTTAATCAAAATGACTCATTGGTTTATGTTTATCAAAAATCAATAGATAATTACGAAATAAAATTATACAATTTGAATGGTAAATATGTTTCTAAGATTACTAAGCCTTATAGAAAAATAGAAATTAGTGCTGAGAAAATCAATCAAAACAAACGATCTGAATCACTACGCGATATAAAATATCACTTTTCGATATATTTTATGTTTGTTGACTTTAAAGGAAGATTGTGGGTGAATAGAAGTACTGATAGAAAAGACATAAATAAATCTGAAATTTTTGATATTTTTGAAAATGGAATTTACATAAATACCATTGTTTTAGATTTTGACGTATTGAATGATGATGAGATAAATTTAATCACGTATGATAAAGGCTTTTTTATTCTGAATTTTACTCAAAATTCTATATCAAAATATGAAATCTTATAATGGTGGAGTATACTCAAAAAAGTGAACAGTTTGCTGATTACACATGTAGACTACTGTTCACTTTTAAATCTACCGGTTAAATTATCTAAAAATATGCTTGTATACCAAAGTTCGTGATAATAAAGCAATTATACAAATTGTAATCGATCAATATTATAAAAAATAAAGAAATACTTATAATAATAATGCATAATAAGAGTATCAATTAATAGCATTGTATTTACAGTTGTGTTGTGTTGTAGTAAATTATCAATTAATAAATATTGGAGAGAAATAGTAAGTAGAGTAAAGTTTTATTTTTAATAAGGGAAAGTGATCAGGTTTAATAGAAAACTTGATTCAGATTGACAATAAAAAACAGGAGAAGTAAAATGAGAGCGAAGTTTGTTTTGATCGCACTGATGTTAATATGTGCGGCAGCATCTTTGTATGGAGGTTATTCGGGGATTGTAAAGACGAATCCTGATGATCTTCAAACAATCACGAGAGGCAATTATGATGTTGTCTCTCTTGAGAATAATTATACTTTTACGGAAGTTGCAGGCGGTCCTCAGTTGCCTACAAGAGTGTTGAGTTACGTGATTCCGATGGAATCAAGTGTAGGAAGTATTACGATCACATCAGTGGAAGAGCAGCTTCTTAACGGAGAGAAATACAATATTTATCCGACTCAGCCTCCAAGAAAGTGTGATGAAGAACCAGTATCAAAGTTTGTTGAACAAAGCGCTGATATTTATTCATCCGGGAGATTATATCCTGAAGAACTTTACACGATAAAGTCTGAAGAATACAAATACGGATATCATGTCGTGACGGTCGAGTTCTATCCTGTTCAGTATGATACGCGAACAAAGTCGCTGAAGATAAACTCGGACATAGAATTCATAATGAATTATACTTCGGCAAAAGAAGCTTACACTGTTCCGGAGAAGCAGAGTGAAAAAATGTTTAATGTTTGTAAAAATCTTATCAGGTCGAAAGTAGAAAATCCCGGCGATATAGATTTTGTAAGCGGCGGACCGAAAAAGGTTGTGAAACCCACAAAAATAGTTCAGAAAATATCTACAGATTCAAAATCAATGCCATTACCTGAATTCATGACCCCGGAATACATAATAATCACGTCGAAATCATTGGTTGATTCAACTGGAGCAAATGTATTTAAAACTTTGGCGGACTGGAAGACCAAGAAGGGTATACCGACTCAAATTGTATATGTTGAAGATATTTACGCAAATTATTTTGAGAGTGATAATGAACATAAATTGAGTGATTATCTAAATGATACTTACAGTGAAAATGGTTCAATATATATATTACTTGGTGGTGATACAAATATTGTTCCAGAATTCGCCTACAATACACCTTTATTTGTAGGTAGAGCACCTGTTGAAAATTTAACAGACGCGTATACCTTCATAAATAAAACAATACATTATGAAAAATTAGATAATTTAACAACAGCAGAAAAAGGCTATTTGAACAATATGCTGATACTGGCTGGTATTTTAGGAGAAAATTATAATGATACAACACATTATGTTTACAGTACATCAAGTACCCCGTATGGCGTTTACAAGAATATAGATTCACTCTATTCTACATTGAACGTCAATTGTCTGAGAATGTGTGAGAAGTCAATTTATAGTGACAGCTGCCTGTATGACGGTCATATGATGATAAGGAAAGACAGTATAACTGCGGCTTTGAACGGTTCACTGAGCATCAATTCTATTGTTAGCGGAGCGAGTGCTACGGACGATCACTTTGGAATAGTACTCCACAGCGACCATTCGGACTATACAAATATAGGTGCGGGTAATCATGAATTAGGCTGGCAGACAGGTTACAGCCCTGAGAAATTCTACAGGGAAGATGCTATGAGTCTAACCAACGGCAGTTTCTTAAATGTACTGATGTCGGAAGGCTGTAGCCCCGGTAAATTTTATAAAGATTGTTTTGCAGAGAGAATGATTAACAACCCTGATGGAGGTAGTGTCGCCGTAATTGCAAAGGTAGGATACGGTTATACTACTTTTGTTCCTCAGCAGAGAGATTTTCTTGAAAGTATTTATAATCCTGAAGATTCATTAAGCCTTGAAGACGGGTATCATATTAGTTTTGCCCTAGAATATTCAAATAATACCGGAGTTCTGTTTAGTGACCCGGAACTTCCAGTTTGGAACAAAGTACCTGATACATTTGATAATGTTGTAGTAGAAATACTCAATGCAAATGGTGGAGATTCATTGGTGACTACGGGTGAAAACACGATCACGATAGATACAAACGAAAGCTTTGAATCACTTGTATGTTTATATAAATCAGGTGAAGCATATGCCTGGGGTTATACAACAAACGGAGAAATTGAATTTGAATATACTCCGGACACTGAAGGAACTTTATATATCACAATTACTTCTAAGGATTATATTCCTTATGAGACAACAGAAACTGTTTCAATACCTCAGGACGGAACCTATGGATATTTATCTATATCAAGTGTTGAGATATTTGATGGTATTAGCAGTCTCGGTATTGGAGATTCAGATGGTTTTATTGATGCGGGCGAAACAGTAGTTTTACCTATAGCAGTAACTAATTCAAGTAACATACAGATGGATAGTATATATGCCACTTTGTCGGTTAATGATACATTAGTAACTGTAAATTCATCTAGTTTACAGTTTTCTGCTTTAGAAACTAATGAATGTGATACGGTAAACTTTGAAATAGAAATTGATCCTTTTATTGACGATGGAACAATTGTTGAATTCACATTACATCTGAATTCAGATGCAGGGTCTTTTACGGATAAATTCAATTTCAGGATAAAAAATTCTGAATTAACAATGCAATGCAGATTGGATTCATTTTATTTTGATCAACCTAACATGCATTTCTATTATAATCAATGTATAGAGATGCAGAATTCAGGAAATAGTGTATCAGGTGATTTTGACGTATTGATTTCTTCAAACTCAAATGCGATATATAATTTCAGCCCCGATTCTATCCATTACAGCTCAATGGACTCGTTATCCATAAATAGTATTCTCGGTCAGTTCTCATACGAAGTTGACTTGACTACAGTGGATATGGCTAATGATCGATTGAAAATAACTGTATCAGAGAATAATAGATCAACTGATTATTATTTAAGTATTTCGTACCCTGATAGTTTATTCTATGGCTTAATTAATGCGCCATTGAGTTCAGGTGACTTTTCTTTATCTCCGGATAAGGACAAAATATATTTATCTTGGAGTTATGTTTCAGACGGAACTTATCCTTGTCTTTACAATATTTACAGATCTGATAGTATAGATGGGAATTATGAAAAATTGAATGTAGTTCCACTGGTATCATTTAATTATACAGATTATAATTGTGAAGAAACTACTACTTATTATTATAAAGTTGCAATTCTATTTTCAAGTCAATCATCATTTTACAGTAATGGCGGTCAATATAAAGTAGGAAGGCTGTCAGAACCGATTGAAGCATCAACATCATTAAGTTATGCTACAGGCTGGCCGGTTGAAGCATCTATAAATATTTCTATATCTAATTCACCTTATGTTTCAGATTTTGACGATGACGGGTCAAAGGAAATATTCATCACAGGAAGAGATTATGCAAATGATGAAGGCTATGTGATGGGATTTAATTCCGATGGTTCAGAGATCAGTCAGATAGGATTCCCAGGAGCAGTTTGTGGTTTTGCAAAAATTGAAAAGGCGTCTTATGCAACAACTTACGGCTCAGAAATTTGGAACAGGTGTATTACGGGAGATATTGACAATGATGATTATGAAGAAGTTATTGTAACTGCCAGAAGTGGATATAATAGTCTTACAGTACTGAAAAAAACAACAACGGATGTGTCGCCGCCTGATACATTATTGATCAAGCATCTTGATGGAGATAATCCTACATATAGCTTGGGAGATTATATTTTTGCAGATCCTGTCATAGCAGATATTAATAATGACGGATATAATGATATTGTTATTCTTACAGAGAAAGGTAGATTATATGTTGTAGATTATCAGGATTCAAGCTATCTGGATAATTCAGGACAGTTACCAGCAGGAGTAACAGGTAACCATTATGGCGGTGTGGCAGCAGATGATATTGACGGAGACGGAGTTCTTGAGATAGTTTACGGACTACAGCAAGGAATTTATATATGCGAATGGGATTCAACTGAAGCAGAATTAACTGATCCTACTCCATTGTTCAACTATAATTATGGAAGTGGTGAGTATTATGAGTGTAAGCCTACAATAGCTAATATAGATCTTGAGGGGAATCCTGAAATTTTAGTAACTTCCAGAATAAATCAAACTTATGATGGAAAAGTTTACATTCTTAATTCAGATGGCTCACTATATTCAAGTGCATGGAACGGAAAAGCAATAAGTAAGTCTGGTGGAGACTATTATTTCTTCCATCCTGCATTTACTGTTACCAATATTGATACACTTGATTATAAACCTGAAATATTTATTGGCGGATCAGGGGCTTTATATGGTTGGGACTCTGATGGAAATAATTTAAATGGTTTTCCAATAAGTGGTGGAATGAGTGTATGGACTACTTATCCGGTTATAGCTGATGTTGACGGAGACAGCGGATTTGAAATAGTAATGGCTTCAAATTCAGATTGCTTGATGTATGCATATAATGTTGAAGACGGATCTCAAGTATTGGGCTGGCCATTAATCGGAAACGGTGAAGCACCTTATATTGGGGATTTAGATGGTGATGGGTATAATGAAATTGTAACTGCCGATGGAGCTGAAACGCTAGTTTATGATTGTGAGGGTACATTTGTGCCCGTTGATGATCCGCAGAACATTGAAATATCAGAGTCATCAGGAACGATAACATTATCCTGGGATGAAGTGGAAGATGCTGTAGACTATCATATTTACAGATCATACTTTCCTGATACAGGTTATGAAGAAGTAGGCAACACTACTAACTTCACATTTGATGATCCTGAAACTGATTTTGGCGACAGCTTGTATTTTTATTACGTAACAGCAGGATTATATTCACCAAGTGAAATAGTAGGTTTTGCGAAGTTTACTAATATACTTACAGCAGGACCATCTACAAACTATATCTCATTACCTTTTGAAGGATATGACATGGCTTCAGATATTGATCCTGATGGTGAACATGTTGATACAATTGTTGAATGGATTCCAGAATCTCAGCATTGGTCAGGAGCGTACTATGTTTCACCTTTTGGTTGGTTAAGTGACTACAGTGTTACAGAGGGACAAGCATTCTGTGTAAATGCATTAGATTCAGCAAGTATATATATCTGCGGTAAATATATTGATATCCCGCCATATCAATTGGTTACGACTTCCGGATACGATTATAACCTGATAATGCACCCCATAGAAGAATATGATTTAACGACATCAGAAGATATAGGTATTGATATTGGTTCTTGTAATCAGGTAAATGAGTGGGATCCTAATCTTCAAGGCTGGAATACTTCAAGTTATGGTTATTTTGGATGGACGAATATTTTTGATACGCATATTGGTTATCCATTATATGTAAACATATTAGTTTCAAACGAGTGGCCTTCAGAAAGTAAAGCTAAAGGAGGATCGGATGAATTTGCAGATAAAAGTACAAGCGAAAGCAAAATACCAAAGGCATTGTATTTCAACATTGTAAATTCAAAAAACGAAAGCTATGATTTCTCTGACGTTGATACAGAACTAGAAGGTATTCAACCAAAAGACGATTATATTACTTTCAAAGCATGGGTAACCGGAAGGGAAGATGATATTCTTACGGAGAAGAATTATGATTGTGGTTTTGAACAAGCTGGTGGAAAATATTCAACAATAAAAATCAACGTTGGTAACTTCGTAAATAAGTGGTTGCCTGGTGACGAAATAAACATTCAGATCACAGATAACAGTTCCAAAGATTTAAATGATATACTTCAAGGAAATGCTAAATTAGCATTGAGTAACGATGCTAATGGAGTATTCAGAGGATTCGAACCTGTGATAAAAGATTCAGGAAATCCAATAGTTGTTGGAAGTCCCGAAGGCGAAGAAATGATCCCATACGAAACCGCTCTATACCAGAACTATCCTAATCCGTTCAACCCTGCAACTGAGATCAGGTTCTCTTTGAGAAATGATACATCGGCGAAACTGAATATATATAACTATAAAGGTCAGCTTGTAAATGAACTTTTTAACGGGACACTGACCAAAGGTTACCACAGTGTGAATTTTAAAGCTGATGATTTAAGCTCCGGAGTTTATTTCTATACTCTGGAAGCCGACGGCAAGTTCATGACCAAGAAAATGGTATTGACAAAATAATAAGTCAGAAATAAGATGGGAAAGCCCGGTGATAAACGCCGGGCTTTTTATTATTAAGAAGTTTAATCAATACCAGATTATGAATAGTTAAGGAATTTTACTTTATCGCCGAATTCAGCGTTCATAAAGTCCCTTAGTTCAGGATGACCGGCAAGTACCGGATCGGAGTTGAGGAGCGCAAAAGCGTCGTCACGGGCCTGCTTCAGGAGTTCTTTATCATAGACGAGGTGGGCTATCTTCAGGTCAGGCATTCCGCTCTGTTTTTCGCCGAAGAATTCGCCGGGGCCTCTGATCTCAAAATCGGCCTCGCTGATCCTAAAACCGTCGTTCGTGGTCTCCATTACCCTGACCCGGTGAATTGTATCCTCGTTGTCCGTCTCGCCGAGATGGAGGATACAGAATGACTGATGCGACCCTCTGCCGACCCTTCCGCGCAGCTGATGCAGCTGTGAAAGCCCGAACCGTTCGGAGTGCATGATGAGCATGACGGTGGCGTTCGGGACATCCACTCCGACCTCGATCACCGTAGTGCTGACAAGGAGTTTGATCTCGGCGTTCTTGAATCTGCTCATTATCTCGTCTTTCTCATCTGACTTGATCTTCCCGTGAAGGAGCGCGATCCCGGTATCTTTAAAAAGTCCTTCCTTAAGTTCTTCGTAACCGTCAACGGCCGCCTTAAGGTCTGATTTGCCGGTCTTTTCTATCAGAGGATATACAATGTATGCCTGTCTGCCTTTTTCGATCTCGCTTTTTATAAAACCGAGAACTTTGGACAGCTCCTTATCGGTTCTAACGGCCGTTCTCACCGGCTTTCTGCCGCGGGGGAGAGAATCTATGATCGAAATATCCAGATCGCCGTAAAGAGAAAGGGAAAGTGTTCTGGGAATAGGAGTAGCGGACATTACGAGTATGTTAGGCGATGAGTCGGATTTTTTCACAAGTTCGCCTCTCTGCAGTACGCCGAACCGATGCTGTTCGTCGATTATGACAAGCCCCAGATTCCTGAATTCCACGCCTTCCTGGATTATGGCGTGAGTGCCGATGACGATGCCGCTCCGCCCCTCTGCGACCTCGAAAAGTCTTTCGTCACGCACTGATTTCTTCATACTCCCGGTCAGGAGCGTAATGCCGATATCCAGGCCTTCGCACATCGCGGAGAACACTTTGTAATGCTGTTCTGCCAGTATCTCGGTCGGGGCCATGACGGCCGACTGGAACCCGTTCCCGGCAGTCATCGCCATCGCAAGGAGCGCGACGACGGTCTTCCCGCTGCCCACATCGCCCTGAAGCATGCGGTTCATGACCTTATCGCTCTTCAGGTCGTCATATATTTCCCTGACGACCTTTTTCTGGGCGTCCGTCAGATCGAACGGCAGTTTTTCATAAAGCTTTTTTAAAAGCGGTCCCGAATTTTTTATAATGTACTTCTTGGGCAGCGCTTTGACGTTCATTCTCCGTCTGCACATCACGAGCTGGAGATGAAAGAATTCCTCATATTTTATTCTCTGTATCGCGAGTTTTCTGGTACTGTCGGCTGTCGGCCTGTGTATGTCATTCAGGCTGGTCTCGATATCAGGATAATTTCTTATCTGCCGTATTGAAAAGGGAAGTGTCTCGGTCAGTTCCTTTCCGAATTCATCGAGCGCGTTCCCGATGATCTTTCTGAACGTCCTGCTGTCTATGTTCTTTGAAACGAGCGCGGCTGTGAGAGGGTAGAGCGGTATGATCCTTCCGGTATTGCGGAGATTTTCCTCTTTATCCATTCTCTCTATTACAGGATGGTCGATCTGCCATCCTCTGAAATATTTCGGTGTCCCGGAAAGAATATAATCCTCGCCTTCGACAAGTATTTTCGAGAGATATTCTCCTCCCTGGAACCATACACATGTCAGCATTCCGGTACCGTCCGAGAACGCGGCGTTCAGCCTTGTCTGACCGTTCTTTGAGGGGAACGCTTTGGTCTTGATAAGCTGAGCGGAAAATGTCATCTCTTTCGCACCCATCAATATGTCGCCGATGTTGTTCAATGTTTTGCGGTCAAGCCATTTCCGGGGAAAATAGTACAGCAGATCTTCAACAGTGAAAATACCCGCGGAATTGAGAGCCTTTTTACGGACCTGACCAACATCCCTGATTTCTGATATATCCCTTTCGGAAAGTTTCATATCAATAAATTTAAATAATTATCGGCGGTTATGCAAAGATGAAGTGATGTTTGTTTATTGACAAACGCCGATTTAGACGGTAAATTGTTTAAAACAATTACGGGGTCGGTTATGAAAAAAGCGTTCTTATATATTCTTACTGCGGTCTCTCTTCTCTTCTCACAGTCACTGACTGACAGCCTCAGGGCGTATTATCCTTTCAGCGGTAATACGAACGATGAGAGCGGGTTCGGGTTCGATGCTGTAAATTACGGAGCGGTTCCTGTTCCTGACAGATACAGTTCTGCCGACTGCGCTTACTCGTTCAACGGAAGTACTGATTATATGATGATAGGGAACCCCGTACCGTCCGGCCTTCAGATACAGAACGAGATCACGCTTTCCGCCTGGATATATCTCACTTCCTATCCCGGCTCCTCCAATCTGGGGCTGATAGTGGGAAGCCAGACCGACTATACTTACTCCGGGGTCTCGATCCACATTGACGGAAGAACTAATTCAGACTCGCAGATTTGTCCGCCCGGACATATTCATTTTCAGATAGGTGACGGAAGCTGGCACGCTACGAACTCGAATTCTCAGGTACCTTTGAACCAGTGGGTCCTGATCACTGCGACACGTAAAGCCAACGAGGACGGGAAAATATATTATAACGGAGTTCTTCAGCCTTCGACGAGTTATGCGTGGACAGGTCAGATAACATATAACAGCGCATGGATAATGACGGGCCGCCAGCAGGATTACAGCAACAGATATTTTTACGGTAATATGGATGAGGTCAGGATATTTAACAGAGCGCTGACGGAAACTGAAGTGAAAATGCTCTATGCCAACTACCTTCCTCCGGAAAATCTTACGGGAAGAGCGGAACAGGGGCGCAACGTTCTGTCGTGGGACATGAGCGGTTACGCGGATCTTGAAAAGATAAAGATCTACAGAGACGGTGAATTCTATAGCGAACTCAACGTTGACGGGGAAGAGGACAGCCTGTTTTACGATATCAGTGTAGTGCCCGGAGTTATGTATCAGTACGAGATCACATCCGTTGATGTTTATGCTGATGAAAGTATAAAAACAGATCCGGCAAATGTAACTGCAGCTGCAATTACGTTCACTGACATCGATGCGGGAATGACCGGGGTCTGGTACAGCGAGGGAGAATGGGGTGATTATGACAACGACGGTGATCCTGATCTTTTAGTAAAGGGGTATTACGACGACGGTTCCCATCATGTCCTTGCCGACATCTACAGGAACGATTCGGGCGTTTTTACGAATATCAGCGCCGGATTGACAGGCATGTACAGCGGAGGGGCAGACTGGGGTGACTACGACAACGACGGCGATCTTGATCTGATAATGTCGGGACCGGAAACGGCCGGCGGAACATACTATACGAAGCTGTACAATAACGATTCCGGTATTTTTACGCCGGACCCGGCCTCTTTTCCGGGAGCGTATTACGGGTCTGACAGATGGGGAGACTATGATAACGACGGCGATCTTGATCTCCTTTTAACGGGAAGAGATAATTCTTCCGGTGTATTCTCTATGATCTATGAAAACCGCGACGGCTCCTTCGTTGACATTAATGCAGGTCTGACAGGTCTGTCCTACAGCGCGTCCGACTGGGGTGACTACGACAATGACGGCGATCTTGACATACTGATGAACGGTTATAACGGAAGCACCTGGATCAGTAAGATCTACAGGAACGACGAAGGAATATTTACCGACATCGGTGCCGGACTTGAGGGCGTCGCTAATTCTTCGGCGGAGTGGGGAGACTACGACAGCGACGGCGACCTCGATGTGCTTATCTCGGGATATAACGGTTCCGCGAGCGTAACTCAGGTATATAATAATGCTTCCGGTACCTTTAACGATATCGGCGCGGGCCTGCCGGGAGCTGATTACGGATCAGCATCATGGGGTGATTACGACAGCGACGGCGACCTTGACATACTCATCACAGGAACGAACGGGATCACGGCGATATACGAATACGACAACGGAAATTATCTGGAAGTACCGGGGACTGACCTGCCTGTTATCACTGCTCAGGGGAGAGCGGTCTGGGGAGATTACGATAACGACGGCGACCTCGATATATTCATCTGCGGCGATACTGTGTCGGGGCCTGTAGCGGAAATCTACCGTAACAACTGCGTCAATATGAACACGGTACCTCAGGAGCCGTCCGGTCTTGTATTCACACAGGATGACGGACTCCGTTTCAGTTTCTGTCCGGGAAATGATCAGGAAACTCCTTCGGCAGGGCTTACCTATAACATCGACATCAATATAGGCGACGGTACCGTAAAAGCGGCCTCATCCGATCTTACGACAGGATACAGAAGATTACCATCAAAGGGAAATATCGGCGAATGCACCTCGTGGACGCTTAACGCGGAAGCTCCGGCAGACGCGATACCGCAGCAGCTTTTCGATATGGTGTGGAAGGTCCAGGCTGTCGACAACTGTTTCGCAGGATCCGCGTTCGCATCGAAGAACGATACCATAATCAACAGGGAGCTCATTACCGTTCCGAAGGGAACTATGGTCGCAACGGACGCACTGACGTGGGAATATTATACGCCTCAGGACTCTATTGCGGGTTATACCCTGCAGTTAAGTTATGACAGTTTGTTCACCGACTGTTTTGAAGCTTTCCTTCCGACGGTCAAAGAGAATAAGACAGTTTATATCGGGATCGATCTTGAATCGCTTGGGATTACTGACAGTCTAGAGAATAACGGAAGATATTACTGGCGTGTCAAACCTGAGCACATTAATCCGGCTATAAGTACCGGATTTAAAAAATCACCTGATTCTTTTGTTTACGATCCTTTATATTATCCGCCTTCGCCCGTCTCGATCATGATTGAAGGC
>QKDR01000167.1 GCA_003252515.1 Candidatus Delongbacteria bacterium | reverse complement strand
AAGTCTGGTAGTAAGCGGTATATTTTCTTCAATTCCGGTCTGACTGATATTCCATGAATGATGATCTTCGTTGTATGAGTCACTTACAGAAACCGAAATTTCATAGTTTCCTGATTTCTCGAATATTCTGCTGAAGACCGGGTTTCCCGACTGGGCAAGTTCTCCGTCCACGAACCATTCGAATGAAAGCTCGGATTGTCCGGTATCTCTGTCGGAAACTTCCACCGAGAATGTAACGGGGCACGAATCGCCTATTACTACCGACAGTTCCTCAGGATAGTAAGCCGTAATGACCGGGGCGTTCGTGAAAAACGTACCTGTGACCCTTACATTGTCTACAGCTCCTCCACCCATTGACCACTTGTAGTAATCGTCCATGAAGAAAGCTATCTGAGTAAAATTAGATGAAACAGCACCATAAGGGATCTCAATTCTCTTATTAGCCCAGTCAGGCGAATCGGGAATCTGCTCGATCAGAATCCAGTCCTGATCCAGACCTGTTCTGTACATCACGGAAATATCGCAGTAATAATCGAAATCCCACTGGTTGTTCAGTATGTAGTCGAATTCCAGCGTTACCTCATCATAATTGCTTATATTGAATAAAGGTGTAACGGCGAAATCTCTGACGACAGTATCATTTCCGGCAAGATCAGGATTAGCGAGAATAAAAGCAGTATCATTTCCTGAATAATCACTATATTCCGAGCTTGAAGAATTGTCACCGAGCATCCATCCTGATATGTCTCCTTTTACGGTCCAGCCTGTTGTTCCTTCCTCGAAATCAATAAAGTAAGGAAGTGTGGAAGGTTCATCCGGCATTGCCTGAACAGGGAATGAAAACATTTCTCCTGTATAAGTGCCGGAGAACTCCGCTGCGATCCTGTAAGTGTAAAGTGTCCCGTTTATCACATTCTCATCGGTAAATGAACTGCCGGTCAAACCTGACGCATAAAGGTTGTTGTCCCTGTAAATATTATAACGCAGGAACGATGAGGATCTTGCTTCGGTACCTGTCCATTCCAGTCTGACGATCCCGTCCCCTCCGAAAGCCGTGACGTTTTCAGGGATGAACGTATTCTCGTCAACAACGACAAAAACGGCGGTTCTTCCGTTATTGACCATGGGAACAGAACCGGATGTGTCGTAATATTTTCTTCCGGAAGTTCTGTCGATCACGGCAATTGAAATTATCTCACCATCATATTTATTGTAGCTGTCAACTTCATCTGTCAAAAAGAAGAATTTAAAAGGCTGATCGGGATCGATACTATTGACTCTTTCAGTGATGTCGATCGTGAAATCTATGTATTTTCCTGTCTCATTTCTAGTACCCTGAGGATAATAAGCACCACCCTGATATCTCATATAAGGATAACTGGCGGTAATATCAGGTGTCATAGCGTAAAGATCCTGAGAGATCCCGGTGCTTAACCTGTAAACGTTCCTCTGGTCATGCTTCATTTTTACTTCAAGCGCCCAGCGCGGTTCGGATACCGCAGCGGGATGGACTACGTCCACAAAACTGTAATAAATTCCGCCGTTCTCGTGTCCGTCAGCAAGTAGCTTATACATCTGATATATAAATCCCCCGTCTCCGAAAGTTTCGCCCCAGCTGTTGGCAACGATCACAGCTCCGATCTCCCAATCGCGCATATCTATAAGATGATCCCCGTTCAGGTCAATATCGTTCGTGAACCTGCCGTCACCGTTGTAGTCATACCTTACACTGTCATCGTATCCGACATAAGTCATGGCGTGATTGACATCCGGTCCCCATTTTGTGATTACTTTTTTACCGGCTTCATGAGTTCCTTCGGGTAAAAACTTTTGAGAATATGAAGTAGCTCCGGCTGCAAAAACGGCGAGTCCTCCGTAAGACGAATTTTCGAGGTGATTATGAAGCCAGTTCTTTAAAGTATTCAATCCTTCTTCAGTTCCGACGTCGATAGAATTATATGAATCCACTCTGTTAAAGTGAGCTGAAGACCATTCCTCCAGTCCCGATATCCATCTTGAATTGCCGCCGAAAGCAAAATGTCCGCCGTATTCTGTTACGTTCATTATGCCTACTGATTTTATAATGTCCCAGCCGTCTCCCCACCATGATCCGACCTCACCGCTGCCTTCATTCAAAAAATTGTATGTAAAATGAGTAGGATACTGGTTATCCCCCGTATCCGATGCAATATCTTTAAGCCTGTTGATCTCGTAAGTGAACGTATATCCGACACCCGCAGCCTGAGAGCAGCTTCCGCCTACCTGATTGAATACAGGACGGAAGTATTTGTGCCGAGAATTGTCTACCCTTGAAGGGAGTTCTTTACCCTTGATTGAAGTGTCAGATATAAAATTCAGTTCGGATCTGCTGAAGTTTCCGGGAACGCTGAAACCTCCGGCAATCCATTCGTCGCCGGAAAGATCCGGATTTACATTTATCAATCCTGCGAAAATATTAAGTGCCAGAACTGAAATAGCGATGAATACAGTTTTTCTATGCATACAGATGCCTTTTTTACTTAACCATCAACGATTTGTGTACAAATGTTCGGCCGCCTGCTTTAAGGCTGATGTAATATATGCCTGAAGAAAGAGAAGATCCGCGCCCGTTCTTACCGTCCCAATTAATACTGTGGTTCCCTGCCTTATAAGCTCCTTCTGCGAGTGTTCTGACAAGAGAACCTTTCATATCGTAGATTTTGAGTTCGATCTCCGATGATTCCGAGAGATCGAAAATGACAGTCGTCTCGGGATTGAAAGGATTAGGGTAATTTCCGTAAAGTCTTGTAGTGGAAGGTGTTGAAATATCCTCGACAGCATTCGTGTTTTTAGTTCCGATCATTATATCGTCAATATACCAGCCGTCATAGCTCCAGAAATCTCCTTCGAGAGTGAATGCAATGTATGCAGGATCAGGAAAGGAAGTAAGTTCTATAGTTACTGTTTCGGGACCTACATCATCCGCAGTCGCTGCGAAAGACCAGTCAGTATCGTTCCAGTCGAATTTATTCCTGCTTGTCTGAACTTTATAGGTTACCCCGGTATCGTAACCGTCATAAAAATGTCTGAAAGAAATGATAAGCGTGTCTGTTCCGGTCGTCGAGATTGCCGGTGAAAGAAATTTAGAAACCGCAGGTCTGAAATTCCCCAGTTCAGCCATCATTTCAGGAGAGGTGCCACCTGC
>QKDR01000163.1 GCA_003252515.1 Candidatus Delongbacteria bacterium | reverse complement strand
AAAAATCCCGACGGTTCATTTACTTATTCAGGTTTAAGCGATAATTATATTTCCCGCTCGTTCAATTCATTCAAAGTTTATAAAAAAGGAATGCTGGTGAAAGCAGCAGATTCGGAAACTGATTAATTAGATTGCCAAAACGTATCAAAATCCCTTATTTTTAGACGATATTTCAACGGAGATCGGATGGAAGCACTTCAGTCAGGTAAAACATATCACGGGTTCGTTCTGGAAAGATCGGAGTTCCGTCCGGAAATGAATTCGGAGCTGATGAGCTTCGTTCACGAAAAGACGGGAGCAAAACTGACAGCGGTCAAGAACGACGACGACAATAAAACCTTCTGCATATCGTTCAAGACAATTCCGGAAGATTCCACAGGCGTCGCACACATACTCGAGCACAGCGTCCTTTCAGGTTCAGAGAAGTATCCTGTAAAAGACGTTTTCGCCGAACTGTATAAGGGCGGCCTTTCCACTTTCATGAACGCATTCACTTCGACCGACACGACTTACTATCCGTATTCGACACGCAATATTAAGGAATATTTTAATTTCATGGGGGTGTATCTTGACACTACGCTCCGGCCCCTGCTGAAAGAGCACACTTTTTATCAGGAAGGCTGGCATTATGAGCTCAGAGATAAGGACGAACCGGTAGAGTATCAGGGGATAGTATTCAACGAGATGAAAGGCGCCATGTCGAACCCTTTAAGGCAGCTCGCGGTCTATATCTCCGAAACGCTTCTCCCCGGATCGACTTATTCTTTCAACTCGGGAGGCGACCCAGGAGAAGTTATCACTTTGACTTACAAACAGTTCACTGATTTCCATAAGAAATACTATCATCCTTCGAATTCCCACATTTACCTGTACGGGAACGCCGATATACTTAAAGAGCTTGAGTTTATAGATTCCAATTATTTCGGGGAATTCGGGAAAACCATACCGGACATCAAGATCGTTAACGGGAATAAAATAAGTCCGATGACCGAAAGTGTATACGGGTATGCGGTAAATCCTTCCGAATCGGCTGACAGAAAGACGTACATCGCCGTTTCCACGATCGTCGGCAATCCGGGCGAAGTGGAGCTGAACCTGGCGATGTACCTTCTCAGCAATATCATCTTCAACTCCGACGCTTCTCCGCTAAAGCTGGCGGTAATGAAGTCCGGTATAGCGGGAGATTTTTCAGGCTACTACGACGAAGCTCAGATGGAAACCTGCATGACCGCATATATTTCGGGATCGGAACCGGAACATAAAGACAAATTTATTGGGCTGTACTTATATACTTTGAACGAGCTTATATCGGAAGGTATCGACAAAGAACTGATACTTTCCGAGATCAATCATCTGGAGTTCAAGCAGAAGGAAAAAGAGATCTCATCAATGCGCGGCCTGATCTATCTTAACAGGATACTTCATCTCAATCAGTATGATATCGACATTTTCGAAAATCTCAACCTAAATCCTGTGATCGCATCCATAAGGCAGAAATCGATTGAAGGGAACTACCTCGAGGATATTATAAAGAAATATCTTTTAAACAAAGAGGTAACCGCTGTGATCACCATGAAGCCGGATGCGGGGCTTTTTGACAGGAAGGCGGCTGCGGAGAGAGAAAAGCTCGACAGGTATAAAAAATCTCTGACGGAAAAGCAGATAGCCGAACTGATCGCCAGAACTGAGGAATTCAAAAAGGATCAGGAGAAAGAGAATTCTGAGGATGACCTCGCGAAAGTGCCGAAGCTCAAGGTAACGGATATAGACAGCAATATCGTTCTGTCGCTACCGGAAATGGATACCATAAGCGGTTTCGAAGTTTACTCGAGCGAATATTTTACGAACGATATAGTTTATCTTAGCATAGGCTTCGATCTTAAAAATATACCGTCCGGACTTCTACCGTACCTTAGTCTGTTCACCGATCTTTTCAAGGAGGCAGGCACTAAGAAACGCTCATACGATGTACTTTATCAGGATATTTCGACCTATTTCGGAGGGTTCGATTTTACGCTTACAATGCTGGACAGCGTTAAGGACATGAAAGAATACAGGCCTCTGCTGTACATAGAGATCAAGACGTTCAAAAAGTTCCTGTCCGAAGCCGCGGGGATACTTACCGATATTATCTCAGGCATAAATTATTCGGATACTGAAAGAATAAAAGAAGTTATAACAAGCCGGTATCAGCACAGGGAGGTCAATCTTAAATCCGAAGGATATGATTATTCTGTAACAAGGCTGAAAGCCGCAGTAAGCGAAAGGGGTAGATTCCTCGAGCTTGTAAAAGGACTTACTTCATACTATTCCGTAAAAGAAATATACGACGATTTTGATAATAAACTTCAATCGGCGGTAGAAAAAGTTAAAGAACTTTCCCGTCATTTGTTCACGAAGCAAAATCTCCATTTCGGGATTGTGTCAGATGCCGAAGGGATAGATCTGGCGAAAAAAGTCTGCGCAGAGATCGGCGGTATGGTGAGCAATGGTCCGGAAGGAGCGGCAGCTGATCGGGATTATCCTTTTTTCAAGGGAAACGAAGCTTTTCTCACCAGTTCCGAGGTCGCTTTCGTATCCATGGGCGGTAATTTTCTGGAAAAGGCGTCTGATTATACAGGCCCGCTCGAAGTAGTAAAGAATTATCTTTCCTCCGATTATCTTTTTGAGAACATCCGATTAAAAGGAGGAGCGTATGGAGCGTGGATATATTTCAATCCTTTTTCGGGTTTCCTGTCGATGACCAGCTACAGAGATCCTAATGTGGAAAAGACGATAGAGACTTACAGGAGCATCCCTGACCATCTTGAAAAGTTCAGAATGAGCGAAGAGTCTTTTACCAGCATCAAGATAGGCGCTTATGCAGCCTTTGATCCGCTGCTCAGTCCATTTGCGAAAGGAAAGAAAGCGAGGGAAGATATGCTTACCGGAATAGATCAGGAATATATCGAAAGAACAGTGTGCGGAATATTAAATACAAAGCAGAAAGATATTAGAGAATACGCACGACAATTCAGGGAGTTCATAGACAGATCGCTCATATCCGCGATAGGAAATGCCGACAAGATAAAAAAAGACGGCGCTATATTCGATAAACTGACGGAAATAATCTGATCGGGAGGTACAGATGAAACTCAAAATATATTTAACGGCGGTTCTGACTTTTTTAATACTCATGTCCTGCACGCCTGAACTTGATGACGATTATATCAGGATCGATTTTTC
>QKDR01000161.1 GCA_003252515.1 Candidatus Delongbacteria bacterium | reverse complement strand
CAGACAAGTTTCATTCAACAATCCGCATCATTTTTTTTCGATGTGGCTCATCGTTTTTCTTATACCGATCTTTTTCAATTGCTGTATGTGTTTTTGAATTTACTGAATTAAATATGTTATGTCAAGAGTGAAAAGTGCTAAAATATTGCTTGATTACGTTCTTATTTCTTTTTATTATCGTAACAGTTAAATCATTCCGGAGCTTTTATGTTCGACATAAAGAAAATACATTTCATAGGCATAAGCGGCACTCTGATGGGCAACGCGGCGATCTATCTTCAGAGGCAGGGATTTGAAGTGAGGGGCAGCGACAAGGCTTTCTATCCCCCGATCGGCGACATGCTGAAGAACGAAAAAATGTTTCTATACGAAGGTTTCGACCGCAAGAACCTCGACTGGAAGCCCGACCTTGTGATCATCGGCAATTCGATCTCGAGAGGTAATCCGGAAGCTGAACGCACGCTGGACGAAAGGCTGAGTTTCATGGCTCTTCCCGAACTTCTGAAGTACATGTTCATAAAGGATAAGAACTCGATAGTGGTTTCGGGCACTCACGGCAAAACGACGACGACATCCATTATATCGAAGATATTCACCGACGCGGGAAAAGATCCGTCATACCTGATCGGAGGTATTCCTGTAGGCTCGGACACTGGCTTCAAGAACGGCGGAGGCGATTATTTCATCATCGAGGGTGACGAGTACGATACTGCTTTCTTCGACAAGCGTCCGAAGTTCGTTCACTATAAGCCGCACTGTCTTATCATAAACAATATTGAGTTCGACCACGGGGACATCTACCGCGACATCGACCATATAAAACTTGAGTTCTCGAGGCTGGTGAACATAGTTCCCGGCAACGGGCTGATCGTCGCGAACTTTGACGAACAGAACGTGCGCGATGTCGTAGCGAAAGCGCATACCCCGGTAGCGTCTTTCGGGACCGGCGAAGGCTGCGAGTGGCGGATCATGAACGTTAAACACGAGGACGTGTTGACCCGCTTCGATCTGGTGAAGAACGGCGAACCTGTCGTCTCCCCCGCCGTGCGAAGGTGCGGCAGTTACCAGTTATACAATCTTACCGCCGGAATTATCTCCGCGCTTTTCTACGGGCTTGATAAATCTCAGGTGGTCAGGTCAATTGAAAGCTTTCAGGGCGTAAAGCGCAGGATGGAATACCGCGGCAAGGTCAACGGCGCACCTCTGATCGAGGACTTCGCGCACCATCCCACGGCGGTCAGGAACGTGCTCAAAGAGGTCAGGGACGAGTTCCACGGCAAAAAGCTCATCGCAGCCTTTGAGCCCCGGTCGAACACGACCAAGCGCAACATCTTTCAGGACGAGCTCGCCGAAGCCCTCTCCATTGCCGACGACATCGTCATCGGCAAGATCGACCGCGAAGACCAGCTCACATCGGATGAGAAGCTCGACATGAACAAGCTGCTTTCTGACCTGAAAGCAAAAGGTAAGTCCGCCGTTCATTATGACGACAGCGGCGAGGTCGCCGAGTACATCAAAAGCAGAGCGGACGCCGATTCTGTCATCCTCATCATGACGAACGGCTCCTTCGATGGTATATTTAAAAAGCTGGGTGTTTAACTACCTTTACTTTGTTACAACTAAAACAGCAAAAATGCCCTTATTCTGTTACAAGATTTTCCATTATTTGGGTTGACTTTATGTAAAATTATAGCTATTTTACATGTATCCGCAACAGGAGGATATATTGTTCCCGAGAAATATTCTTCATGAACTTGAAAACTGGAAAAAAAGCAGATACAGAAAACCGCTAATTCTGCGCGGAGCCAGACAGGTAGGCAAGACCACTGCGGTTGAAATGTTCTCAAAGAAATTCAAACAGTTCGTACATCTCAACCTTGATAAGAAATCAGATCTCGATCTCTTTGAAAATGATAATTTCGACAGGCTTCTTGACTCTTTGTTTTATATTAAAGGTTTGGAAAAAGATTACAGGAACACACTTATATTTATTGACGAAATTCAGAACTCCCCGAAAGCTGTGGCATACCTGAGATATTTTTATGAGAACGCACCTGACTTGTATGTGATATCCGCCGGATCGCTGCTTGAGACATCAATAGATTTTAAGATCAGCTTTCCGGTCGGCAGATGTGAGTTCTTAAAAATGAATCCTTTATCTTTCAGGGAATTTCTGGATGCCCTAAAAGAAACTCAAAGCGCGGAATTGATCGACAATTGCGATTTTCCCGAATACGCCCACGATAAACTTACCGATCTGTTCTGCGATTATGCCTTGACAGGAGGGATGCCGGAAGCCGTAAAAGTTTTCGCTGAAACAAAAGACATAATTCAGATCAATAAAATTTACGAAAGTTTATTAATTTCATATTCGGATGATATTGAAAAATACGCAAAAAGCTCAAATCTCGGTAAAATTATTTCTCACTCGCTTAAATCGGCTTTCATTCTTGCGGGAAGCAGAATAAAATTTGAAGGTTTCGGAAATACGAATTATAAATCAAGAGAGATCGGTGAAGCTTTAAGGACTCTTGAGAAAGCCATGATCCTGAATCTTGTCTACCCTTCGACAGAAAACAATCATCCTTTTATGCCCAATCTGAGAAAATCCCCGAGACTTCACGTCATTGATACGGGTTTATTAAACTATTTCTCCGGTATTCAGAAAGAAATGTTTCTTTCACGAAACATCACCGACGGCAAACTAGGAAGAATTTATGAACATATAGTAGGTCAGGAACTTGCCGCCAAATCCTTCTCCCCTTTACATTCAATAGCATTTTGGGTAAGAGAAAAAAACCAGTCGAGTGCGGAACTTGATTATCTTTATCAATATAACGGCAGAGTTTATCCTGTCGAAGTCAAATCGGGAACGACCGGGACATTGAGATCCCTGATGCAGTTTGTTGACGATACTCAAATCACGGATGCTGTGAGAGTATATTCGGGAAAGTTCAGAATTGAATTCGCAAATACTGCAAAAGGAAAAGCTTTCAGACTGATGAGCATACCGTTTTATGCATTGCCGGCTTTGGAAAAATTAATTGATAAATATTTTATTCAGAACAAAGGAAATTAAATGGCTCACTTCACAATAAAATTCCCGTCGTACCTTTTCATTTATGATTATCGCTCTCGCTCCCGGCACTATGATCTTTCTGTGACCTATCAGTTTTCTGAGCTGTCCGACGTATGAATCTTCAAATCCCGATTTTTTTATACATACATTCAACGGCAGGTTGTGATTACTGTTCAAAAAACTAAATATATCATTCCGGATCAGTAGACTACTGTCACATAATAGAATTTTCTCTGTACAAACGGTTCCGAGAACTGATTGGTTTCTACAGTCCCCGTCAGTATGAAAGTACCTATGGGATCATAAGACGAATAGATGTTATAACCCGTAGAATATTGAACCTCATCCCAATCCAGAACTATATTATTTCCTTCGGTATGTGTCGTAAGATTACTTATTTCCGGGTGCCAGTGAAATTCCACGAACAAAGTCACAGGAACGTAAACCGTATCGAAATCGCTTTCAATGATAATCGTTGCATCATAGATACCATAATCTAAATCAGCAGCATCGTAATAAACAGTGATCTGGTCGCTTCCACCTACAGAAATACTGTCCGTTGTTGTTGTTCCTCCGTCTAAAGTCATCCATAAAGTTTCAGTCTGATAA
Source organism: Candidatus Delongbacteria bacterium (assembly GCA_003252515.1). Taxonomy (GTDB): domain Bacteria; phylum UBA4055; class UBA4055; order UBA4055; family UBA4055; genus UBA4055. The sequence goes on along the minus strand of QKDR01000161.1, from coordinate 13,020 downwards.
ATGTCATATTCTATACGGGCGCTATATTCAAGATCATCCTCGCCGATATTATATACAGTTAATATATCATAATCCGTCTGACCGAAGACTACTACCGGGTTAAGACTGGCAGGATCAACACACAGTAACGATTTCATGTGAATCTGTCCGCTCAGATCAATACGGGAAAATATAAACAGAATGAAAATCGGCACTAAAATATATATCTTCACAGTTCCACCCCCTATTCGTAAAAAATTGTATAATTCAATATAATGAAAACTTTTTCCCGGTCAAAGATATTTCTTTATATGATACTACGTTTCTGTTCTCTCCAACCACACCATTAGTTCGCCGAGAGCTGTAGATCTTATCAAATACTCAACGTTATTATCGATCGACCGTTTCCTGATCTCTTTGAGCAATGTGATCTGATCGATATTATTGAGTTCTTTCCCGGTGACTTTTTCGTAATCAGACACATATCCCCACATATGCTGCAGAGTATTCCTCATACTTTTATCTCCGGGTCTCTGTCTTAGCACATTGACGAAAAGTTCGGCCAGTTCGTCGAGATCACTATTGCTGTCCTCTGAGACTTTCTTTCCGATCTCCTTATAGAGATTGTAATCCCTCGCCATGACGGAATATTTGTGATGGCTCCAGAGTTCCTGAGCGTTCTTCGGCAGAGGTATCCTTCCCTGCTCTTTATCGATGTATTTGGATTTAAGTATTTCGAATTGTCTTCCGGGCGGATCTATGAATATTTCAGGCCATTTATCTACGTTGGTATTGAAAGTTACGGGACTTCTGTCGGCATAGCCTCTGAGTTCCATTTCAGATCTCAGCTGTGCATGACGCATTTTAAGAGCCCAGCCGTATTTCCGTCCACCTTTTAGTTTCGGGATGGTTCGAATAACCCTTTTTTCCGTTCTCGATTATCGTAACGGCGGCGTGAAGCTCCCTGTGCTCCCCAAGCAGGCTCTGTCTGTTCAGATATCCCGGATCGATGTCCCAAATTCTCATGTATTCAATTTAAATTTTAAGGTATTAAAAGTCAATATCAGGGTTTTAAGAACCGAACAGTTTTTCAATAACAGCTTCAGCGCCGGTACTGTTCAGGTGGTCCTGATCGGCAAAATATTCGGGATCGTTCTCGAATATCTTTGAAAAGTCGTAAACTTTAAATCCGTTCTCAATAAGCATATCGTCAGCTGTACCGTCGATCTTTTCAGCGAAAGAATTATATTCTTTAGTCAGCGGTAATTTAATTCCTATAAGTTCGATCCTGTTCTGCCTGCTGATCTTCATAATTTCAAAAAGAGCTTCTTTCAGCTTCTCCGATTCCTCTCCTTCAGGAAAATTCGTACGGACCCTCTTTTCTGCCCTTTTTATTCTGTCGTCCAGGCTCCGATCTGCCCAAGTTTTCGGTTTCTTTCCCGAAGCGGGTTTGTATATCTTTATGACTTCCGCGATCTCGGGCCTGAATATCGGCAGGTACCGTTTTACATACTTCTGTTTGAAATATTCCAGCCTGCCGCCCAGATCTTCAACGTTACAGTATATCACTGATCTGTCGAGATTGTTCTTCCTTTCCCTGTATGATGTCAGAGAATGCCCGTCAACACTTATATAGACAGTATCCACCTTGGTATTACGTACTAGAAATCTTAATTTCCTGAGCATATCCTCGTAAGAATCGCTTCCGTGTGAGAAATTGTGTATCCCGTATTTTTCCGTCAGATCATTTAGAGCCTGACCACGGGAATCCGATAGAAAGTATGATCTCCTTTCAAGTGAAAGTACTTCGTACGAACCGAAATATAATTCTCTGCCTGTAAAATACAATATAGCGTTCACTGCGACAAGTAACAGGGTAAATAAAAGGATATGTTTTACGAATTTTCTCATTTATATCCTGTCAGAATCTGAAATAAATAAATTCTATGCCTGATGAAAAATTACCGAAAAAGTACATGCTCAGTACCGTAAGCAGATAGAATATCCATCTTAATACTCTCGGTCTTTTCATGAATAGCTTTTTTAACGCGAAATCTTCTTTTCTTGCAGTCCATTCGACAATAAATAGAACAGCTATCGAAATTAATAGAGGATTTATACGCCTGATCCCGCTGAATTCGGGCTTGGAGAAAAGCGACACTGAGAACATTCCCGAAATATAACCGGAAGCCTGGCTAAGACTTTCAGCTCTGAAGATGATCCATGAAACTATGATCGCTGCAACTGTAAGTATCCTTTCGGTGATCGTGATGAGCCTGTACTTATTCTTCAGAAGTTTCCTGACTTTTTTCTTGGGCTTTCTCAATGCGTGATAGATAATAAGCATGGCGCCATGGAACAGCCCCCATACGATATAATTCGCTCCCGAACCGTGCCAGATCCCCGTCAGAAGCCAGGTCACTGTAATTCCTGCAGCATAAATAAAGAATTCCGTGTTTATCCCCATAAATTTTTCAGCAGGTATTCTTCTCGAAAGCGAGAAAGACAGCGGAAGAAAGACATAATCTCTGAACCATGTAGTAAGAGAAATGTGCCATCTCTTCCAGAAATCAGCTATATCGGACGCGAAATACGGGAACGAGAAATTCCTGACCAGCTTTATACCAAGAAGTTTGGATATTCCGGTGGCGATCTCCGAATACCCGGCGAAATCAGCGTAGATCTGGATCGAGTACAGAACGGCTCCAATAAGAAGCGTACTGCCTCCGTATGAACCGTAATTACTGAAAATATCGTCCGCATAAACCGCACAGTTGTCGGCTATCACGATCTTCATGAAAAGCCCCCAGAGGATCTGCCTCATCCCGTCCGCGGCAAGTCCGTATTCAAAAACTCTGCTCTGTTTTATCTGAGGAAGAAGCAGCGCCGGTCTCTGAACCGGTCCTGCAAGCAGGATCGGGAAATAACTGAGAGTAAGCAGCGCATCGACAGGGTCTTTACACGCTTTCATTCTTCCCAGATAAATATCGAAAATATAACTTAAGGACAAAAACGTGTAAAAACTGATCCCGAGAGGAAGTACTATGCCATTTGAGAAATTGAGATATTTGAAAACGGAAAGCGCTCCTGCAAGTGAAGCTATACCAAAGATCAACAGAACTCTTTTACAAAAAATCGTAGTACATCTGTCGAGTAGGAGCCCTGTAAAATATGCCGTAAAAGATATCCCGAAAAGAAGATAAAGAAGCTTAACATCTGAAAATGAATAGAATAGATAACCCGCGACAAGAAGAAAGATATTCTGTGCTCTCAGATTTTTTCCGAAGACGAACCAGTACAGAATAAATACTGCAGGCAGAAAAATCACGAAGTCTATCGAATTGAAGAGCATCTTCTTCCTTTTTTACTTACTGCCGGAGTATACTTATTTAATCAATGACTTTCAAGTATTAAATTGCTATCGGCATAATGATTAAGTATATTTATTAAAAATTTTAAGGCGGAACATGGCTGATCTTGTCAGGCTTCAGAAATACATGGCGGACAAAGGGATCGCTTCAAGAAGGAAGTGTGAGGAGTTTATTACGGACGGACTTGTTAAAGTGAACGGTAAAGTGGTTACAGAACTCGGCACGAAGGTCGATCCCGAAAAAGACGTCGTCGAGGTCAACGAGTCGAAAGTCGAAGCCGTTAAGGCGGATTATATTTATATAATGCTCAACAAGCCTGCAGGCTATATAACATCTCTCAAGCAGGCAGACTCGACCTCTCCGCTGGTGACCGATCTGCTGAAAAAAATAAAGGAAAGAGTCTATCCTGTCGGCAGGCTCGACAAAGAGTCTTCCGGATTGTTACTGCTTACTAACGACGGCGATTTCGCGTATAAGCTCATGCATCCGTCGTTCGAGAAAGAGAAGGAATATATCGTCACGACCGAGCAGACCGTCACACGCACGATGATAGAAAGGTTCGAGAAAGGCATAATTATTGAGGGCAGAAAAACTTATCCGGCGAAAGTCAAAAGGATCGAGCTTACTAAGATAAGCATGGTGATCAAAGAAGGCCGGAACAGACAGATCAGGAAAATGCTGCAGAAGGTCGGCAATACAGTTATCAGTCTGAAAAGGATTCGCATCAACAATCTTACGCTCGGCAGTCTCAAGGAAGGCGGATATCGTTTTTTAACTAAAAGTGAAGTAAACGATCTTTTAAAATAATTTAAAAATAAAATAAAAAAATTGTAAAAAAATCTGTTGCATTCCCGTTTCAGTATTAGTATAATTGCTAATCCCGCCACAATATTCGGGATAAACGTTAAAATTCAAATATTCAGGTACGATCTGCAAAAAAAGGAGTAAGAGTTGAAAAAAACCGTCATTACTTTACTGATGATGATAATAACATGGCTGGCTTATCCCGTCACGATGAACAATTTCGGTCTGTTCGACAGCGAAGACAATAACTGTAACGTCAAATGCTTTTACGAAGACGAGAAATGCACTGAGAACGGTAACGTGATATACTCTTCGGACGACAAACTGTACATCAACGACACAATCATAGCTGAATTGAACGAATTTTTCAGCATTCTTGACGATATCAACGGTATTTACGTAGCGACTACCAATACAATATTCAGCCTATACGACGAAACTCTGAAACCGGTTATGACGTTCGACGAACGAATCCATGATATTACCTGCGTTGACGGTGAGTTCCATGTAGCTCTCAAAAAGAATATAATGAACGGTTACAAATTCACTCACATCAGAGTAACACAAAATAAAGAGATCTCTACGGTTGATACCGCTATCCTTAACCTGAGAAAAGAAAACCTTCCCGAAGGCGACCTGAGTGATCCTCTTGTGATCAAAAATACTGGTAATGTACTTGTGAAGGGTTCATACTAGCCTCAGCACAGGTGTTTACGGCTATCCCAAAGAGCTTGCGGTTGAAGTCGTCAAGAGCTTTCTCGAAGATCTGAAAGATAATACCAGCATTAAAGAGATCATCTTCTGCTGCTTCGACGATGAAAATTATCGACTGTATCAGAACAAGCTGAATTATCATATTTAGGGATTCAAATCCGCTTTTTATCATAATAATTCGGGGATTTAAATCCCTTTTCATTATGTTTTTACTTGCAGTAATGGTTATTTTTCAGGAAATTATAGAGTTAACAAGATGAGGCTGAGATGAAAAACCTTGTACCATTAATCTTTTTGTTACTGACTGTACTCAATTCCAAGACTACAACGGTCACCTACACAAAATTCAGTGAAGGCAAGGCTTTAGAGAACGATAGTACGGTCTATATCTATTCTGACGGGATCGCATCGGTCATTAAGGTGGGAGAATCGAAAGAGCATTATTATATTGATTTTAAATCGGGCAACACTGTTGAAATGCTTACGGCGAACGGAAAAAAATATCAGCTTCTTAATCCCCTTTCCGATCTTCCTGTACCTGTCTCGACGGAGAAAGATACTCTTGTAATAGCCGGATTTAAGACTGAGAAAGCGGTCTATTCGGCATTCTCCAACAAGATCGAAGTCTGGTTTACGAAAGAGACGGAAGCGAAAGGATCGCCTTCACTCAGTTATTTCCCTGAAGGTAGTCTCATCCTCAGGCTCGACGTGAACAGCGGGATCAGATATCAGGCTAAGACTATCGATACAAGCAGCAAAGATAAAATATCAGGATATCCTGATCCCGAAGCGGTCAGTGTCAGCGCGCCTGAATATGAAGAGCTTGTTATTAAATCCAGATATATTACGATCCCCGTCTTCGAGAAAGAGCAGATCAACTGGCAGGATTCCATCGTGAATCCGGAAGGCTGGCAGGCCGGGTTTACTTACAGGCTTAACCGTGGGAATATCCTGCTGAAGAAGATAAAGCTGCCCAAGATAACACCTGCCGGGAACGCCTTCCTTAAGGTGACCGCCTGGTCGAACGGGGACGCCTACGACAGGCTCGGGTCCGTCTTCATTCTGACGGAAGAGAACGAAGCCGCTGCTCTCGAAGCGCTCCGGAACGGAGCGGGAAATCTGCCGGAACATACCGGCATGAACGGTGCAACATACAAGGGCGTCATCCGTACTGACGGCTTCACACCGCCCGTCGAGCTGATGCGTTTTATAACATCCTTCGGAGTTGGAGCGTTCAACGATAAGGTTCAGATAAACAATTACAACTGGGCTGATTCAGTGGTCTATGTTCAGGACGTTACTTCGCTGATCCCGCAGAACGATGAGGAAGTCTGGATAGGCATTCTGATCGGGAATTACGATAAGGGCGGACATTATGTGAGCCTTGAGCTTGACTGGCATCCGTGGAATGAGGAAGTACCTTACGAAAAATGGATCCTCCCGCTTTTCAATACGGTGAACGGAATGGACGGCGGCGGCAGCTATAACAAGATATTTCAGGGAGACTCGCTGACCGTTGAATTCGAGATGCCTGAGAATATTGAGGATCCGTACCTGCTGTTCACGACCACCGGGCACGGAGGCTGGGGCGGCGGTGACGAGTTCAATCCCAAGCTGAACCAGATATTCGTTGACGGGCGCGAAATATACAAAGTAATTCCTTGGCGTACGGACTGCTCGACCTACAGGATGTCCAATCCCGCGTCCGGCAATTTTGAGAACGGCCTGTCATCGTCCGACTTCAGCAGATCGAACTGGTGTCCGGGGACACTCACTCCCCCGTACCTTGTGCCGCTGAAAGATATCGAACCGGGACATCATGTAATGAAAATAGCCATAGATATAGGAAAAGAGGACGGTAATTCGTGGGCGGTCAGCGGAGTACTCACGGGCAACCGTAAACTTGAGGAGAAGAAATAATGCTGGTAAAAAAATCTAATGGAGAGACCGAGCAGTTCTCAGCGGACAAACTTGAAAGATCGCTTCGGAACGCCGGTGCGGACAAAGCGCTTGTTCCGGAGATACTTGATGAGATCGCTCATAAGCTCTACGACGGAATAACGACGAAAGAAATATATGCTGCCGCATTTTCGATCCTGAAAAAAAGAAGAAATCATTCGGCTGCAAAATACAAACTCAAACAGGCAATAATGGAGATCGGACCTACAGGCCACCCTTTCGAGTGCTTCATAGGTAAAATAATGGAGCTTCAGGGTTATTCGGTCGAAGTGGCTAAAGTGATCGGCGGGTACTGTGTTACCCATGAAGTAGACGTTATAGCCACTAAAGGAAGAGATCAGTTCATTGTCGAATGCAAATACGGGCGGAGTAACGATAAATCCGTCGGAGTACAGGTACCGCTTTATGTAAAGTCCCGTGTCGACGATATTATAAGAAAGAGAGAGAAGATAAAGGAGTTCGACGGTTTCGTTTTTCACGGTATGGTCGCGACCAACACGCGCTTCTCGTCAGATTCGATAGCATATGCCGAGTGCAGCGGACTGCATCTTCTGGGCTGGGATTATCCGGCCGGGAACGGACTCAAAGACATAATCGACAGAGAGAAGATTTATCCCGTTACGATCCTTAATTCACTTACGAAACCTCAGAAACAGACTCTGCTTGATAAAGGTATCGTTATATGCAGGCAGGTGACCGAAGATCAGGGAGTTCTTGATCATCTCGGACTGAGCCAGGCTAAAACAGCGAAAATTATCAATGAGATAAAAATTTTATGCGGCTGCTGAAAATAAAAATGGGGATTATATGATAAGAATTGAAATACCTGGTATAAAAACTGTCGAGGTACATCATCTGGTTCTTGACTATAACGGGACTATTGCTCTTGACGGCACTTTAATACCGGGTGTAAAGGAAATGCTGAACGGTCTTTCGGAGAAGCTGGAAGTCCATATCGTCACAGCCGACACTTTCGGTAAAGCGGCTGAGAATCTGAAAGGCGTAAACTGCACGCTTACACTTATAAATTCACCCGACCAGAGATCGTTCAAAAAAGAATATGTAATGAAACTCGGAAAAGAAATCACAGTTTCCGTCGGAAACGGCGCGAACGACGAGTACATGCTTGCCGAATCAGCGATAGGCATCGTACTCATTCAGAAAGAAGGCGCGTGCTCAAAGTCCGTAATGAGCGCCGATATTGTATGCGGCAGTATTCTTGAAGCAATTGATCTGCTTAACAATCCTCTAAGGATCGCCGCGACATTAAGAGTATAAAATAAAAAAGGCTCGTTCTCGAGCCTTTTTTATTATTTCACTCCAAGAAGTTTTTTGTATTTATCGAGCAGTTTTGCCGGTATTTCCTTATCATTGATCTCGATCTCGTCGTCATCGATATCTATTCTTGTTTCTTCGGATTTTTCTTTGAATATCCCGTCGGCGATCAGGTTCTTCCACAATTCGTCTATATCTTTATCTTCGATCTTTTTGATAAGTTCGATATCATCATCGTCATCATTGATCTTCATTGTGATCGTTTTCATTTTCTTTATCTCTTTTTCTCCACCGTCAGAAGTAGTCCATATCATCACATCGTCATCATCCGACAATATTTTCACATCAGCTTCCAGTCCGGCTTTTTCAAGCATTTTCTTCATCTCTTCCGGATTCTCTTTATTGATCATGATCTCTTTGGTCTTGCCGTCCTTGTCTGTAAATATCATTTTATCACCATCGATCTTTATGGCTTTTCCATCCTCAATGATGATCGCTGAACTTTTACCGTCAGTTGTTGCTTCAGATCTTACGGTCACCGACTTAGCTTTTGCTTTTGCGGCTGTCGCTTTCGCCTGGATCCTGAACTCTTTTTCCTTAAGCTTTTCCAGAGCTTCCTTCAGTTTCGCTTCTGTTTCAGCCTTCTTTTCGTCCGAAAGATCTTTCTTGTCTAAAGTCTCAAGTGCTTTTTCAAGCGCTTCTGTAATACTTTCAAGATCAATATCGACATCTATATCCATGTCAATATCGTTATCGTCAGAGATGAATATCATTTTTTTCCCGCCGTCGAGCACAAGCTCATCACAATCATCACCGTCTTTTGTAACGATTATTTTCTTTACTGTCTTTCCGTCGCCTGTTTTTGTAACGTAAACTTCTTTTTTTACTCCATCTTCGCATTCGTCGTCATCATCTTTATCGATCGTTACATCAAGTGTGATCTCCTTACCGTCATCCGATCTCTTTTTAACAATGATCATCTTATCGTTATCATCATCTGCTCCGTCCTTAACGATAACCGTTTTCACTTTTTCCTCCCTGACTTCTTCCTTTGTCCCGGCGAACAGTGAGCAGCTTGTAATTACCGTTACCGTAAGGAACATCACTATTATTGAAGCGACAAAACCCGAATATGTTCTTGTCATATCGTTCTCCTTTGTTATGATCCGTTTAATCCTGCACAGCAGGTTCTTTCTTTTGCCCGAGGCCGCCATGACGGTCACGGGCATTTCCGAGTTAAGCAGCCCGAGACTGTACAGCCCTCTGGCCAGGAGCGCCGGGTCTTTACACTGCTTCACCGCAAGATCGTCGCATGCATTCTCTCTTTCCTTCCTGATCATCCGTGATATCCAGATTACTGAAGGATTGAAAAAATAAACGATCTCAATTATTGACTGAATAAGATTATGTAAAAAATCATTTCTGGCTATATGGGCCAGTTCATGGCTGATTACGGCTTCGAGCTGATCCGACGGTATTTTCATTACGATGCCAAGAGGTAATATTACTACCGGTTTAAGGTATCCGACAACAGCAGGTATTGAAGCTATAGGAGATTCCAGAAATCTTACAGTTTTTCCAATACTCATTTTCCCGGAAAGTTTTCTGAATAACTCCGTCATTTCTTCAGATAGCGGACGGCAGTCTCTCTTTCTGAGCATATCGGCATAATAAAGGTCTATGCAGAACCTGATGAAAAAAACTGTCATACCCGTGAACCATAGACAAAATATAAGCCCCGAATAATTTTCGAAGGATCCTGTCCAAGAAGTGATCGTGCCTCTGCCGGTTCCCGTCATATAACTGAAGCTCTTCGTCAGATACGGTTCTGTCACCGAAGCCAAACCGCTCTCTTTAATATAATATATGAACGTGACCGCAGACGAAATAACCACTGCCGTTAAAGAAATGAATGACACCGAATATTTCATATTTGAAGACGAACGTTTTGAATATTTTATATATGCCGACAGAACTAAAGCTATAAAAAGAGCCTGCCATAAGGAGTGTAAAAGGACATATACCGTAGCGGTTATAAGCTTTTCAGTCATTATTTACCTCCTTCTTTCTCGAGTTCGTCCAGAAGCTCTCTTATCATTTCAAGCTCTTCTTTTGATGCGCTGTGGTTACCGAGAGCCTGCATTACAAGACTTGCGGCTGAACCGTTGTAGGTCGATTCTATGAACCTTTCGAGAAGACCGTTCTTTGTGTCCTCTTCTTTTAATACCGCTTTATAGACATGCCCCCTCCCCTTCTGCTCTCTGGAAAGAAAGCCTTTTTCGAACATGATCTGCATTATCTTTAAAGTAGTAGTATATCCCGTTTCTTTTAAGCTGTTAATCCTGTCGTTGATTTCTTTGACCGTCATTTCTCCGTTATTCCATAACAGCTGCAGTATTTCTAATTCTGATGGCGTGGGCTTCATAAATTCTCCGTTTTATTTCTTGAACTTCTTAATTACGAAAAAGTTCGTAACAGTAATTTACAAAACGGATTTCCCCATGTCAAGCATTATTTACGAATTTTTTCGTAGAAATATAAATCAGCTTCTTTTTTATTTTGACAAAGAATGAATTTTTTCTTATTTTTGAACCGAAATTAAATCAAGGTGAACTTTGATGGAAGAAGGCCCGTACCATAGTTGTTTAGAGAATTGACGGATACGCGTTAGGGCTGTTTTTTTCCTTTCCGCGGTCCGCGGGGAGGTAATATGATCGATAAGATCGCAAGGATCCGGGAATTAATAGATAAGAAGCTTTGGCTTGTGCTCAGAGAAGAACTTGCCGTTCTTGAACCTTTTGAGGTCGGTGAGATAATCGAAGAGCTTGATGATGAGAACGGTGTAATTGTTTTCAGACTGCTTTCAAGGGAACTGGCTAAAGAGACTTTCCAGCATTTGCCTATTGAAAGACAGGAGGCTGCGGTAGAGGCTTTCGCGAAGAACGTAAGCAGACTGTCGAACCTCTTAAACGACCTTGACCCCGACGACAGAACCGCTTTCTTCGAAGAACTTCCGGGACAGTTGAGCCAAAAGCTCATCCAGTACCTGAGCCCGGAGGAAAGAAGCGTCGCCAAGCAGCTTCTGGGATATCCTGAAGACAGCATTGGAAGGATGATGACCCCTGAATTTATCGCGGTCCGTCCGGAGTTCACAATAACGCAGACCCTAGAGCATATCAGAAAACACGGGACTGATTCGGAGACGCTTAACGTTATTTATGTCGTCGATTCCGGATGGAAACTTCTGGACGATCTTACAATAAGAGAAATACTTCTGGCGGGACCGGATGATACAATAGCGGGAATAATGGATGACAAGTTCATTTCGTTAAGCGCTTTCGACGATCAGGAAACTGCCGTTTCGGTGATAAAGGACTCAGACTATTCGGCCCTCCCGGTCACGGATACCGAAGGAACCCTTTTGGGAATTGTTACATTTGATGACGTGATGGACGTTGCTGAAGAGGAAACAACTGAGGACTTCCACAAGTTCGGCGCGTTCCAGGATGCCGTCGTGAATCCGCTGAAAGCTGGTATTACATATATGTACAGCAAGCGTATTTTATGGCTTAGCACACTTGTTTTCATGAACGTGTTTTCCGGAGCAGCGATCGCAAATTTCGAGGACGTGATCCAGAAAATGATATCCCTGACATTTTTCCTGCCGTTATTAATAGGAAGCGGAGGAAATGCGGGATCCCAGTCGGCCACGCTGATGATCAGGTCTCTCGCGGTCGGTGACGTCGAGTCGAAAGACTGGCTCGGTCTGGCGGCGAAGGAGCTGATGGTCTCGCTGATGCTGGGCATTACGATGGCCTTAGCGGTAAGTCTGATAGCAGCGTTCAGAGCGCCGGGTATTATTGCGGTCGTAGCCTCGGCGATGGTGCTGACCGTAATTGCGGGAAGCCTTATCGGGCTTATGCTCCCGTTCATTTTCACAAAGCTGAAACTTGACCCGGCGACGGCAAGCGCACCGCTGGTCGCGTCCATGGCGGACATTCTGGGTGTCGTGATCTATTTTTCTATAGCTTCTTGGTATTTAGGATTGTGATCTTAAAAAATCTTCCGCCGCCTTAAGCTTCTCCGGCGTTCCGATATCGAACCAGTTGAGCTCGGGCTGATACGAAATTATCTTTTCCCGTGTCTTTGCGGCTTTCAGATATACGTCGATTATAGAATATTCCGTTTTATCCTGCCTGTACTCAGCGATATTCTTACTTATTGCATGTATGCCGCAGAAAGCCAGCAGAGAAGCGGGTTCTACAGGCTGACTTACGATGTTCGTTATACCTTTCTTTACCAGATTCAGACCGCAGAAATTCCCCTCGGCGTCAATAACGACCTGATTGAAGGTCTCCCGGTCCTGCATCACCATAGTTGCAATGGCATCGCTGCGCTTGTGAAATGCCATCAGGTCCGCAAGGTCGATGTCACAAATCACATCTGTGTTATAGACAATGAATTCACCGTCCGTGATATAAGGAAGCATATTGAAGATGCCGCCTCCGGTCCCGAGTATTGTTCCCTCTTTAATGACTTTTATATCTGCACTGAGATACGAACCGCTGATGAATTCTTCTATCTGCTCTGAGAACCAGTGCGCGTTTATAAATATTTCAGTTATACCTGAACTGATGAATTTATCTATGACATGCGCGAGCATTGGCCTTCCCAGTACGGGAACAAGAGCTTTCGGCATAGTATCCGTTAAGGGTCTCAGCCTTGTGCCGAAACCTGCCGCTAGGATCATACCCTGCATTAAACCTCATCCTCATCAATAAATGAATCCGTAAGGTCCAGCATATCGGTCTTTTCAGAATATTTTGTAAACTTGACCTTACTTATATTAGTGAACTTCTTTATGATCTTATCCATCTGTAACGCGGCTTTTTCAATAGCTTTTACACTTTCAAGGCAT
>QKDR01000058.1 GCA_003252515.1 Candidatus Delongbacteria bacterium | reverse complement strand
AATCCGTATTATAAAAGTACTTTCTTTGATCACTTGATACAATACCCGACTGAAACAGCGTGATTGTCGTTAACCGCATCGTCAGTAAACGGAGTATACGAGTAATCGAAAGTTATATTATTTATCGAGAATCCTATGCCTGCTGAGAAGGGACTGCCCTCATTATTCGCTCTGTAACCGAACCTGACGAAAGCTTTGTTCTGATAACCGATCTCCATACCTGAAAAATTCTCTGTTTCCTCGTCACTGACCAGATATCTTGTACTGTTGCCAATATCGATCCTGAAATCTCCGGCCAATGCAATCCCGTAGCCTGCTCCGAAAACAACATCGATCGGGAGATCGGCGCTTTCCGTGTCAAGTTTGCTCAGACTGCCGAAATTGTTCACGGCGAGCCCCAGATTCAATCCGTCGGTGAAATTATTTTCTCTATATATACCGATTGAACCGGCGAGACCTGAAGCGTCATCGTATTCTATCTTTTCGAAAAGGTATTTTCCCGTTATTCCGGCAATAAAACCGGATTTGAACTTTCTCGCGTAAGTGAACGATACGATCATATTTCTCGCACCGAAATCGTAAGCGGGATCATCTGACGGGACTTCTCTCCCCTCGAGACCTTTAATACTCATATACGATAACTGCATCCCGTAAAGGACATCATTTTCACTGTAGGCAGTAGAAAAATCAATTACTGATTCATCCTCATCCGGTGATGAATACGACACGCTGCCTTCGAACACGCTTCCGCTGAGAACAGACGCTGGATTATATTCCATGTTCCGGACCGTACCGCTGAACAGGTACGAAGTCTGTGCCGTTGAGATCAGCGCCGGAGTCTTCTCCGTTCTGAGAAAATAGAAACCCGATTCCGCAGAAACGATCCCTGCAATGATAAATATTAATAAAACTGTAATTCTTCTGAACATGCGTATATCCTTCTTTTAGAAATAAAACCTCCAAGAGACCGTATGAGGGTCCCATACCGAAATATCTTCATGCGTATATGAATAATCAAGTATCATTTTATAATCAGCTATTTTGAACTCGTACCCGAAACCGAGACTTAACCATCCTGATATTGTTCCGCCTCTTAAAGCTACCGAACTACCGTTCATTTCAAATCTTTTTATCCATTCGACTCCGAAACCATAGCCGCTGTCTTTAAAATCTATAGAATTCAGATCAGCATATATCCTGAAGTCTCTGTTGAATTCGGGGTTCCATGCGGCCCCGATTGAATAAGATGCCGGATAATAATCGTCCGATGATGAACCGTCCGTCCATACTTTAGAGCTGTCCCAGGAATTCTTACCCTTTACATTTCGTGCCGTAATACCCATAGCGAGATCCTGATATGCCGGCAGAACGAATACCGCACCGATGTCATAAGCGAATGTGAGCGAAGACACCGTCTCACTTTCGAAATCGAACTCCGGGAATCTGGCCCAGATCAGTTTGGTTGTCACCCCTATCGATAAAAACTCTTTCGGCCTTAATCCGAAGTTTAAATAGAACATGTTCTCGTTGTAAGAGTAAGTCTCGAACTGATCGCCGTACTTGTTCCTTCCCTCAATGTCACCTGTCCCGGTATAGAGTATCCCTCCGCTCACGGTCGCGTTCCTGCCCATAGGATGAACATACGACAGATAGGCGAAATTCCTGTCCATTGAGAGTATCTTCACTCCGCAGAGTACCTGTTTTTCAGTCACATGGGAAGCGGTCGAGGGATTAAAAAATACTGCGTAAGCTGATCCCGTATCGGCAGTTACAGCCCGTCCGAGACTTTCGGAACGCGCGTCGAGTCCGTAACGCAGGAACGAGCCCGCAGAACCTGCCGTTTCAGTCGAGTTGAGAATTACAGTAGCAGTAATGATCAGTATTGCGAATAATTTTTTCATATTATTTCCGTTATTCAAAGATGATGATTTTATTCCAGACCTTATCGTCCCCGTAGCTTATTATATAGAAATACACACCGTTGGCGGCAGTCTTGCCGTAACTGTCCTTACCGTCCCATACAAGATAATGTTCGCCTGAAGGAAAATAGGCTGAAGATGTTACAGTTCTTACTTTCTCCATAGCGAAATTGAACACTTCGCAAGTCACCTGAGAACCCTCTGCGAGTTTGAACTGAAGTTTTACTTCCCCGAACTTTTGCGGTGAGAAAGGGTTCGGATATGCATACGTGTCATTTGCCGAATCAGATGAAGATTCATACGCTTCGATCATGTACCATGTGTTCCCGTCGTCCCCGCTTACAACCATCCCCTGACCTGTCCCGACGAACATTATATCGTTCTGATAAAGAAAAGAATAAACCTGACCGATATCGACGTATCCTTTTTTAATATCCGACCATGCTCTGATCTGATATTTTTCCCAGTAATTCCCGTTATCGGACGATTTCCACAGCCCCGATTCACCCGCACAGGCAAATACATCATTATCGTTATAAGCTAAACAATAGACCTGCCTTCCCAACAGTGTTTTGTTCCATGTCATACCATTATTATCTGTATATGAAACGCCATATTCCTGTCCTTCAGGATTGTCCGTTGCCCAGGAAGAGATGAAAATATATGTTTTATTATTTTCCGTATTTTCGTACGAGCAAATATCGGTGACCC
The DNA here is from genome assembly GCA_003252515.1 of Candidatus Delongbacteria bacterium. Lineage (GTDB taxonomy): Bacteria > UBA4055 > UBA4055 > UBA4055 > UBA4055 > UBA4055. The sequence continues at coordinate 628 of QKDR01000058.1, read as the reverse complement.
AATTTCCGGAAAGACCGTCCGATACTGTATATTGAGTCCATACTTTAAGCGAATCTGCCACAGAAATATCGTCGCAGAAATTAATTCCGTCTGCAGTACCTACCCATAATTTATTGTCCACACTAGAATGAACCGAGAACATTTTCTGATTGTCATTATTAAAAGGATCCCAGATCTTTTTGTCACAAGTAAGAGTTTTCCATGTCTGACCCATATCTTCCGTTTTCTGGAGAGATTGCCCCCAGCAGGCCATCCATACGCCTCCGAGGCTGTCACATGCGATATCGTAGGCCAATCCCTGTACAGACGTGATACCCGGTTGTGGAAAATGAGTCCATGTTTTCCCCAGATCAGATGACATATGTACACCCGTTCCGGTCGCAAGAAAACCGATATCCTCAATAAATGAATCTGCAGCAGTGGTCATCCAGATGTTGTCGAACTTATCGATCGCTATAGCACTGGATCCACCATATCCGACTGTTGAATTTCTCCACTTCAAATCTTCCGGTGGTTCAGTTGTATTGTACCCATACGAGAATCCTGCTCCTGTTGCGACAAAGACTGCCGTATCAGGTTCCGATCCTTTGTTTTCTTTCTGAATTATATCCAGAATAAAATTTCCTTC
>QKDR01000132.1 GCA_003252515.1 Candidatus Delongbacteria bacterium | reverse complement strand
TCGACGGTCTGAACTATCTTCATTCGAACAATATTATTCATTTCGATATAAAACCTGAAAATATATTTATCATCAGCACTGACGGCGGTCCGCAGGTAAAGATACTGGATTTCGGACTTTCGGAAGTTAAAAAGCAAAACAAGCAGAATCTTAACGTAAAAGGTTCGCTGTCATATCTCGCCCCCGAATTTTTCCTGAACCCGGAGAAGATCAGTTCCAAGATCGACCTGTACTCTCTGGGCATTACTCTCATCCACGTCAACAAAGGCATAAGCGATACAGAAAGTACGGATCGTACTGGCAAGGGAAGCATTATCAAAGCTATAAATGAGGAATATGAAAGGAATATGGAACTCCTTTCGGAATTCAGGGACAAGAAAATAAAAGCGTTCATCTCCCAGCTGACTGAAAAGAACCCGGGGACAAGAATATCATCCGCTATCGAAGCAATAATATCGCTTAACAGAATATTCAATACTGATTTCAAAATACCGGCGGTGCATCATATAACTTCTTTTCTCAATAATCCCAAGTTCGTACTCAGGGACGATATCTACGATCATATAAAAGCATTAAGAAAAACCACCGTTACAAGGAAGGAAGGAAGGTCGGTTCTGATGTCGGGGGTCACGGGGGTCGGAAAAACAAAAATTCTGGACCAGATAATTTTTCAGGCGGGACTCGGTCTTGAAAAAGCGCTGAAGATATATCTGGTGGATAATACCAGTGAAGATTTTTTTATCGGCAAATTGATCTTCCGGAAGATATATAACCTTTATAAAGACGAACTGGATATCGAGAGTGATTATGAAAGGATCAGAAGGGAAATGGATTCGATCATAGCCAACGAGCAGGATTTCTCTTATATTTACGACGATATCATAAATTTTATTTTCAGATGTTCTGAATCAAGGGATATAAGACTGACGGTTCTTCTGGACAATTACGAAAGGTACGATCAGGAATCTATAAGGTTCGTGAACAGACTTCTGAACGTCAATAAGAACTCGGGCAATATATTCCTTATGACCTCCATAGCCACGGATAAAATGAACGAGGCTGTATCTCAAAGCTACAAACTGCTCGAATATGATCCGGAAATACAGAAAATAGACGTTCCTCTGCTTACATATGAAGAGACTGAAAGTGCGATCGAGATATTTTTGGGAAAAATCGGAAGCCTTCCTTCCGATTTCCTGAAAAAAATATATGATCATACCGGAGGAAATTTCAGGAAGATCATGACCTGTATAGACGAATTTTTTCATTCGGGAGTTCTTAATTATGTTTCAGGATTTCTGATATTCAGAGACAAGGAGACTTTCGAGCATATTCTGAAGTCTTCATCTGCAAAATCTGTCCAGAGCGTCGTAGACGAACTGGATGAGGATGAAACTAACATTCTCAGAATACTGTCCGCAACGTTCAACAAGCTTACTTTCGAAGAGGTTAAAAAAATGGTGCCTCTGGCGGATTTTGAGCTGAAGCGCGCGCTTACAAAACTTTTCGGACTTGAACTTATCAGCGGTTATCACGGTCTGTATAAAGCCGTCAGAAAAGAAGTTAAGGATTATGTGTTTAAAAAGTGCGTAAGAGACGATCTTGTGAGTATTTACGGAAAAATCCTGCGTCTGCCGCACGAAGACAAATTCAGTCAGTACGCCTCGCTTCTGATAAAGTCTTTCATGAATCTGACGGGTGGAAAAGGCGATCTTAATGTGATCGGAAAGTACATAGATAAAATGCTTAAGCTGGATTCTAACGACAACCTCTACTACCTTCTTCTCAACAGTCTGAAGATCGCCGAAGACAGAGAACTCAGGTTCAGGCTTGAAGTAAATTATGCGTATTACCTTGATAAAAAGGATAAGGATAAGGCTATAAAGCTTTTAGTTCATCTTGACCGTCTGTACAGAAAGAAAGGAAGAAATATAGACAACAGGATTAGCTTTGTCAGACTTAAACTGAGGATGCTTGATTTTGACAAATACAATTATAACGCATCGGAATTCATTAAAAACGTTCTGCCGGTCATGAAAGAAGGTATGAAACGTAAAGATATGTACAGGGAACTTCTGGATTTCGTAAAAAGACTTCTTCAGACCGGTGAATATTTCAGACAGGGAGCGGAAATACTGGAAATGATGGAAGAAGTTTTTAGAGAAGACAGGAACGTCGGTTTTGAATTCCCGAACACGGTCAATGCTATGAAGTTCATTTACGGTGTGATCGAATGGAAGAGCGATTACGAGAAAGTCCTTTCGGGTTATATCAACGAGCATATCCTTTCTCAAAAACTTGATGACAATTATTTTTATCTCCTGAAGTCAATAGGCATTCTGTCGGAAAAAGGTTATCTTAAGGGAGATTACAGTGAAAGGCTGAATTACGGTCTTGAAGTCGCGTACAGACAGAAGCATATCGACAATGTTTTTGAAATGTACACTATTCTTTCCAATTATTATTTCTATAAGAACGAATACGAAAAGTCATTATACTGGGACGAAAAAAAGCTTGATCTGAAACAGAAACTGAGGAAAGAGTTGTCTACCGACGATATTGGAGATATAGCTACTGTAAAGGCTAATCTGTATTATCCGATCGGAGAAGTTCTTACTTTGATCGCCGAGACCAGGAGGCAGGCGAAAGAGAAGAACGAACTGACAACATATATAACCTACCTTACGAATGAGTTCGTGATCCTGCACAGAAAAGGCGATTTCAAAAGCGCAAAGACCACGATAAGAAAAGCTTATCTTTATTTCAGAACGCAGCCGGACATCGAAGTTTTAAGGCATTATGAGAGGGTCGCAAAATATTTTCCTGAAGTGTTTTCGAAGGAGGAATGCCTGCAGGATGTCAGAAAGCTGAGAGCTGACGGAACGATATCGGAAGAAGTGTTCAGAAAAATGAACGACTTCACGGAGCAGTTCTATGAATACAACATCTGTTTCAGATGGTCTCCGGGCAGAGTGGATGAGATCATTTCGGGTGCTTTAAAGCTGGAAACGCCGATGATGCTCCTTCATTATCTTAAGATGAACAAACGGCTTCCGCACGTGAATGATGTCATGGGGCAGATCGACGGAAGGTTCTTTAATCCGGAATGTACCGGTGATTTTCTTGTTTACAAGGTTACAAAGTTCATGCTGACCAAGGAGAAAACGCTGATCGATACGATCTTCGAATATTCAAGGAAGCTTCATATTTCGGGTTATGTGATGATAAATATTTATACGATCATACCTTTTATGGAATTCGCGCT
>QKDR01000004.1 GCA_003252515.1 Candidatus Delongbacteria bacterium | reverse complement strand
CGGATCGTTGATAAAATACGGTGACAGGTATCCTCTGTCGAACTGCATACCCTGAACAACCTCGAGAGTACTTTCCATAGATTTCGCTTCCTCAACGGTGATCACTCCTGTTGTGCCTACCGCTTTCATGGCGTCAGCTATCATCTTACCTACAGATTCGTCGTTGTTGGCGCTGATTGATGCGACGTTCGATATCTCTTTGAAGTCGTTGCTGACTTTTTTCGTTTTCGACATGAGGAATTTCTTTACTTCCGCAACGCCTTTGTCTATACCTTTCTTGATGTCCATAGGGTTCGCGCCGGCTGTCACGTTCTTGAGCCCCTCGGCAATAATCGCCTGAGCAATAACTGTGGCTGTGGTAGTTCCGTCACCGGCTTTATCTGAAGTTCTTGAAGCGACGTCCTTGATCATTTCTGCGCCTATCTTCTGTATAGGAGTATCAAGTTCGATCTCTTTCGCTACTGTAACACCGTCTTTTGTTATTACGGGAGCTCCGTATTTTTTCTCAAGTACCACATTCCTTCCTTTTGGTCCAAGTGTAACTTTAACGGCATCGGCAAGTATATCAACACCTTTTTTCAGCTCTGTACGGGCATTAATACCGTATTCGATCATTTTTGCCATTTTTCTCTCCTTATATATTATTTTATTATTTGACTACTGCCAGCACGTCTTCGAACTTCAGGATCAGGTATTTTATCTCTTTGAGAGTCACTTCAGTTCCTGAGTATTTCGCATATATGACTTTATCTCCGACCTTGATCTCCTTTTTCAGGTCTTCATCATTGCCAACTGCCACGACCTTTCCTATCTGAGGTTTTTCTTTTGATGAAGTATCGGGTATAATGATCCCGCCTTTTGTTTTGTTTTCTGTTTCTTCGATGATCTCAAGTACGATCCTGTCTTTTATCGGTTTCAGATTTACTGCCATTTTACACTCCTTATAAAATAAATTTTTGTTTACGCTTATATTATTACAATAACCGTGCCAACCAACTTCAGGCATAAAAAAGGGGACATACTCATACCTGCCCCCCTCATGTCATATTTTGTCAGGACAGTGTCAACCTCTGCCCAGTTTCCACCTGCTGATACCTCTGAAGAACATCATGACAGAGAACGGAACTACAAAATCGCCTTCCATTATCCTGTTCGCGTTCGACAGTAAAAGCCATGCTTTACCGAACTCGTTCTTCCTGTAATACTTAAGAAAAACAGCCATCATTGTTTTGGAAAATTCCCTGAACTTTTTGTCCGACATGATCATTCCGACCGCTTTCGAATAATAATCAGTTCCTTCTTCAGTATGGAACCATCCTTCCGTCGCCGACGGTTCTCCGAGTTCTTTTATGATCATATCGATCTCTTCATCCGTAAAAGCGAACTCTGAAAATTCCTCCGTGCTGAAGAACGTAAAACTGTCCGAAAGGAATTTATCCGGATCTTTATCGTAAGCCGTACCGACGGCAGCCTGGGAGTTCATAAGGTCCATCGAAGCTTCCATTATGCTCTTCTGCATTGCCGGACTTCCGAAGTACGAACCGGACGAAGTGCTTTCTTTCTCCTGTTTTTTCTGCTCGAATTCAGCCGAGGCCTGATAATAGCCGCATTCAGCGCATTCTTCGTTTCTGATCGTAGCGCAGCAGACCGGACATATCAGGGAACCGTCTTTCTTCAGACACTTTCTCTTTCCCGGTTTGGCGTTGCAGTTAATACATTTTTCTTTTGCCATATTATTATCCTGAATTAACTTTTTTCAAGAACCCGCTAATGATATAAAATTATTGGACTATAATCAAAGGATTTTTTACTGTTTGAAAACTTCCCGCGAATCATTTATATTACTGCAGAATATATAACGGAGAAAATAAAATGAAAAAATATCTGATGACTTTACTTTTTACTGCATCGGTTATACTCGGACAGTCCAAGGCGGATATCAGTATAGCTTGCAGCGTTTATCAGGGATTCAATTTCCAGAATGACGCACAGGATAATGTCGGTCATGTAACTTTCATGAAGTTAGGTACAAGTACTGAACTTGACGCCGATTTCTCCGTCGTCGATCCGGAAGATTATCCCAACCAGGCTGATGTCATCGGAATAATGTCCGGCTTTTTCTGGGCAGGAAATTATTTTGATCCGATTATGTTGAGCTGTCAGATTTCTGCGACCAATAAAACTGCCGTCAAAAATTTTATCCTGTCGGGAATGTACAATGCAGATGTTGTCTTCGATCTTAATGTCTACGGTTATGACCCGCAGGCGAAAGTATATTTCAAAATGGTGTGTAAGAACATACCCGGGAACCTGCAGGGTATTATCACTGAGGAAGGAGGCGATCTCCTTTTGGCTGTTTCCGACGATCCTGGATCCGAAGTGTCGGTTCCCCGGAATTATCAGATGGATATCAGTATAGACCCTCAGGAAATAACACAGGCGCTGCTTATCGGTGTCAGCGCTTCTTCTTCTTTTTCGAAAATATGGGGAACCGGGATCACGACCGTTCCGGTACTTGTTTCTCCGTCTGCAGGCACTGTCACAACTGACAAAACACCCACTTTTAACTGGACCGACACTCCCGGAGCCTTGTCCTATACTCTCCAGGTCGACAACAACTCTGACTTCAGCTCACCTGAGATAAACACTTCGCCGGCGGTCAACACTTATACTCCTTCTTCGGATCTTTCAGCGGGGACATATTACTGGAAAGTTAAAGCAAACAACTCCAGCGGATCAAGCGATTATTCAGGCGCATGGGATATCACTATTGAACTTCTTCCTCCCGCTCCGCCCATCCTGATCGAACCTCCTTTTACCGGAACGCTTCTGCGCTGGAACGCCGTAACAGGCGCGACAGGATACGACATCTATTCGGCAGACGATCCTTACGGCACTTATACTTTTGTGGCTCATGTCACAACGACCGAATATGACATTTCAGGCACAATGTCGACTGAGAACAGGAAATTCTATTATATAGTAGCGACGAATTAATCCGCCGTCGCTGAATACAAATGTTTCTGAAATTTTATAAAGGTGCTTCTTATCCTGTCAACCCCACCGAGAAGTTCGGTAGCGTCAGTAATAGCGAAATATTTGATCTTAAGCAGATCGGGAATTTTATCTTCGAATAGTTCTTCAATGCCTGTTTCGATATATTTTGACAGCACGAATTCAAGAAATTCTTTCTGATTGTTGTCAAGCCCGGTGAAAATGAAAGGCTGTGCGTTTGCGACTCTTTCCTCTCTTGAAATCGGTTTTACAGAAAACGAAATGTATTCCAGCACATCAAAGAGAT
>QKDR01000045.1 GCA_003252515.1 Candidatus Delongbacteria bacterium | reverse complement strand
ATCGGCGGCGGATCCAGTTTAAGGATACCCATGTCCTGAATTATCAGGGCGTCGGCGCCGGACTGGTACGCTTTGCTTAGAGTGTCACGAACTCTCTCTTCCTCACCGTCGTAAAAGATCGTGTTGACGGTGACGAATACTTTTGCGTAGAACTGGTGTGCAAAAGTGCAAAGCGCTTCAATGTCTTCCCATGAATTTCCCGCAGCGGAGCGCGCGGAAAAACCGGGGCCGCCTATGTAGACCGCATCAGCGCCCGAGAGTATAGCCAGTTTTCCTGACGCAAGATCTTTTGCCGGCGAAAGAAGTTCAAGATATGTCGTTCCGATATTCTTCTTCATGTCCTGAATTGTAAATCCATATATAAAAAAAAGCAATTTCTAAATATAAAGTTTGATAAAAAGGATTAATTAAAATAAATTACATGTAATAAAATTAAGGACCGGGCAATGGTTATACCTTTCGTCGATCTTAAAGCGAACTATCTCTCCATAAAAGAAGAGATAGATGAAGCAATATCAAAAGTACTGAACACCACATCGTTCATAAAAGGCGGAGAACTTGAGAATTTTGAAAAGAGCTGGGCCGGGATGTGCGGAACTGGTTTCTGTACCGGCACTTCCAACGGAACAAGCTCACTTGAACTCATACTGAGAGCTCTTAATATCGGCAGCGGTGACGAAGTCATCTGCCCGTCCCACACTTTCATTGCCACAGCAGAGGCTGTTGTGAGCTGCGGAGCGAAACCTGTTTTCGTCGACTGTCACGAAAATACCGCCCTAATTGATGCCGACGAAGTTGAAAAAGCTCTGACTGATAAAACCAAAGCTGTAATTATAGTTGACCTGTACGGACAGCCTGCAGATCACGATACCGTAAAGAAGATCGTCAGTGGAAAAGGAATAACGGTAATTCAGGACGCCGCACAGTCCCATCTGGCAGAATACCGCAAACAGACGGTCGGCAGCTATGCTGCAGTTACATCGTTCAGTTTTTATCCCGGCAAGAACCTCGGAGCATACGGTGATGCAGGAGCTGTTGTTACTAATGATGAAGAGCTGTACGGAAAGATAAAGATGCTGTCAGACCACGGAAGAATAACGAAATACGAACATCAGATCATCGGCACGAATGCCCGAATGGATAATCTTCAGGCTGCAGTATTAAATGTCAAACTGAAATATCTGAGCGAATGGAATGAAAGAAGAAGAAAGATCGTAAAAAAATACAGAAGCGCTCTGGAGGATATGCTTACATTTATCGATGAGGAGCCTTTTACTAAAGCTGTTTATCATCTGTGCGCGGTTAGAACACCATATCGTAAAGATCTGATGAAATTCTTATCGGAGCACGGCGTTTCTACAGGTATCCACTATCCCGTACCCCTTCATCTTCAGCCTGCTTTCAGAGATCTTGGATATTCCGCAGGAGACCTGCCCAGATCGGAAAAAGTAGCTGATGAAGTAATGTCACTGCCACTTTATCCTGAAATGACCGAAGAACAGACAGATTACGTAATAAGGGGAGTTAAAGAATATTTTAAATAATGAGGCATTCATGGTAGAAAGATCAGTATCGCTGGTGCTGCCGGCTTATAATGAAGAAAAGGCGATAGAACAGTCCCTGAAAAATATTACCGGATTCATGGAACAGAATTTCTCTGACTTTGAGATCATAGTTGTTAATGATGCCTCGACAGACAGAACAGCAGAGGAAGTATCAAAATTCAATAATGTGAAATTAGTATCACATCCCTATAATAAAGGCAACGGTTCTGCGGTAAGAACAGGAATCCGGAACGCGAAAAAAGAATTTGTCGTAATGATGGATGCTGACGGACAGCACGATATAGCTGATATTGTGAAGATCACCGAACTGCTGGGTATATACGACTGCGTGGTCGGTGCGAGGACAGAATCCTCCGACAGCTCTTTCCACAGAAATGCCGCAAATAAATTCTATAATTGGCTTGCAACTTACGTAACGAATATCCGAATCGAAGATCTTACAAGCGGCTACAGAGGATTCCGTACATCGGTCATCAAAAAATTCCTTTATATGTTCCCTAACGGTTTTTCTTATCCTACTACTTCCACCTTGGCGATAATTAAAGCGGGATATAATATTAAATACTGTCCGATACATGCAAAAAAAAGGATCGGAAAAAGTAAAATCAAATTATTGAGGGACGGATTCAGGTTCCTTCTTATAATAATCAAGATCGCTATGCTGTTTTCTCCGTTGAAGGTATTCCTTCCTGTGAGTCTTGTATTCTTTTTCGGAGGACTGGCTCATATGGCATATAAAATTTTCTGGATCAGCGGAAGATACTCCCAGTTCTCCATATTCCTCATAAGCGTCGGCGTGATAATATTCCTCATCGGTCTTCTTTCCGAACAGATATCCACTTTAAGATACGATAAAGTCGAAGAGGACTGATCCGATGATACACATCGTTTTGGGTACGAAAGCCCAGCTGATCAAAATGGCGCCTGTAATGAAGGAACTCACTCTCAGAGGGATCAGTTATAACTATATCTCGACAGGACAGCATAAGGAAACTATTGATGATATTCTGAACAATTTTCAGATCAAGCAGCCGGATATAAAACTTTATTCCGGAAAGGATATAACTTCGATCCTTTCTATGTCAGTCTGGTCAGTAAGAATACTTGTTAAATCATTCATAAACAGAAAAAAAATATTTAATAACGATAAAAAAGGTATTGTCCTTGTTCACGGAGACACACTGAGCACGGTAATAGGGGCACTGATGGGGAAATCCGCCGGACTTAAGGTCGGACACGTGGAATCAGGTTTGAGATCGTTCAATCTTTTTCAGCCTTTCCCTGAAGAGATATTCAGGAAGATCACTTTCAATATCTCAGACGTGATGTTCTGTCCCGGAAAGTGGGCCGTAGACAATCTGAAAAAGTATAGCGGCATAAAGATCGACACCGGATTAAATACGTTATATGATTCCCTTAACCATGCAGGACCGTCAATTGGAATGATCGGCGATGTAAATATCCCGGAAGTACCTTTTGTGATAGCTACTATTCACAGGTTCGAGAATGTCAGGAACGCTGAAATACTGGGAAAGATCGTTGACCTTATCGGATCTGTCTCTGAGAAATTCAAATTAATTTTCATACTGCATAAAATAACTGAAAAAAAACTGAAAAAATTCAGACTTCTTGATAAGCTCGGATCGTTGAGCAATATCGAGCTAAGACCGAGGTACGATTATTTCAGGTTCATCAAACTTCTGAAAAGCTCCGAATTCGTGATATCGGACGGAGGAAGCAATCAGGAAGAATGTTCTTATCTGGGTAAACCTGTCCTCCTTTTCAGGAACGTAACCGAAAGAAATGAAGGTCTCGGGACCAACGCTGTGCTGTCAGAATTCGATCCTAATGTTGTTGCAGACTTTATGAAAAATTACGAATCCATGACCGGCAATGCCGTAAAAACTGAGAAAAGTCCTTCCGCCGTGATAACAGATTATTGCATTGACTTTAAATGACCGTTTGATTAACATTCGGCGAACTTAAACCGGAGAAAATGAAGATACTTGTCAAAATATACCTGAAAGACCTTTTAAGGAATAAAATGCTCGGACTTATGGTTCTTCTTGTTCCGGTCATATTCTACCCTCTTATTTACTGGGGCATCAACCAGTTCCTTATGGTCAGAGCAGGATTCGCTGAAAGCAGAACGGTGACAGTAGATTTTTATCCGGCAGCGGGAAAATATAATACTGTCGAAGATTCACTTACGGCGCTGAAGAATATTATAGCCATAAGATCCCTTCCGGAACAGTCGGACAATGATCACATTTATATAAAAATTGACGAACTTGACGGTCTGCCGTATTACACTGTAAGACTGGACAGCTCGAACTCGGCTCATATGCAGTTCTATCCTTTAATAGAAGAAAAGTTGCTGGAGTATTACGGCACACAAAAAAACGCACTGATAAGTCAAAGCGGTTATGATCCCGGATATTTTTCACCTTTCACGATCGAACCGAGAAATACTGAAGGCGATCATGAAGTAATGACAAAGGTGCTTTCGCTGCTTATACCGCTAATGTCCGTTATCTCGGTTATTGCTTCAGTGGCCGCCGCTTCCGTCGAGATCACTTCAGGGCATTCCGAGGACAAAACAATGGAGACATCACTTACTGTACCGGCAGGAAGAGAAAAGATCATAATCGCCAAGTTCATCACAGTTGTCATTTACGGAATGCTCTCCGGAGTTTTGAATTTTATTTTTCTTATTTCATTTATAATCACACTGTTTAAGACTTTTCTTGATGCCGTCGCATCAGATATTGCGGGATTCGACTGGGCTCAGGTTATTAATCTGAGGATCATGTCTATATCTTTTCTTGCGCTTCTTCTTACATCGTTCTTTGTAGCCGTGATCTTCGTTACCGCTTCAGGATTCGCTTCGAAACGCAAGGAAGGCAGTATATTTGTATCACCATTCTCAGCTCTACTCACATATCTCCCTTTAGTACTTGTCATCCCGGCCGTCGAACCTAATATTTTCATTGCGGCGGCTCCCGTTCTGAATATTTCTTTTACGCTTAAACTTCTTATAGAGAACAACTCCGACTGGATCTTCATTTCAGAAACAGTTCTGTTCTCGGTTCTCTGGATATTCTTTGTATACAGATTTCTTTTCCCGTTCCTTCTGGAAGAGGAAGTACTTCTCGGATATTCGGGGACATCCCTGATAAAAAAAATAAAAAGTAAATGGTCTGATGGAAGAAACAATAAAAATTAAAGATCTCTGCAAAGAATTCTATGACCCCCAGAGAGGCACCGTCAAAGCGGTCGACAATATAAGCTTCTCAGCATACGGCGGAGAGATATTCGGACTTCTCGGACCGAACGGGGCGGGAAAGACCACGACTCTCAGAATGATGGCTACCCTCATGCAGCCTAATTCGGGCTCTATCGAGATCGCCGGCTTCGACACCTCTGAAAAACCTGAAGACGTAAGAAGGTCGATCGGCTATATGTCGTCCAATACGGCGCTTTATCCCAGACTTTCACCCAGAGAGATAATTACATACTTCGCCGAACTCAACGATTATTCCGCTCAGGATATACCCATAAGGGTCGAACAGATAATAAAATATTTCGCTATTGAAGATTATGCCGACACCTACACCGAGAAGCTGTCGACCGGTATGAAACAGATAACCTCGATAGCAAGAACGATAATACACGACCCTCCTGTGCTCATACTTGACGAACCCAGTTCCGGACTGGATGTGATAGTATCGCAGAAGATACACACCTATATAAAAGACCTCAGATCGCAGGGGAAAACGATAATATTTTCTTCCCACAATATGGGTGAAGTAGAAAAAATATGCGACAGGATCGGAATAATAAACAACGGGAGGCTCCTCGCTACAGGTACGATACAGAATCTAAGAGAACTGACCGGCGAATTCTATATGGAAGACGTCTTTATCAGAATAGTTAATGAATCAGAAAAGAAGACAGCCTAAATGAAAATAAAAAGCAAAATCAATACAGTTATGCTAAAAAAGGATATGGTCCCGCTTTCGTTCATCAAAGGTACACCGGTACTTCCTGCGCTTTCAAAAAAGAATGTTGATGAAATAATCGAGCTGCTGGAAGAACTCGATGTGGAAGGCAGGTATTACGACGATGAAAATACAGACAGTGAAAATTAAAACGGAATAAGTGATTATGAGAATGGAGAAGTTTTCGAATGTGATCGAACTCGAAAAAGTGGATTCGACAAATACGTACCTGAAAAAATACGGCAGGCACATGGATCAGGACACTGTTCTGTTCGCAGCCGAGCAGACGGACGGTAAAGGCAGACTGGGAAGGAACTGGTACGGAGAAAAGGGGAAAAGTATTTTCTCTTCGTTCCTGATCAGGGATGTATATGATAATTCAGACGCTGTGAGACTTTCATTTTTGTTCTCGATCGCTGTTAAAATGATGCTTTCCAAGCATATCGACCACAGTAAAATAATCCTGAAATGGCCCAATGATGTAATGGTCTCCGGTAAAAAAATATGCGGAATACTTTCTGAATATTCCAAAGAATGCGTTATCGTCGGCATAGGACTTAACGTTCTTGATTTCATTCCCGAAGGAGAGATTTCGTATCCTTTTACGACAATGGAATCAGAAAGCGGTACGGCTTTCGATATAGAAAATATCAAGTCTGAACTTGTTCAGTCAGTCAATCAGGTATTTACAAGATACTGCACGAACTGCACTAAGGATATGCCCCTGATATGGTTCAGAGAAGCAGGGATCAAAGATCTGCCGGTCACTGTCAATCAGAAAGACAAAATGATCGAAGGGCATATTGATTCGATCGATGAACTCGGTTCTCTGATCATAAGAAAAAGCTCAGGCGGCAGGAAGGAGAAAATCTTTTACGGGGATGTTATATATAATGATTAATTTTGAGTTCGCACGTAAAGAAATGATCGAGAAACAGCTGAAAAAGAGAGGCATCTCGGACAAACGGGTATTAAAAGCATTTAAAGATATCCCGAGGCACTTGTTCGTTCCCGGAGAAGATATGGATCATTCTTATGACGATTCTGCTCTTCCTATAGGATCCGGCCAGACGATCTCCCAGCCTTACATTACAGCTCTGATGACCCAGCTTCTGCGTCCTCTGCAGGATGACGTGATACTTGAGATCGGAACAGGGTCCGGATTCCAGTCCGCGATACTTTCAGCTTTGTGCAAATTCGTTTTTTCAGTAGAGAGAATACCCGAGCTTGTAAGTTATGCAAGAAACAACCTGAATAAGCTCGAGATAAAAAACGTTCAGATATTTGTAGGTGACGGTACTTTAGGATGGAAATCAGGAGCTCCATACGACGGTATAATAGTAACTGCCGGAGCAAAGGACATCCCTCCGGGACTTCTCACACAGCTCAAACCCGGCGGCAAAATGATCATTCCGCTTGAAAGCGGCGGTTACCACAAGCTTAACATAATTAAAAAGGAAGAGTCCGGATTTGTAAAAGAGGAAGTCCTGGACTGTATATTCGTTCCCCTGATAGGCAGAGGTTACGATGAATAAATATCTTATTTATTTCTTCAAAGGTATCGGTGTCGGTATAGCTAATATTATTCCCGGTGTTTCGGGTGGAACTATAGCGCTGATCACGGGAATATTCGAATCACTTTTAAACTCAATAAAATCTTTTGATATCAAAGCTGTCAGACTCATCTTCAGAGGTAAATTTAAAGAGTTTGTCGAATACACGAACCTTTACTTTCTGATAACAGTATTCGGTGGCGCCGGAACAGGGATTTTTGCGCTGTCTTTTATATTGGGTTCACTTTTCGAGAACTATCCGAAATATGTCTGGTCGTTTTTCTTCGGACTGATCCTGGCATCTGTGTATTTTGTCACAAGAAAGATCGGCAAATGGAATGCGGGTGTTATATTATCTTTAATATTCGGGACACTAATAGCTGTACTCATCATTAATGTATTTGATCCGGCCTCTGAAAATTCATCCTATCTTTATTTGTTCATCTGCGGGATCGTGGCTACCTGCAGTATGATACTGCCTGGTCTCTCGGGATCGTTCGTACTGATCCTTCTGGGTAATTACGAGCTGGTGATGATCCAGTCAGTTAAAACTGTAAATCTACATGTTCTTTTACCTGTTTTCTTTGGCGCGGGAGTCGGAATAATAGCTTTTTCTCATGTTCTTTCATGGGTATTTAAGAAATTCCGGGATATTACTATAGCGCTTCTTTCAGGATTTATCTTAGGTTCTTTAACTCTATTATGGCCATGGAAAGGTGCTGTCATAAAAATATTCGAGAACGGAAAAGAAAAAGTAATAGGTTACAATTATTTTTTACCCGAATCGTTTTCGCTTGAAGTAATTTTCGCGGTATCATTAATGGTTATCGGGGTTATTATAATATGGATACTGGAGAAATATTCTATTGATAAAAACTAGATATTCTCCAGAACTTTAGAAAATGTCGAAATAAATAATCCTATTTCCTCTTCATTAATAATAAGAGGCGGCAGAAGTCTCAGAATGTTCCCCTGAGTCATATTGACGAATATTTTCCTTTCCTCGAACAAATGAAATACTCTTTCAGGCCGTTTTAATATTTCTATGCCGATCATAAGCCCCATTCCTGATATTCTTCCGATCAGTTCAGGATGTTTTTCCCTTAATTTCACTGCTTCTGCAACAATGTAATCACCTTTTTTACGGACATTATCGAGAAAAGTCCTGCGGTTTATTGTTCTGATCGTTTCCAGTCCGGCGGCACAAGCTACGGGATTGCCGCCGAATGTCGAGCCGTGCTCTCCGTACGATAGAATATCACAGTGTTTTTTACCTGCAAGCAGTACTCCGAGCGGAAGCCCTCCTCCTATCGCTTTAGCGGTCACGGCGAGATCGGGAATTACCCCGAAATGTTCAAAGCTGAAAAGCCTGCCGGTTCTCCCCATTCCCGACTGTATCTCGTCCGCCATCAGAACGGCTTTGTGATCAGCAGCTCTCTCTCTAAGCTTTCGGACGAATTCGGCGTCAGCGACATTAATGCCGCCCTGACCCTGAACGAACTCGATAAACACACCTGCCGTATCACCGTCTATTTTATCCAGTTCCTTAATATTATTGAATTCCAGAGTTATTATATTCGGTACTCCTCCGGGAAAATTGTACGAGTGCGAGCTGTCTGGTGCAGTTACAGAAGCCGAAGCAAGAGTTCTGCCGTGAAAAGCTTTTGTAAATGTTATAATATTTCTTTTCCCGTGGATCTTTCCGTATTTTCTTATCAGCTTCATACCGGCTTCGATCGCCTCAGTACCTGAATTGGTAAAAAAAACTTTTTCCGCGAATGTGTGTTTTACAATATACTCAGCCAGTTTTCCTGATGATCCAGCCTCAAAATAATTTGAAATATGAGAGAATTCACCCAGCTGCGATATCACTGCTTCATTCACTTTACTGACATTATATCCCAGAGCATTGACACCGAGACCACCGAACATATCAAGATATTTCCCGTCCTTTGTATATATGAAACAGCCGTCGGCTTTAACAACATCTTTCTGTATCCTTTTGTATACAGGCATAAAATATTTTTCGTATCCTGTCATAATGATTCCCTGTGAGTTGACTGAATGATAATAAAAAAAACACTGGTTTACAATTTTTTTAAAATAAATCAGAATACATAGCGTTTACACTATCAAACAGCAAACAACAAAAAGGAGACTATCATGAAAAAACTACTGACAATCCTGACACTCACAACCGCGATACTGATCGGTTTAGCGGCTCAGGAAACACCTGCGGTACAAAAATCTGACTTCACCCCCGGTTATGGTCCGGGATTCAACGCCGGGAACTGCCCCGGAGGAATTGGCGGATGGAACAAGATGGATAATGAAGGCAGGGGAAAATTTGACAGAGACGGTATCGGCAGAGAGCATTTCGGATTCAGAATGATGGAGGAACTTGATCTTACATCAGATCAGAAAGACAAGATACATCAGATCAGAATGAAATATGAAAAAAGCGAGATCGAACAGGAAGCAGAACTGAAAAAGCTCAGAATTGATAAACGCGAGGCAATGAGGAACATGAAATACGATGATGCAAAAAAAATCGTTAAGCAGATGGGTGAGGTTAAAACAAAACTTCAGGCATCGCAGATAGACGAAATGTCCGAGATCACAAAAATACTGAATAAAGAACAGCTTGAGAAATTCAAAGAATTTCATAACGACGGTCCCGGGTTCGGCAATAAGTGGAAAAAAATGAATAAATAAGTTTAAATCTCTATACAAATATAAAGGCGGAATTATCCGCCTTTTTTATTTCATATGGAAAATGATAACTCCTGTCAGAATAAGCAGGTACCTGTAATCCGGTTTCTCGTACGTTTTGTTTCGAAATTTTATTTTTGAAATGAGCAACAGGAGTATTGAAGAAAGCGAAATGAATGTCAGTATCCCGAAGCTGTTAACAATATTCATTATGGAAATAATTGACGCTGTAACATATACCGGAACAGTAATTGAAGTGAACTTTATTTCTCTGAACAGAATGTACATCAGTTCGGATAATGCGGCAGTGATCAGAAGGAAAGGAATGAACCACTCACGCATTGAGCATACCTAATGCTTTTTCAAGTACGTAGTCCGGAGTAATATCCATCATACATTTAAAATGTTTTTTCGGACATTTTTTCCTTCCGAAATGTGTACAGGGTCTGCATCTCAAACCTGAATTATGAACAACTTCGAATTGTGTTGAATACGGATAAAAACCGAATTCTTCGGTTGTGGAGCCGAAAACGGCCAGTATTTTCTTTCCGAAACATTCGGCAAGGTGCATCGGACCGTTATCGTTGGTGATAACAAGATCAGAGAATTTAAGTACGGCCGCCGTTTCCTGAAAGCTCAGTTTTCCCGCGAGATTTATGCATAATTTTCTGTCCTGCTCCGCAATGTATTCTGCCGCTTCCTCCTCTTCCCTGCCTTTACCGATAATAATTATCTTTCTGTTTAAATTTTTTGAGACCGAAATCTTTCTTACCATTTCCCTGAAATATTCTCTCGGCCACATTTTTGTGTAATAACTTGCACCGGGAACGATCACGATATAATTAATGTTATGAAGACCGTATGTTTCGACCGTAGCCAGCTCAGTTTCTTTCACAAGTCCGAATCTGAGCTTCCATTTGGAAGTAGTATCTAATCCGGCTTTTTCCAGAGCTCTGAAATACATTTTAGTTACCGGAATAATTTCATTATACTTTTTTTTGAAATGAACAAGCATGAAACGGTCAAAAACTCTTTTGTTATATGTAAAAACATTTTTTCTGTAATTCGTCAGTGCGCGCGTCTTTGAGTTTATATGCAGATCGAAAATCATATCATAATCAATTCCTGATATTTCTTTCTTAAGTCTGCTGAATCCTTTATTGTCTTTAAAGATCATAAGCTTGTCTATCAGAGGATTTGTATTCAGCGCTTCCTCAAACTTTTTGAATACGACCCAGTGAATTTCCGATTCAGGATAATTCTTTTTTAGTATATCCAGCACAGGTGTTGCCAGCAGGATATCCCCGAATGATGAGAATCTCAGAATAAGTATTTTCATTTTCCTCTCCGGTAAAAAAAATGCGACGGAAACCCGTCGCATTGATACTATATTCGATACATTTATCTATATAGTTTTTACGTCTTGAGCTTGTGGCCCCTTGTCATTCTCAATTACAGAGAATTCAACTTTCTGACCGTCCTGAAGAGTTTTGAATCCTTCGTTCTTGATCGCTGAATAGTGTACGAAGATGTCTCTTCCGCCGTCCGTTGTAATGAATCCGTATCCTTTTGAAGAATCGAACCACTTCACAGAACCAGTTTCGCGCTCTGTCATTTTTGCTACCTCCTAATTAAAATTTGTGCTTTGGATCAGAGCTTTCTCAAGTTGTATGTATTTTTTCCTAAAAAAACACTGTCCTGCTATGGCATTTACCACGAAAACAAATTTAATACATTATTTCCAGTTTGGCAAGATAAATATTTCGAATTCACGAAAAAACGTTAATAATTATTTAAGTTGATTTTCTCCGTTTTTTTTACTACTTTGTATATGAGGAAAGAATAAAACCTTTCCCTTGCAATATAAATTCAAAGCGGGAGAGCATCATGAAAAGATCGGTTCATTTATTTTTTGTATTCATTATTTTTACTCTTTTGCATTCCCAGGAAACAGAACTCGAAAAATATAAGAGAATGCAGCAGCAGGATATTGACCAGTGGAAACAGGAAAGAGATGCCGAGCTTGACGCATATAAAGCCAGAGTTGAAAAAGAAAGAAAAGAGTGGATGGAGTACGTAAAAGGCGTAAGGCAGAAATGGGGAGAATTTTCAGATACGACACCAAAAGTATGGTCCAGCTACGGCAACGACCTGAATTCACTCGGCAGAGTAGATTTTGACAATAATAAAGTGGAAATAGCCGCTCTTGTAGAGACCGACGATCCGAAAACAGCAGAGAAACTGATCGAAAAACAGCTTGAAGAACTTTTAAACGCAAAAGAAGAAGGAACCAATAACAAGTTCATGGAAGGACAGATAGCTTATAATAAGGCTGACGAAGAGAACAGGAAAAAACTTGAGGAAATGGAGAGGAAATACGAACAGGAACGCTTTCTGATAGAAAAAAAGGCCCGTGAAGAAAAAGAAGCTCTCGGGGAAAAAATAAAAGAGCTTGAAAAAGAAGCCGCTGAAAAAAGAATAGCGGAAGAAAAGAAAGCTAAAGAACTGAAGAGATTAGATGAGGAGCAGTCTAAAATCAGGCAGGCAGAAAATGAGAAGAAAAGAAAGCTT
>QKDR01000147.1 GCA_003252515.1 Candidatus Delongbacteria bacterium | reverse complement strand
CCGACAGTATCATCGTTACTCAGGACAATTGGGTGTTCGCTAAGCCCATCACTCTATATTTCAGCGAAGTTCCGGTAGCGTGGTTTCCGTTCATACTATACAAGAACAATAAAGGCAGAAATTCGGGATTCATACTGCCGTCGTACTATTACAGCAGCTCAAAAGGTAACTCATTCAAGCACCTGGGGTTCTTCTGGGATATGAGCGCTTATACAGACTACACCGTAATGACTGATTATTACGACAGATACGGTTATCTGTTACAGCAAATGTTCAGGTACAAGAAGAAATATGTTATAGACGGGTATATTTCGGCGGATTTCACGAATGACCACAACACCCACGACTGGAGGTTCAAAGGCGTTCACAACCACAACATCAGCCCCTCAATGACCTTCAACGCCAATGCGGACTACGTCACAAGAACGAGCCTTGTCAGAGACCTCGGCGAAACAAGCGCCGACAGGATGGCGAACAAGCTATATTCTAACGGTGTATTCAATAAAAGATGGTTCAATACGGGTGACAATTTCAAGCTGATGTCATCGGTCACGCAATATGTCGATACTGCTATTGTGAAATATACTTTTCCCAATTTTACTTACAGCCTCAGTGGAAGGAAGCCTTTCTCTGACTCTCAGGCTCCGGACGTGATAAAGAACTTCCAGTACAGCGGATCTGTGACCGGAACGAGGAACCTGAACGTTTATGAGGACGCCAATGTGTTCGACGAGAACTCGAGAGGGGCGGTAAGCTTAAGCGAGAGAACTGATTACGGGAATTTCAGGTTCGGAAGCAGTCAGAACTTCAATGTTACCGATTACAGGAGCAAATATTATACGTCAGGGTCTTTCGACGATTATTATGAGAATTACAATACCGACTCTACGCTGACCAACTACGGACTGAAAACGGCTTCATACATTCAGTATAAACATAAGCTGTTCACGTATTTCAACATGAGCGAGAGTTTCAATTACAGGCACGATGTCGCTTTCAGGTACTATAACGAGGACGCCGAGATAGTTGAAGGATCAAAGGACAGGTATACTTACGATCTTACCGCCAGTATGGACACGAAAATTTACGGGATCTTCCAGCCGGAGATCATGGCTTTAAGGAAGATAAGGCACACTATTTCTCCTTCAGTAGGGTTCACATACTATCCCGATTTCTCAACAGATGAGTACGGGTATTTCATAATGAGGCCGACCAGCGACAGCACAAGCGTGAAGCAGGATATTTTCTCTCCCTCTCTGATCGGAGGAACGCCGTCGTCGGAGACCATGAGGCTCAATTATTCGCTGAACAATATATTCGACGCGAAAATAAAAACTGGCGACAATGAATCTTCAATGACTTTGTTCAATCTCTATTTCACCGGCTCTTACAATTTCGTGGCGGACAGCAATAAAATGTCGGTGATAACGGCAAGATTCACATCTAATCCGTACAGCGGCAATCTGATAAAAAATTACATCAGAATGAACACATCGATAAGCGCGAATTCTACGATTACCCCGTATACATCGGACGGAGCTCAGGGGGAGTATATCAACCCGAATTTTGACTTCTGGAATGAAAATCCGTTCAGGATGGAAAAATGGGATGTCAGCTACAACCTTGAATTCCCGATGACGCTGAGAGGAACGCTCGGAAAAAAGCAGGAATCAGTGTTCGAAGAACAGCCGGAGTTTACGGAGACGGGGCTGGTGAAAGCTCCCGAAAGAGGTGATTTTATGAGCATCCCGTACGATATAACCGGAAGGCTGCTTTTTTCAGAACGTTACGACTCGAATGATAACTATACAAAGAACTTTAACGGGAACGTTTCGGCCAGAATATCACCGACGGAGAACTGGTCTGTTGAATATTCCGCCACGATGAACCTGCTTATGCCCAAACAGATTACTTCGACAGTCATCAAGGTCAGGCGTGAGATGCACTGCTGGCAGGGAGAGTTCGAATGGGACCTTTTCAATCAGGGGTTCAAGCTACTTATCAATACTAAATCGAGTATATTCTCGGATATGAAGTTCGATAAAGATACAAGACAAAGGAAGTGGTAGAATGAGCCATTTTATAATAGGAACGGCAGGTCATATCGATCATGGAAAGACCTCGCTGGTCAGAGCGCTTACGGGCATGGACACTGACGTGCTGAAGGAAGAGAAGGAAAGGAACATAACGATCGATATAGGGTTCGCGTTTCTCGGTAACGATATTACTATCATCGACGTTCCGGGGCACGAAAGGTTCATAAAGAACATGATGGCGGGTGTTTCGACTATAGACTTCGCGCTTTTCGTAATAGCCGCCGACGACGGTATCATGCCTCAAACGACAGAGCATCTGGACATACTCAATCTCCTTCAGGTGAAAGACGGGGTCGTGGTGCTGACGAAAGCGGACATGGTTGAGCCGGACTGGCTCGATCTTGTAGAGGAAGAGATAAAGGACGGCATGAAGGGAACTTTCCTTGAGGGAAAGCCAGTCTTTGTTGTTGATTCGATCTCCGGACGCGGGATAGAGGAACTGAAAAAACTCATTCTTGAAAAGAAGGAGAATAAACCTCCCCGCATGGACAAAGGGATTTTTAAACTGCCTGTCGACAGGGTCTTCACAATGAAAGGCTTCGGAACGATAGTTACGGGCACTATTCTGTCGGGGCGCGTGAAGGAAGGTGACAAACTTTCTCTTCAGCCGAAGAACCTTGAGGTACGAGTGAAAGGGCTTCAGTCGCACGGCAAGAACATGCCGGAGCTGATGCTCGGTGACAGGGCGGCGATTAACCTGCACGGAGTCACGGTCGAGCAGATCGAAAGGGGTAATGTCCTTGTGTCGTCCGGTTATCTTGAGCCGACCTACATTTTCACCAGCAGCTTCTACCTGCTGGGTTCGGCTAAAAAGCTCGACACGCGGACGAGGGTTCGGGTTCATGCCGGCACGAACGAGGTACTTGGCAGGATCGTGCTTCTGGACAGGGATTCTCTCGAGCCGGGACAGCACTGTTTCGCGGAACTCCGCCTTGAGGAGCAGATGAACATCGCGCCGGAAGAAAGGTTCGTGATCCGATCGTATTCACCTCAGTTCACCATCGGAGGCGGTCAGATATTAACTATTAATGAAAAGAAAGCCAAACGCCACGATCCGGCTCTGCTGGAAGTGCTGTCCGCTCTCGAAAAAGGCGACCAGAACAAGCTGGTCGAAGAAACTTTGTTCCTGTCAAGGTTCACTCCGGTTTCCATTTCTGAAATATCGAAAAAAGTAGGATGGTCGGAAGCTGAGACGGTCAAGTCCATTGAGAAACTTCAGGCAGATAAAAAAATAGTCAGGATAGGTAAAGAGGTCAAAAGAGAATTTT
>QKDR01000055.1 GCA_003252515.1 Candidatus Delongbacteria bacterium | reverse complement strand
TGTCTATTGACCAGTTCAGAACATATTTGCTCTGAACCGGATCGTATTCATTGTCAGTTTCAATATAGTTATGATATGACATATCCTCGTTTAGAGAATAATAACCCAGACCCGAAGCAGATGTTACTATATCCGACGGTTTTAGAGCTTCGATCACTACCTGTCCACCTTGTTTTAACAGTATGTCGCAATAACCTTGCGGCTCAATAATTTCACCCGCCGGATTTCCGACTAATCTATAGATATCATAATCAATGTCAGAGATGTTTCTGACAGGATTGCTTTGATTGTACGTAATATCCATAAGTTGCGATGCGTTCGTGTGGCCACAACCGACCGAATGGGCGAATTCGTGTCGCATCGAATGTTCCCTGTCGTAAACATTGTCATCTTCAAATTGTCCGGTAACCCAGGTGTACGAACCGTTGATCAGAATATCAAATTCCGTTATTTCGCCTACATACTGCCAATCGGGACTATTCCAATCAGGTTTAAATTTTGAAGTACACATTGCAATGACTCCAGCTCCATAATCATAATATTTTATTTCACATTTACCATTATTCATATCTTGTACAGAGACTTCATCGGTGTAGTTGAAATTATAATACTGACCCAGAACTGTTGACGGCTGAATATACTGACAAACCGCAGGCATTACATCTCTGAATTCCTGAGTTAACGAGCTGTCTCTATAGATATTATAAGAAGGAATTGATCTGTCAAGCCAGGCAGGCACCAGACCGATTGAATTAGCTACCTTGGCATCCGCGAAACACAATGAAACCGGGAGCATGGCAAAAAGTATATAAAGAAGTCTTATCTTCATTTGTAGCTCCTTTTATAAAAGTTGTCAATGTCGTTTATCCGGTTGATTTCCTTTACATTTTTCCTGAATTGATCTAAGCTGATAGTGATCGGAGGATACTTGGTTTCATCAAAGATGATCTCATTATCTTCTATCTTTCTTTGATAACCTACAAATGCAAAAGTAAACGGCTCAAAGCAGGTATCGTCAACTATTTCTTTTCTTCTGCCTTCTTTATGTGATTCTGAAAAGTAATAGAAATTATACCTAGACAAGAAAAGTACATATTTATCATCTTTATTCTCATACATTTTCGTTAGGCCTGATTCAACTTCATCAAAATGCCAATTCGGAAAATTTGTTCCTTTGACTATCAGCGTATCAGGTATTTTCTCATACTCAGTATTATTCATCAGCACTTCATGAACCTTAACATTTAATGTTATCGGATATGTTAACTCCTTATTTTCCTCTATGCTAAAATCCACAAAAGATACTACTGCAACGATCTCAGATCTTATTGCAAAATCATTTGCAGTGCATGATTCATATAACCTGTTGAGATTTATATTATGATTCGCAAACTCACTTATCGCATTTAGATTTGTCTTATGATAATACAGGTTGTCTGTAGCATAAATACCGCACTTTTTTTGATACGCAAGGTATTCATCTTTGAACTTTTCATATTCTTCTTTTGTCATACCGGTATCAACACCCAAACGATCTTTAACGGTATCATTTGACTTGATTTGATCAGGTTGTAGTGCCTGATCATTTTGCGTATCCTGTTTTATTTGCTGTGCTTCTTTCGCGGGATCATTATTGCCGCCGCCTGACATGGCAAATACTGCGGTTAATAAAGCAAATGTAAATATAACAGCTATGATCATTTTATTTTTCTTCATTTTCATCCTCGTTTAGTTTCTTAGTCGTTTACAAACTTTTTTCTCTCTATTGCACACTCATAAAGACATCACCTCCTTTGGCTGAGGTCCGATGCCTTTCAGCTCCATAAAAAATACAGGCACCGACACTCTGTTATATCTGCATCGTAAGGTCTACCACAACCCGCCTGAGAGATATAAAGAGGCGGTGCCCCATATCTGTTATACGGAACACTCGCTCCTTCTCTTGTCTTCCAGGCTATTAAAGTGGTAGTTTAACGACGCAAGACAAGATAATTTTAGCAAATTATCAATATGTCAATTTAAAATAATGCCGCTTTTCCTCTTAATTATTTCCGTATTTTGTTGCTCTCGTCTAAATATCATTAAATTATGTTTCTCTGTCAAGGTTTTTATGTACTTCTTTCGTCTTATTGTATAAAAAAGACGCTGTTAAGCGTCTTTATAATATTGTATTTATTCGATCCCTAATTTACCGCGACAACATAATAGAACAGTTTATTCCCGCTGTACGAAGCTGTCCAGCTCGTTCCGTTAAAATAACCCGAAGTATCCAGCGTAAATCCTGAATAAGGATCTTCTGAAGAATACACATTATATGAAGTCGCACCTGTTACCGCGTCCCATGAAACGGTAACTTCCGATCCGTCACTCGAAACAGCCACATTCACAGGAATCCCGGGTATGGTCGATGTTCCCATAAGCTGAATATTATCAAAAGCTACTTCTTCTCCCGCTCCGTTAGAGACCGAAATACGTAATTGCAGCGAGTTTCCCGTAGCCGGAATATCGTAAGTAAATTCCTGCATGGAAAATGTCAGCGGTATGCCGTCTTCATCGAAAACACCGTCGAGATCCGTGTCTTCCTGAAAATAATCCAGAGATTCAGGAAGTTCATCAGGATCACCCAGAAACTGACCTGCCACGGTGAACGCTCCCCCGTCGATCGAGTACTCGATCTTTAAAAAGTCATCGACTTCTTTAGTACCGGTATTATCCTTTGCTCCCAGCAACAAATTGACCTGAAGGTTCGTAAATCCTGTGACATCCGCCGCATCCGTAATCACATAAGCCGGAAGGTATCCGTCAACATCCTCCCCAGCGAAAAAATATGTTTCCTGCATACCGGTAAAAGGATAAGTAAAACTTACACCGTTGCTTGTGCCGTCGGTCCTTGTCCAGTAATCGCCGTCAAGATCCACCGTCAGGCCTGTTGTTACAGTATATCCGTCACCGTCGGTTTCAAAGTCCACTACCTGAATCAAAGTCTGCGCGGTCGTAAAACTGCCGGGAGTACCGTAAGCGGTCCCCTGAGAATTGATCGCGTATGCGTTATAGTAATAAGTCGTATTGGCGCTGAACGACCTGATGATCTCTGAAAACGAACCTGTGTTGAACCCGTTCGAGTCCTTCGTAGCCCCTTCAGCGATCGTAGGTGTCGCGTCCGTTGTAGAATATACGATCCCTCTTTCAAGAACAGAAGCGCCGCCGTCACTTGTGACATCTCCGCCTATGGTAGCTGAGTTCGTGCTTATTGCCCTCGCTTCCGTTGTGGTAACTGTCGGAGGATCAGGCGTTGTTACATTCACACGGATATTGTCAAAGGCGATCTCTTCACTCCCGCCGTTATTGGCCACAACTTTGATCTGCAGAGTCGAACCTGTACCGGGTATATAATATGTGAACTCCTGCATGCTTTCTATCAGATCGGCCCCGTCCACGACGTCATCGGCATCGGCGTCTTCGGTATAGTAAGTTCCGTTACCCAGAAACTGAGCAAGCGTTATAAATCCGCCGCCGTCTATCTGGTACTGGATCCTCAAATATTCCTCGCCTTCCTTGGTACTGCCGTCACCTCTCGCCCCGACCAGCAGTTTTACCTGAAGATTGGAATATCCGCTGATCGAGATCTGATCGCAGGTAACAGAATATACACTCGCAAGATTATCCAGATCCTCTCCGGCAAAGAACCAGGATCCTTCAAAATTCGAAAAAGGAACGGACGGATCAATTTCAGCGCCTCCGTTTGTTCGTGTCCAGTAATCCGGCAATGCACTGTTCGCGGGATCCGGCACGGTGTATTCCTGAGGCTGCACCGTATATCCTGCACCGTCAGTTTCAAAATCCACCGTCTGAATCGGGGTTTGTGCGACGACAGCGGCTGATGTGATGAGGAATAAAACTGTGATAAATAATTTCTTCAAAACGTACTCTCCATTTTTTTACACTTTTTCTGTTACACCCGAGAAGGTATAAAATCATGAACGAATGGGCAAGTTTTAATGTCTTTTTTTTGCCGCGACAACGAATTCGGTACCGTTCACCGAATATTCCGAACCTGCGACATCAGCATATAGCTTCTCCACTTCGAAACCGCAGCCAGTTGCAGATCGTACGTGTCCTGTTCTTCTCTATGACGGTATATTTATCCAGAACGATCTTTTCCTCATCGTATTGTATAAAAAAAGACGCCGTTAAGCGCCTTTATAATATTGTATTTATTCGATCCCTAATTTACCGCGACAACATAATAGAACAGTTTATTCCCGCTGTACGAAGCTGTCCAGCTTGTTCCGTTAAAAGAACCCGAAGTATTCAGCGTAAATCCTGAATAAGGGTCTTCTGAAGAATACACATTATATGAAGTCGCACCTGTTACCGCTTCCCAGGTGACCGTAACTTCCGATCCGTCACCGGAAACAGCAACATTTACAGGGATCCCGGGCGCTGTGGTAAAAGTCTTGTCAAAACCGGTGGTCGTTCCTCCGTCGCTTACTCCTATAATTCTATAATGATATGTTGATCCGCTTCCCAGGCCGGATATGTTTTTACTGACCGGCGTATCGGCTGATCCAGTTACAGGGCTCTGATCGGCAGTTACTGATGTTCCGTATGATGTCGTCAGTCCGTATTCAAATGTTACGGTTGAACTTACTCCGTTGGCATTTACTGTTCCGTTCAAAGTCGCACCGGCGGACGTTATACCGCTCGCAATATCCGTTGCTACCGAAGGAGGTAAAGGATTTGTCGTAAATGACATATCCGAACCGTTCGTCGTACCTGCGGAATTTACTCCGACCACTCTGTAATGATACAAAGTATTCGGGGTTAGACTTGTAACAGCTTTGCTTACCGCCGTAGCTGTAGAACCGGTGAGCGGGCTTTGATCCGCAGTCACGCTTGAACCGTAAGACGTTGTCAGTCCGTACTGAAATGTTACGGTCGTACTTGCCAGGTTCGCATTCACTGTTCCGTTGAAAGTAGCGCCGGATGTGCCTATTCCGGATGCCGCGTTCGTCGTCGCAGTCGGAGCGGTCGCGGTCGGGGCGGGAGTAAAGGTTACATACGGAGAACCGCTGGCCACATCAAGAAGCCACGCTCCAGTGGGTATAGCTACGGAAGTGCTTGTATGATAGAACCTTACCGTTCCGCCTCCCCCAAGGGCTGTTGATTCCCATACTTCCCACTCGGAAACAGCATATTGAGAGTTATAGCGGAATTCGATACGATAAACACTTGCCGGCTTATCGTAATAATCCCTGACGATACCGCCGACATTGGTACTACCTGCGTAATAATAATCACCATTCGCACCGGTCGCTGTCGTAGCCCCGCCGGTAACAGTCACCATATCACCCTCACCGGCAAATGCGGTCGATGACGGGATGAGTAACAAAACTGCATATAATACCGTAATAAAGAATTTTTTGAACACGCCTCTCTCCTTTTAAAATTATGTCTTGAATGTTAAAGAATCAGGAATGAATGGGCAAGTTATTAATATATTTTCTTTGCCGCGGCCGCGAATTCATTTCCGTTCTCCGAATATTCCATACCCGCTACATCAGCATATAACTTCTCCACTTCGAACCCGCAGCTTTTGAATTCCTTTCTCAGGCTTTCCGGGCTGAAATACTGCAGCCAGTTGTAGATCGTACGTGTCCTGTTCTTCTCTATGACGGTATATTTATCCAGAACGACCTTTTCCTCATCGTATTTGAAGGTATTCAGAAATCCGTAGTACATGTCCGGAGACCAGAAGCCGTAAAGCTGATCCCTTTCATATACCGCGATCTCTTCCCTGCTTTCAAAAGCCTTCAGAGAATATACATCGAGCAGTACCGTCCCGTCATCCGTCAGCAGTTTGTGAAATTTCTTTAAAAGAGTACTCCTCTGATCCGGGCTGAGAGCGCAAAGATCGCACATTATCATTATTATCAGATCGAACCGTTCGTCCGTTTCATAGTCAAGATAGTTCTGATCCACATAATTTATTTCAAGACCGTTCTTTTCCGCGAAATCCCGCGCATACTCAATTGATCTTTTCGAAAAATCGATCCCCGCGACTGACACCCCTGACTTGGCAAGCTCAGACGCGTATAATCCCGGCCCGCAGCCGAAGTCCGCTACTTTCTTTCCCGGTCCGAGCCCGAATTCATTTATCATCCATTCCGCCGATCTCTTAATGAAGGCATGGTTCCTTGACGATACATCTATGTTCTCATTAAGATGGTATTTAAGCATCTGTTCCGAAGTGTGCTCATCCGTCCAGAGGTCCGCGGCGGTATAGTATCCGAAAGGTTCGGGTCGTGTATTAATAATTTCCAATTGATCAAACATTGTTCCTCCGATTTCAGTATTTAAAATTTCCGGTATTATTCAGTTCCTGATGAAGCGTCGCAGCATATTTTACGCTTAATATGAGCTTAAATCGTTTTCATGCGGATAATTTAATCGCGGAAGAGGAAAATGTCAAAGGGAAAGATGTGTTATTTCAAGACAAATTGCATCCGATTTTGTACATTAGACCGTTTTTTATATATTAAAGCTGTAATTTATTATAATAAAAATAATAAAAATTAAATAACATTTATTTTGATCAATCACAAAAATATTTTCTTTTATTCTATAGGCTTATATATCCATTCCTAATTGCAAAATCTAAAGCTTGTGGAAGTGCTTCGACTGGGAATTCACCACCACGGGCTGCTTTGCCGTTCTTATCAAACCATGTATATTTGAAAGATTTTGAATGACCACTTCCATCATCCCACGAAGCAATCCCCAAACGGATTTCGCAATTAGGATCAATTTTTGCCTTTTCTTTATGCTTTACTTTCATTTTAATATCCAACTTATTGTTGAATTAACCGGACAGCAGAAGCAGGAGCTTCAACTTCAGTCTCCTCTCCTGTTATCCGGTTGAGCGTCATATAAAGTTTTTCCAAAGTTTTGAGTAAGCGCTACTTTACTTTTTTTTCCATCTTCCTTCTCCACCCACTTCGAACGCACCTATGCCGGCTGCTGCAGCATTAAATTGTCCGACAGGCACACCGCTTCCGTTAAACCAATTGATTTGAAGTATTCCGCCGGCCGATGCAATACCTTGCGCATGATATCCTTTTGTTTCACTAAAGAGTCCGTCCCAGCTGTCATACGCAGTATACATAAACCCGTAACCTTTCACTCCTGCAAGCCCTATCCCCCAGTGATTTGCCTCAAAATAATAATTAAGATGAGTCGGAGTACATTTCACATAGCCATAGAGCACAACAGTATATGTTTCTCCTATAGCTTCTGCCGGCGACGGTACGCCAACGGCGCGCACAGCTTCCTTGGACGGCATGTGTTTCAGAAATTGTTTCAAATCTTCATCTTTTACTTTTCCGGTTAATGCTTTAATGGTTGCATCCTTACATGCTTTTACAAATTCTTTGCTTGGTAATATAATTTCTGACATAATTCATTCTCCTCAGTTTTGATTTATGTATTCACCACTCTCTTCATTCAGCTCATTTCAGGTATCAGTCAGTGTAACTCAAAGAACTGATGAGTTAGTCAGTCCCGCCTTAACTGATACCAAATTTAATTTTTTTTTGCTTACAATCAAATGACATCACCTCCTTATTTGCTGATGCCTAGGCTTCGATTTCAGAGAGCATAAAGACTTCATAGAAATTTAAGCTTTGTTCGACATAAAAAATCTAATATTTTTTGATCGAATAATCTTTAGTGAAGGATATCTTTTTGAATTTTACCTGCCGATTTTACTCTGTTTATCCGCGTTTAAACCGTAAAATTCAAGAGTTTTTTTTCATAAATTACGCAAGATTTACATCATCACACCATTGATTCCGGTGTATAGAATCCGTCAACCGAGATCAGGTTCATGGGAAGGCAAAGGGTGGCGTTCCCTATCGAGAATGCTTCGATCGCCATGGATTTTTCGCCCATTACCGAGGCCATGAGATAATTGTATGAAGTATCATTAATACGCTTGACTGTTGTCGCGACCTGCTGTAGCGCGTTATATTTTCTTCCTGCCCCGTTATTTCTGATAAAAGTATCAAGTTCACCCATGGGCTGGCTTGTGGTGTTCATATTATATGAAGTCACTATAAGAATGTATTTCGGGTTACCGTCATATTTCATAACCGCAGACGGTACTACCGAGCAGTCTTCGGTCACGGCATTGGCGACGACCGTCAGGCTGGTCCTGTCAACCACGACCAGCCAGAAATAATCGTAAGCTCCGGGCATAACATCACGGATATTATACCGGTTCGTTCCTATTCCTATTGTATTTGAAACTACCGTAAAAGGCACCATATTATCGGACATATCACTTACCTCCTGAACATCATTTCGAGTTGTCGGCGGTCACATAGTAAAAGTACTTGTTCCCGGCGGACACACCGGTATCCTGATAACTTGTGCCGGTCGTCGTATTGATCTGAGTAAAACCGCTGTACGGGTCAGTTGATCTGTAGATATGGTAATAGGTCGCACCTGTAACGGCATCCCATGAGATATCGGCTTCTGATGATGTCACTGATACGGTGATCAGATTATCAGGCGCGTCTGGAGGCCCGGCGGAAGTCCCTGATACTCTGACATTATCGATCGAAACGTCTTCCGTACCACTGTCTGTCATAAGCAGAAACCTTATTTTCAGCGTAGTACCGCCGTCGGGTATGTTATAGGTGAATTCCTGAAATGTTTCAGTTAACGCGGTTCCGTCGCCCAGACCGTCAAAGTCCGTATCTTCTTTCAAAGCACCTTCCGCGGATTCATCAGCAACAGGTCCGGTGAATTGCGCAAATTTCGTCCAGTTTGAGCCGTCGTAACTGTATTCTCCAATGATCCAGTCCGCATTTAATCCTGCACCAAGGATCGAATCGAACCTGACATCCGGTGCGGCGAGTAAACATTTTACCTGCAGACCCGAGTAAGCCGAAACATTGATATCACTTAATAATACCTGCCCGCTTACACCGTC
The DNA here is from genome assembly GCA_003252515.1 of Candidatus Delongbacteria bacterium. Lineage (GTDB taxonomy): Bacteria > UBA4055 > UBA4055 > UBA4055 > UBA4055 > UBA4055. Next base: position 4,194 of record QKDR01000055.1, on the reverse strand, counting down.
GCCCAGAACGGTAGCGATGTCTCTCCCGGCAATAAAATAAGTCCCCTGGACATTGCCCAGGACATCGTGTGTTATCGACGGATCACCGTTATATGTCCTTGTAAAATAGTCGGTGGCGCTTACCACCCCTCCGTTCGGCAGCGTGTAATTCTGGTTCGCTGTTTCGAAGTCAGCAATAAGCAGATCGTCCGCTTTCACAAAACTTAGTACCAAGCATATAACTAAAACAAATTTCAGGCGCATAATCTCCCTCCTTTTTAATAAGTCCGAATCTTAACCGGATGATCACGGTCTCTGTGGGTATACTCCCTGCCATGCGATACAGTAAGTGAGCGCCTGATAAGGCTGCATGTTCGCATGAGCCTGGTTTCCGCCGGCCTGATCAACTGTAACAGTACCTGTTACAGCGACGGAATTAGCGTTCATCGCTGTTGTCGGTGTTTCCGTGGAATAAAAGTCAGACGGTGCTTTTGCCAGGCTGTTGCCTGCGGGAGAATCGTCCTCACCTACCGCGCTGTCAGCCATAATATGCCCTGTAGCCTGCATACTGGCAGTATGCGTATGAGCCGGCAGCTGACTGCTGTTAAGAGGTACTGTCTCGTATCCCGATTTCTCACCGAGATAACGGTTAGTCAATCCTGATCCCTGTCCGACACCGATCGGAACTCTTCCTCTTAGATCCGGAATACCGAAATTGTTAACTCCGTCTCCGCCGTAATAAGTACCCAGAAGCGAATACAAAGCTGCGTACTGCTGCACCGACAACAGCCTTCCGTCACACGGGAACCAGCCTTCGGGAGCGAAATTCCCTGCGAATAACATTATTGATCCTAGTATCGGGTCCATTTGTTTCTCCTTTTTTTATTTTTCATTTACCGATACCGAAAATTTATTTTCGATATAGTTCTTTACGTTTCATTACGTTTCATTAAAATATACTTAACCCTAATTCCTTCATGTCCTATTTATTTACTTAAAGTAATTTACTACAACACAACAGAGTTGTAAATACATAGCCAATGAATGATACTTTTATTGTGCATTTAAATTATCTATATTTTACTATTTTATGTAATATCTGTTAGTTATATTTTATCAAACAATTCGCGTATTCGCAGACTTCTTTCCTGAATTCCGGAGGATATTTCAAAATTCTTTTTTTCATATCTTTTCATCGCGGAATTATTGATTTAGTGATAAGTCCCATGTGAATTTAATCACCGGCAACTTTAAAGTCAACGATAAAAAAACCTTTCATTTATCTTTATATTTCTCTATATTCAAAATGCAGTATATAAGAGAATTCAGGAGGATTTATGAATAGATTCAAAAGATCGGCACCGCTGTTTCTTCTTATGCTTTTTACTTTACTCAACGCTCAATTCGCGGGAGGGACCGGTACGCCCGGCGACCCTTATCAGATAGAGACACCCGAACAGCTGAACAATGTGAGGAATTACCTTTCATCGTCGTTCATCCTGAACAATGATATCGACCTTACAGATTATCTTAGTCCGACCGGCTCGGGATACAACGGCGGGGAGATGTGGCTGCCGATCGGGACTTACACGATGGGTAATTTTGAAGATACTTATACGGGTACTTTCGACGGCAATGACAAGTCCATTTACGGCCTTCAGATCAACAGAAATGACCCTTTACTCGAGAACGGTCTGTTCGGATATATCGGTCAGAACGGGACAGTAAAGAACCTTAAATTAAGAAAAAGGTATATCAGTGAAGAGATAATTTCATTAAGCTCATCGGTTGGCTCGCTTGCCGGAGCGGTCTATTACGGTTCTATTATAAACTGTTCCAGTGACTGTAATGTTGTAAGCCTGAATACCGGAGGAGGAGGACTTGTAGGGACATTATTCTACGCAACTGTGACGGATTCGTATTTTACGGGATCCGTGATATCAGAATACGGGGTCATAGGCGGGTTGGTGGAAGGCATAACCGGTTCAAATGTTGAGAGGTGTTATGCAAAATGCCGTATTAAAGTCAACAGTTACAATACTGCAAAGCCGGGCCATGATGACAATCAAGAAGGCTGCGGCGGTTTTTTATTCTCTGCCGGCTCATCTACTATATCGCAGTGTTTTTCCGAATGCGAAATTCTGGGACTGAATTACACTGGAGGATTTAGTGCATTCTCATATTATACTGATTACACTGACTGCTATTCGAAAAGCGAAGTATGCGGGGACAGTATGGTGACGGGGTTCTGTGTTGTGGCTGACGGAGGCTCTGCAACGGCATGCTATGCCGCAGGTCCTGTACTAAGTAAAGATCCGGACACTGTATCAGGTTTCATTATTGCACCGTTCGACGACGGAAGTAATTATTATCCGGGGCTTAATGAAACATTAAGTATGCTCTGGGATGTTGATGCGACAGGACAGGCGGCATCGGACCAGGGGTTCGGTAAAAGCACTTATCAGATGAAATATCCCGAAACTTTTGTTTATTTCGGTTCAGACTGGGATTTCACTACCCCGGTATGGGTGATGGACCCGTGTAAGTACTACGGATATCCTTATCTGTCCTGGTATGAGCCTGAAGTTACATTCGAAATAAATGGCAGCGGAACAGCATCCGATCCGTATGAGATAGAGACGCCTGAGCAGCTTGATCATTTAGGAAATTATGCCGGTACTTATTATTCAGTCAATAATTTCGCTTTGATGAGCGATATAGACCTTACCGCTTATCTTGATACTGACGGAGAAGGATATGATGACGGGGCTCTCTGGGAGCCGGCTGGAAATTATTACAGACCGTTCGGATGTACCGTTGACGGCAAAGGTTTCACCATTTCGGGACTGAAGATCAACAGGCCTGATTCTTCTTACATCGGATTATTCGGGCAGTTGAGCAGCAGCGGGTCCTTAAAAGACCTGATCGTTGTGACAGATGCTTCATCTTCAGTTACAGGAAATAATAACACAGGTATCATCGCAGGCTATAACAAAGGCGTTATCGAAAGATGTTCTGTTCGCGGGACGGTGACAGGTAATGAGTATACCGGAGGAATAGCGGGATTCATGAACGGAGGACAGCTTACCGATTCATATTCGTTTGCCGATGTGAGCGCTAACAATTACGCCGGAGGACTGATCGGGAAGAACCAGTCGGGAGCGGTCACACGGTGCTATAATGCAGGGCCTGTTTCCGCTATGGGTGACGCAGGCGGACTTATCGCCTGGAACGAGTCGGCAAATGTCATCGACTGCTACTGGGATGTTGAAACATCGGGACAGAGTACGGCAATATGCGGTCTTCCGCTTACGACCGCACAGATGAAGGAAAGGCTGAATTACAGCAACTGGTTCCCTTCATCAGCCTGGGAAATTCATCCATTGTTCAACGACGGCTATCCGTTCCTGAAATACGAAGATATCGAGCCGTATAATCCGTTCACTTCCGGTACAGGTACAAACGGAGATCCATTTTCAGATAACCACTCCCGACGAACTTGAGCTTGTTAGATTGTATTCCGGAAGCTTCTCGAAAGGGAAGTATTTCAGGCTGATGAACGATATAGATCTGACCGGACATCTCTCCCCTGCCGGACCGGGATATCACGAAGGCAAGCTGTGGCTGCCGGTCGGTACTCCCGATTCCGTCTTCGCAGGATATTTTCAGGGCAATTCAAATAAGATCAGGAATATGGAAATAAACAGGCCTGATGAAGACTGTATCGGACTTTTCGGATTCACCGCAGAAGATGCCGTGATCACTTCTCTGAAGATCGTCAACGACGCACAGGCGTAAATAATGGTACTATCGAGTTATGCTACGCAAAATCGGACGTTACAGGCACAGACATCACCGGAGGCATTGTCGGGCACAATGAGGACGGCTTTATCGATCAGTGCACGACATCGGGCAGCGTGAACGGGGTTACTGGAACGGGCGGTCTCTGCGGGTTCATTTCGGGCGGACTTATCACCGATTCCTATTCGACTTCCGAAGTAAACGGTTATGAAGGCACGGGCGGACTTATCGGCCAGTCGGTTTATCCCGCACTCATAGCTAACTGCTACTCCAGCGGGCCCGTTTCCGGAACTTACGATACTGGCGGTCTTATAGGTGATGACTTCTATTCGGATATATCGGACTGCTACTGGGACGTTCAGACAAGCGGTCAGAGCTCATCTGCGGGCGGTGAAGGTAAACTTACTTCGGAAA
>QKDR01000140.1 GCA_003252515.1 Candidatus Delongbacteria bacterium | reverse complement strand
GAATTTAAGTCTGTCTTTTGCATTGACAAGAATTACTGAACTTACGCCGTTATCATACAACGATTCAAGATGATCGGCTGTCAATTTTGTTCCTGTTGCCAATATGACCGGCTGACCCTGTTGACCTTTTTCATTACTTTTTGATCCGGGAATGATAATTTCCTTAAAAAGAATCCTCCCAGCCAGCTCAGTGGAACTTTTTTTCGTTATCTTTACTTTTTCATAGAGATCGAACATCCCGAAGATCTCTTCATTCGAAGAAAATCCCATAGCTCTAAGGAAAATAGTTACGGGAAACTTCTTCTTTCTGTCAATATAGACCTGCATAGAATCATTGATCGTCGTCTCGAATTCAAGCCATGATCCCCTGAACGGGATTATCTTTGCCGAAAATAGTGTGGTAGAATTTGGATGAACCCTGGAGGAGAAAAATGCTCCGGGAGATCTGTGAAGCTGTGTAACGATGACCCTTTCAGCGCCGTTTATAATAAAAGTGCCTTTCTGGCTCATCATCGGTACTGTACCAAAGTAAGTCTCGGACTCTATAGTCTGCTGATATTCATCTGAATCATCCGCTTTTTTTGACAACCTCAGTCTCACTTTCAAAGGTGCACTGTAAGTCGTTCCTATCTCCTGACATTCTACGACTGAATACTTGGGCTGCCCGACGGAATAATCTATATATTCCAAAAGGTATTTCTCTCTTGTATCAGTTATAGGAAAAGTATTTCTGAAAGCCTGATGCAGACCGGAATTTCTTTTCTTGCTGCCTTTTGTGCTTTTCTGAATAAATTTATCGAATGAATGTACCTGAAGATCCAGAAGATTGGGCATTTCGAGCACATCGTCGATCTTTGAGAAAGTTATTCGTTTATTTTCGTTCTTCTTCAAGTTTAGTCCTCCTTAATTACTATTTTTGTTAAAGGACTTCAGCGTATAATAAAATAAAAAAGCCCCAACATACGCTTTGATCTCGTTATGTTTAGGTCTTTGATTTAATGAACATCTTACGCTCGATTTTATAGTATTATTCCGTACGAAACTGATATTTGAAAACGGTCTCCCCGAATAAGACAGAAAAAGTTATTCCTGCTTTCAAGAATAACTTTCTCTGAGAAGGTTTACCTTCAGATCCTATTTAAGGTCCGCCTGTCCGCCGGCTTCTTCGATCTGAGCTTTCATTTTCATCGCATCGTCTTTCGGAACTGCTTCTTTAATTGTGCTCGGTGCTTCATCTACGAGAGCTTTCGCCTCTTTAAGACCAAGACCTGTCATCTCTCTTACTACTTTAATGACCTGGATCTTTTTATCACCTGAAGAAAGAAGTACTACGTCGAATTCTGTTTTTTCTTCTTCTTTTGCTTCTTCAGCGGCACCCGCTCCGGCTGCCACCATTGTCGGAGCCGCAGCTGTAACTCCGAATTTCTCTTCGATCGCTTTAACAAGCTCTGACAGCTCCATAGCTGTCATTTTTTCCAATTTGTCTAGTATTTCTTGCACGAAATCCTCCGGTACAATTTTATTATTAATCAGTTATTTTCCCTTGCAACTCTTAAAGCGTCCAAAGTACGGGCAAGTTTTGCCATAGGTTCATTGAGTACGCTTGCTATCATTGAAAGAAGCGCGTCTCTTGTAGGCAGATCCTTGATCACGGACATTTTGTCAGCCGCGTAGAACTGGTTCTCGAATAGGCAGCCCTTTATCTGAAGAGCGGTATTCTTTTTTGCGAAATCGAACAGTATCTTTGCCGGTGAAGCGGGATCGGCGTAAGCGAAAGTGATCGAATTCGGGCCTTTGAGAATACTTTCAAAATCCGAAAGATATTCAGAATCCTGCAGAGCCTTAATAACCAGAGTGTTCTTGAATACTTTCATTTCAGAATTCGTCGATCTGAGATCTCTTCTGAGCTGAGATATCTTCTCCACGTCGATACCGTCGTATCTGGTCACGTAGAACGCCGAAGACGAACCAAGCTTCTGTTTGATCTCATCGATAACCGCCTGCTTTTCGATTGTCTGTTGTTTTATTATTGTTTCTTCAGTCATTTTATTCTCCGATAAAGTGAATTCCTTAAAGACCGTACTATCCGATCAGAGACGGGATGGAGTTCCTGTCAATCTCGTAGCCGAGGCCCATTGTTGATGATATGGTTATTCTCTTAAGATAAGTACCTTTTGAAGCTGCCGGTTTAAGAGACATGATTTTCTTTAAAAATTCGATCAGGTTCTCTTCGATCTGAGTTTCAGTGAAAGATACTTTACCTATTCCGACATGGACGATACCTTTCTTTTCAGTACGGAAATCGATCTTACCGGCTTTAACTTCTTTAACAGCCTGCGCTACGTCGTTGGTTACAGTTCCGCTTTTGGGGTTAGGCATAAGCCCTCTCGGTCCGAGGATCTTTCCGAGACGACTGATCTTTGCCATCATGTCCGGTGTAGCGATAATAACGTCTATATCCGTCCATCCTTCGCTGATTTTTGTTACGTATTCTTCGAAACCGGCGTGATCCGCTCCGGCCGCCAAAGCCTCTTTAGCTTTTTCTTCCATTGCGAACACAAGTACCCTGACTTCCTTTCCTGTACCGTGCGGAAGCGACACTACACCTCTCACGATCTGATCGGCATGCCTGGGGTCAACTCCCAGATTTACTGCAACCTCGACTGTCTCGTCAAACTTGGCCGTAGCGTTTGCCTTGCAGACCTTTACGGCTTCCTGATAACTCAGGGATCTCCTTTGAGGTGCTGCTTCGAGCATCTTGGTTATTCTTTTTGTTTTTTTCATTTTTTCCTCTGTCAATCTTTATAAGCTATGAACTGTTAGCGCTCCGGCATTATCGCGCCATTTGTTCTTTAACATACAGTATTATTTTTTAACGATCACGCCCATACTTCTGCATGTACCGGCAATAATATTGACTGCCGCCTGCAGATCGTTGGCGTTAAGATCTTCCATTTTCTTTTTCGCTATCTCTTCCAGCTGCTCCTGAGTTATCGTTCCGACTTTTTTTACGTTAGGTTCGGACGAGCCTTTCTCAAGTTTTAGTGCCTTTCTTATCAGAACGGACGCCGGAGATGTTTTCATTATAAAAGTAAATGACTTATCCTGATAAACAGTTATCACTACAGGTATAATGTCTCCTTTTCTGTCCTGTGTTCTGGCGTTGAAAGTTTTACAGAACTCCATAATGTTGACACCCTTCTGCCCGAGAGCAGGTCCTACCGGCGGAGCCGGTGTTGCAACTCCTGCAGGTAATTGAAGTTTAATAAAACCTATGATCTTTTTTGCCATAATACGCGCCTTCTAATTTAATTCTTTATTCATATTTTACCTGAAGGAAATCCAGATCCACCGGAGTGCTTCTTCCGAATATCGTGACCATGACCTTCAGTCTTTGTTTTTCTTCATTTATCTCGCTTATTGTTCCGCTGAAATCGGTAAAAGGACCGTCAACTATCTTTACAAAATCTCCCACCTTGTAAATGTTCTCAACCTTTTCTTTTCCCATTGAAGCTTTAGCTTTCTCAAGCATCCTTTCAACTTCCCTCTTTGAAAGTTCCTGAGGTTTGTTCTTCGGACCTACGAAATTAAGTACTTTCGAGTTGCTGAGAAGAAAATGTTCGATAGTCTTACTCAGATGACAGCTTATGAACAGATATCCGGGATAAAAAAGTCTGAGTTTTTTGACTTTCTTGCCGTTCCTCATTTGAACGACCTCTTCGGAAGGAACGAAAATTTCGGTTATTTCGTTATTATAACCGAGCCTGTCAATCTCGCTCTCAAGGAATTCTTTAGTTCTGACCTCTTCTCCTGTCAGTACGTGAAGTATGTACCAGTTTGCGCTCAATTGATTTCCCGCCTTTTTTAATTAATGAAGAACCTGATCATCCAGTTAAGAATCTGATCTGAGAAAAAAATGTAAAGTACCAGAATCAGTGATATTCCGATCACAATTTTCGTTGACCCCCAGACTTCCGATTTACTCGGCCATGTCATAATTCTCATTTCTTTTATCACGGAGTTAATAAAGTCAATAATATTTTTCATTCCAACTCCTCTAAATTTTTAGCAGGCGATGAGGGATTCGAACCCCCGACACCCTGTTTTGGAGACAGGTGCTCTAACCGGACTGAGCTAAACGCCTGTTCTTGTACAACTACTTCGTTTCTTTATGCGGAGTATGCTTCCTGCAGAATCTGCAGAATTTTTTGTGTTCTACCCTGCCGGAATGTTTGGATTTGTTCTTATCCTTGTTATAGTTCTTTCTTTTGCATTCTTCGCAGGCAAGTATGATCATATCGCGCATTTTATGCTCCATCTTTTTATTTCAACATGCTTACTAGCAGATTTGAACTGCTGACCTCTTCCTTACCAAGGAAGTGCTCTACCGCCTGAGCTAAGTAAGCCTTATTAAGAATAAAAAGAGCAAGCTGTTATTTCAAGCTTGCTACTTTTTATTAGAGCGGGAGACGAGACTCGGACTCGCGACCCTCAGCTTGGAAGGCTGATGCTCTACCAACTGAGCTACTCCCGCTTTTCTTGTGGGCCAGGATGGGTTCGAACCACCGTAGGCGTGCGCCAGCAGATTTACAGTCTGCCTCCTTTAGCCACTCGGACACTGACCCGCAAGGGTGCTAATAGAGGGACTCGAACCCCCGACCGGCTGATTACAAATCAGCTGCTCTAGCCAACTGAGCTACATTAGCATTTTCGGACTGCAAAGATATGAAAATAAAATTGCGTTGTCAATATGTTTTTCTGAAATTTATATAATTATTTTCTTGAGCGTATACTTTTCTTGTAAATCTCTCCTTTGTACATAACTGTAACCAGCCTCTCGGTAATTGCGATTATCTCAAAATCTTCTTTAGGGACAAGTAATTTTTTTCTGATCAGAGATTTGTCGGGAGTTTTTCCCGCTTTGAACTCGGAATATGCCATAGTTTCAACAATATCAGCATATTTTTGTCCTTTAGTATTATAATACTGCCGGGTCAATTTCTGGTTTATTAAAAATAAAATAACTGAAGTAAGAGTTAATAAAAACACAAAAAGATAAAATATTTTCTTTTTAGTCATAGTAACCGGTGATCGTTCTTCCTGCTCTTTTTTAGCGCAGGGCAACATAAGCTTATTGAGTCCGTCAAGATCAACCTTTGAAGATTCTGTTCTTAACATTCTGCGGGCTTCACCGGCAATTAGTGATTTATCGCAATTTTTCGCTGATTCCAACTTATCAATGAAATCGAAAACATCCTGCTTTTTCTGCAATATTAATCGGCTGGTCTTAAATTTATCAAGATTAAGATCTTTTACTAATCCCGTACTCTCAGCCTCTGATATCATAATCTCAAGTTCTTCCCTGATCTTCAGCCAGTCATCAAGCCAAATACTTGTTTTAAGAGAATCCAGCTCTGAACGCACAATCTCAATCGTCCTTTTCAGCTTGATCTCTGCAGAGGCATTAAGCTCATACTCGATTTCGTTCACAATACCTTCTGCCTTTCTGATGATTTCATAAGACTGACTTTCGAGTATATCTGTAATTTTATCCAATTTTAATTCTATCAGTTTTATAGTATTATAATCGAAATAATTTCTCATTTTATTAAATTCTGATCTTACCTCTTCAGTTCTGTTTTTTAAACTGGAATATACATCATAGAATAATTTTTCATTATTTTGGCAAAGAATATCCAGTTCATCGATCGCTGTGTGGCATTTGTATGTAGAAATCAAGTCATCTTTTGACAAATAAGCTCTGATTCTGTTTAGTCTTATAAAGAATTCAGATCTCAATTCTTTATCGATAAGTTTAGACTTTACGCAGTATTCCTGAAATAATTTATTTGACTTAGAAATTATTTCTTTTGATCTATCATTAATAGAATAATCATCCACTTCAATAAAACTTTCGGCTTCTCTGATCAGATCGAACAGTTCGTTCTCAAAATCAGTTAATGGTTCTTCGGGTACCCAATTTACTGAGTTTTTTAAGATATTCAGTCTATTATAATTTGACCTGTATGAGATTTCGTATGAGTTATTATTTTTCAGAATAACTTTTGACAGTTCATTAACAATATTTGAAGATAAGATATAATCCATAAAACTGTCACCGTTTACATGCATCTCTATTTCGGTGATCATTCTACTGCTGATCTCTGAAACAGATTTATCTCTTATTTTGAATATTTTATCATCTAATATCAGCATCAGTTTTATTTTGTGAAAAATATCCCCATGTTGTTCAGTCTTTTCATTATTCCTTTTTTTGCTTTATCTCTAGCCATTGAAATATACTCATTAAGATCATTCTTTATTTTATTAAAATCATCATCAATGCCAGCTTTTATCGCATATAGGAAATCAAAACCGCGGATAACTTCATCCAGATATTGAATCGAATTTCCGGAATCACCTTTTGCCGCATAGAATTTCGACAGATTAAAATAAATCTCAGGCACACTGAGGAATTCAAGATCGAGAGCTCTGTGAGAAATTTCAATAGCTTTATCATAATCCTTTTCAATATACGCAAACCATGCCAGCATCATATCGCACATCGCGGTGAGATCGTTATTTTCTATTTCAGCGGAAAGTTCTCGGGATATTATAAATTCTTTTTTCGCAGCGGTTAAATCCTGAAAAGATGTGGGTCTGTGATACAGCAAAGCCAGGAGGAAGTGATCATAAGGGTTCCCGTTATATTCCTCTATTATTTTCTCAGTTTCAATCTTGATACTCTCTATAAGAGCAAAATCCGAGGGATTCTGAAGGTATTTTTCATACCTTTCTAAATTTACGGTGAATTTCTCGAACAAATGTGATTTTTCTCCGAAGATCATGGTGTCATTTATTATTTCTATTCCTTTCCTATGCCCTTCAGACATTAGCTCTTCAAGCCATATCATATCGAACATTTCAATTGAGAAAACAGCTCCGAGTTCTGAAAAGGTAATCTCGTTATGAGTTTCAGTGTCTGTAAATTCAAGTCTTGATCTTGCTAAATTACTTATTTCCGTGATATTCTCCTTAGAAATAAGAACTGACGATAGCGGAATTTCTTCAAATCTCCGTGATATAATATCGTTATCAGACAGCTCGATAAATTCTCTGTTGTTTGAAGATGATATTTTATTTATTCCTTTTATATTTACTTTCTTCAGACTATTATTATTAATAAGAATAAAATAATTCTGCTGTTGAAATTTTTTGTATGAAATACCAAGATCATTGCTGAATGGTTTTAAAATCATTGAATATCTCCCCTAAACAGATTTGTATGATCAGTCAAATATTAAAAAGTACAAAAGAAAAAGCAATTGAAAAATGTTTTTTTTCTTGTAAATCAATATATTATTATATAATTTTCTAAAACTTTTATTACAGACCATAGAGAGGCTGGTTATGAAAAAAGGATTCACACTTATAGAACTTATCATCGTATCTTTGATAATAGCTATCCTTTCCGTCACGGCAATTCCGACTTATAACGGCTATATTTCAAGAACTTCTGACAACGTATGCTCACACACAGCCTCCATTGTTCTAACGTCTATTGTAAATTATATCAATGCAAATGGTAATATTACTCCCGGAACCTACGATATGGACAGCATAAATGCACTGATGGGGAATTATCAGGTAAGAATCCCTGAAGGGTATTCTGCAGAGATTATAATAATTGATGTTAATGATATTACCGTTATAGTTCAGAATAATGTTTATCTGGGAACAGCTCAACTGGAAATATAACGAAAATGGCCGCAATTTAAAAACCCGTTTGCTTTTTAACAATATTCTTTTTATTTTATTGCCTGCTTAACTTGGGAAGACAAGTGAAAAGTATTACAGATATATATTTCAATGACACTTTTATCGGAACGACCGACAGGACTGTTGATTACGAAAGAGAGAACGCTCTGCAGAAAGAATACAGGATCACGGATCAGGGCAGAGGTCTTACAGCAGTATTTTTCTGCGAGGAAGTAAAACTTTTGAATGATCTTAATAATAAGATCATCATTGAGATCAGTTAAAAATCCGACCTTTTAAATATATATACTGATACGATGAGAGCAATCGTTCCTGTAAGGATCGGACCTGAAAATATGTATAATGAAATATCCTTGTCCATTACAAAATCGCTGATCCCGACAACTGTCTCCGATATCTTTGGCAGACAGAAATTTAAAAAACTGACGAGCGGACTGTAAAACGAATCCTCCAATGCCGCGAATCGGTCGATAGCAGCAATGATAGGCGAAAGTATGAATACCATAAAGTATGTCAGAAGTAAAGAAATAACACCGTTCTTCAACAGCATAGACAACAGTGTCATGATCGAAAAAATATTGTAAAAGAAAAACAGAACAATAACTCCGGAATACAGGAACCTGAGATTCCAGATATCAAATTTCATCGAAAGCACGACCCATGAGAAGATCAGAATATAGAATATCACAAAAGCCGTTGTTATCAGCGCTCCGGAATATCTTTGAGCAAAAATGCTGTATCTGGAATGAGGTTTTGAAATTATCAGGTCGATACTGCCCTTTTTTAACAGGTCCGGAAATACACCCGATACTGTGAAAAGCGAAATAAATAGTGATACGAAAAAGATCGCGATCGCGATACCTGACTGAATATAACCGAGTATCTTTTCCGCACTCATTCCGTTCGTTTTTCCGCTTTCGTTTACAACATTACCGAAAATGTTAACTATTACTCCTGAATCTATTCCCGCAACCTTTATATTTAAAACGAAAATAAGAGAGATACAGAACAAAGTCGCTATAATAAATACGGTAAGAAGTATTTTTTTGGAAGTAAGTTCTTTTATTGTCAGAAGGAACAGTCCCGTAACAGGCTCCTTTATCTTATGATTTTAATGAAGAAATCCTCAAGTGTGCTTCTAAGTTCCTCAATACCAAGTATCTCAATATTTTTATGCCTGATAAGGTCAATCACTTCGTTAAGAAGCATTGAATTAGAAATATCCGCTTCCGCGAAATTATTTTTTTCAGAAAATACTATCTTTTTCTCGTTAAGTATCGAAAAAAGTTTTCTTTCAGCCCCCGAAGCTACTGTCAGCCTATACTTTCCGGTAGACTGAAGAAAATCAGACGTTTTGCCTTTCTTAATCATCTTTCCGTCTTTCAGGATCGCGATCTGATCTGATAATCTTTCAACTTCGCTGAGAAGATGAGAATTGATGAATATAGTTTTACCCTGATCCTTTAGTTCCAGCAGAACTTCTCTGATCTCGATCCTGCCTATAGGGTCAATACCGTCCGTAGGTTCGTCAAGAAAGATGATCTCAGGATCGTTAATGAGGGCATGAGCAGTACCAAGTCTCTGAAGCATTCCTTTGGAATATTTTTTCAATTTAAGCTTTTTTTTGTCGTCGAGCTTTACTTTCTTTAGCAGTTCCGGTATTTTTTTTCTGAGATCGTAACCGGGCACACCTGACATTCTTCCGTAATAGTACAGGAACTGCTCGGCATTAAGATATCCCGGAAGTCTGTGATTTTCTGAGAGATAACCTGTTCTTTCTCTTGCCGACGGATCTTTAATGTCATTTCCCAAAATATATCCCTGTCCTGAAGTAGGCTTGATTATCGAAAGAAGAAGCTTAATGAAAGTGGTTTTACCCGCACCGTTAGGCCCGAGAAGGCTGAAGATCATACCTTTTTCAAGCTCAAGATCAAAACCGGTAAGAGCTTTGATCGATCCTCCGGAATAATGCTTTGTAAGAGCTCTTGATTCTATCGCGTACATCTAAATCTTCTGAAGGATATTCTTTAAAAGATCCCAAAAATTCGCTACGGAGCTTATCCTGACCTTTTCATCAGGAGAATGAGCCCCGAACACATCCGGTCCGAATGAGATCATATCGATTCCGGGATATTTCTTGCCTATGATCCCGCACTCAAGTCCGGCGTGTACGGCTTTTATCTCCGGTTCATGACCGAAAAGTTCTGAATGTGAGGACGATGCTATCTTTAATAACGGCGAATCTGGATCGGGTGTCCATGCAGGATAGGGGTCTTTACTGATAAAATCATAATCAGCCATGAGAGCATGAGCGATAACTTTTCCTGCGACATCATGAATCAAAGACTCCACCGAGCTTCTCTGGCTTGTAAGGATATTTACTCCGTCAGTCTGTACTGAAACAGATGCAAGGTTTGTGGAAGTCTGGACAAGTCCCTCTATATCCTGACTCATGGAAAATACGCCGTGAGGGAAAGAATATAATAGGTTAAGCAAATCTGATTTATCTTTCTCGGTCAGTACGGTCGAACAGGAAGAATTCTTTATAATGCTCAATTTTACGTCCCCGTCAGTTTTTCTGAATTCCTGCCGGTATATGTCCGTAAATTTAATCGCTTCAGTCTCAAGTATAGTAAGGTCTTCTTCATTTAAACAGATTTCGGCTCTGGCTTCTCTTGGTATAGCATTATGCTTATCCCCGCCTCTTATCGTTGAAATATCAAAATTTATCTTTTCATTCAGATTCCACAAAAATCTGGAAAGAAGTATCACGGCATTACCGAGACCTCTGTTTATTGCGAGACCTGAATGACCTCCCCTCAATCCGTCCAGTACTACTGTATAATGAAGAGTTTTATTACTTGTCAGTCTTTCAGGTAAAGTTTTGAAAACAGCCGTTGTTTTACCGCCGGCGCAACCTATGTAAACAGCTCCCTCTTCTTCAGAATCGAGATTTAAAAGTAACCTGCCGGTTATAAAATCTTCGCTGAGAGCATTTGCACCTGTAAGCCCCGTTTCTTCATCTACTGTAAAAAGGCACTCCAGTTTTCCGTGCTGTATGTCGTCGCTGTCAAGAAGAGCAAGAGCAGCTGCGACCCCGATCCCGTCGTCCGCGCCGAGTGTCGTTCCCCTTGCTTTCACGAACCCGTCTTCCTCATATAGATCCAGAGGATCATTCAAGAAATCGTGTTCTGTACCTTCATTTTTTTCGCAGACCATATCGACATGAGACTGAATAACCGTGCATGGAGAATTCTCTTTTCCAGATGTTGCGGGCTTGATGATCAGTACATTTCCGGCTGAATCTTTTTTAAATTCCAGCCCCTTCTTTTCTGCGAATCCCAAAAGATATGCAATGATCTTTTCTTCGTGACCGGATTGTCTCGGAATGCCGCTTATTTCAGAAAAATATTTCCAGATGATCCCCGGTTCCAGATCCTTTATCATGGATATGACCTCCTTAAATATTGAACTCCATCCCTTCGTTGGCAATAATTATCTCCAGTTCCGAGGACGGGTATTTGTAGGATAAATATCTCTTTGCTGAAACATACATATCGTAAATCTTCGCATCGTCGCTCTCATGATTGTGATGGAAAAGAACAAGTTTCCCCACTCCTGAATTTACTGACGCGTCGACACCAATTTCCGCTGTCGAGTGCCCGAAACTGAATCTTCCGGCCAGTTCGTTGAAATTATACTGGGTATCGAAAATGAGCATGTCCGCGCCCTGATAGAAAGAATAAAAAGATTCAAGTACTGTCCCGGCGGTATATTCTCCGTCCGTAGAATAAACGATCTTTCCGCCATCTTCAGAGCAAATCCTGTATGCGAACGAACCGTTAGGATGATTGAGCTTCTTTGAACTTAAAGTAAATTTCCCGATCTTAACTTTGTCACCTTCTTTTAAAAGATTAAAACTCTTAGCGCACGGTCGCGATTCGAAACTTACAGGGAAAAAATTGTAATCCTGCTGGATATTAAGCATCTTCTCAAAATCGGAGTGATGTGAATAAAAATTGATCTTTCTGTCGGGAAAGTGGACCGGAGCGAAGAACGGAAGTCCGTTTATATGATCCAGATGAAGGTGTGAAAAAAAAACATTGTATTCTTTGAGATCCTTATCGAAGAATTGCCCGGTAATAAGTTCTGAACCCAGGTTCCTGATCCCGGTCCCGGCATCCAGAATAACAATATTTTCATCGTCCGAAACAGTTACGCAGGAAGTATTTCCTCCGTAAATAGTAGAAAGTTGAGGAGGAAGATCTCTGATGAATTCATCTACCTTACTCTTTCCTGAGAGATCCGCTTCAGAAGCGAGTAAAAGTATTTTTTCCAGTTTCTCTCTGTATGATGAAGGACTTAAGGGCGAATTGATACTGCCCCTGACACCCCAGAACCTGATCTTCATTCTGCGTACCGGTAAGTTAATTCGTACTTTTCAAAATATATTTATTCCTGTATAATACTGCAAGCATTAAATTAAATTTAATGAAATAAAAAGACAGAACGCCGGAGACATGATCGTCCCCGGCGTTTCCCTTAAAAGATTATTACTTATTCGAATTGACTCTGCTCTTATTTATAACAGCCTTTCGGATCTCTTTACTTCCGCTCACGGCAACCACATAATAAAACAGCCTGCTCGTATTTAGCGGAGCGACCCACTCTTCTCCGTTAAATGTACCTGTAGTGTCTTCAGTAAATGTACCGTAAGGATCGTCACAGGAATATACCTTGTATCCTGATGCGCCGTCAACAGCAGACCAGATAAGCCTTATATTCGGACTTTCATCAGTTATGGAAAGACCGGAAGGTGAAAGTAATCCAGTAAAGAAGTCAATACTGTTCCCTGCCTTAGGTGATTCGTAAACTGCGCTGCACAAAGCTAAAGTCTGATCATACAAAGTCACAATATAATTATACATCCTGTTCGGTTCTGTTGTGTCATCCAAAAAACTGTTGCCTGCGATC
>QKDR01000099.1 GCA_003252515.1 Candidatus Delongbacteria bacterium | reverse complement strand
AATACCTTTACATAAACTTATATTCGTTATACACGATATTGTTGTAGTTACTTTAGCGCTGATATACACCGTATCCAAAATACCTTCATGGTCAAAAATACATCAATATTCCCTACTTGGTTATATAGGGTTTATGATTTCCTATATTTTCATATTCCAGATTTTCAATCTTTACAGATATCAGATAGTTCTCAGTTATCTTAAACACCTGACTACTTTCGTCAAAGCTCTTGCAGGGCATCTTACACTGGCAATCTATTTTGTCTTTTTTTTAAGCAGCAGGATACACAGACCGCTTGTCGTTGAGATATATCTGATCATTCTTCTGAGTTCGATCATTCTCAGGATAATAATTATCCCGAATATCTATTTCTGGCTAGTTAAAGTTGCTACTATAAGACAGAATCTCATCATAGTGGGAGCCGGGAAAAGAGCAAGGATCGTAGCTGATGAACTGACAGCGGATAAAGCGAGTTATTATAATATCGTAGGGCTTCTTGATGATGATGATACCAAGCTGGGGCAAGAATATTCCGGATATAAAGTACTGGATAAGATAGATAATGTTGTCAGTGCTGTAGCTAATTACCATGTAAATGATATTTTTATCGCGATCAACAGTATCACCGACGAAAGGCTTGAAGAAATCGTTGATATGTGCAGAGAGACAGGTAAAACCATCCATATAGACTCTTCTATGTATAATGTCGTGAAGCGAAAACTGTTCGTTGAGGAAATATGTTCGACTACGGCATTCAGGATAATTCCGAACAAAGTTATGCCTTACTACAAAATTCTGAAAAGGCTGATCGACATTATCATTTCAGCCGGCCTGATAATCTGCTTGTTCCCGATCTGGCTGGCTATTTATATAGCAGTCAGGTACACATCTTCAGGACCCGGGTTCTATAAAGCGAGCGTGATCGGAAAAGATCAGAAACCGTTCAAAATGCTCAAATACCGCTCAATGTATCATGGCGCAAGCATTCAGAGTCATGTCGAACGCGCCGAAAATATGATAAAGAACAATCAGACTGTCGATAAAGATGAGAACGATCCGCGAATAACTCCTCTGGGAAGATTTATGAGAAAGTATTCGATCGACGAATTCCCACAGTTGTGGTCAGTACTCAAAGGAGATATGAGCCTTGTAGGACCTAGGCCATGCGTTCCTTATGAGCTTGAACAGATGAAGGACTGGCACAAGAAAAGGTTTTCCGTAATTCCCGGTATGACCGGTTTATGGCAGATCAAAGGGAGAGCGGAAGTCAAGTTCAACGAACAGATAGTACTTGACCTTTATTACATTGAGAATCGCTCGATAATGCTTGACCTGGAAATACTTGTAAAAACAGCCGGAGTTGTTCTTTTCGGTCACGGAGGGAAGTGATCCCCGGAATTTATCCTCCAGCTGACATGATAATCCTTTACAATTGACAGTTATATCATAAATTATTATATTTAAGCTTTAATTTTGAACAATAACGATTGAATTGAGTACATATTGAGAAATTTAAAACTATTTTAGGTGAAAAGAGATGAGAAGAACGCTCCTATGTCTGACATTGTTTGTTTTATTGACCGGATTGATCGCTCAGAACGGATCTTTATCAGTTCCTGCGACCAACGGATCAGCAGCGACTGTGACGATCCCGGTCGACGCGAAAGCGGCGGAAGCTCTGCTTAACGGTAACGGGAAGAGCACTGCCGTAGGAGTAGAAGGTCTTGACCTGAATTCTCAGGTGGAGCACAGTCAGCAGCAGCTTCTGGAACAGCTGAAGCAGAATGAACAGTTTGACAAGATGCAGGAAAAACTGCAGACTGAGCCTGAAAAAGCTAAGGCGAAGGACGATGACGATGAAAAGATCGTCAACATCAGGAGCGAGGATTTTTTAAGAGAAATAACACTAAGCACTAAGGGATTTTACGGATACGATCTGTTCTATACGAGCAGGGGTTTTAAAATGGAATCGTCAATGACTGCCTATTCGGATTATCAGGTCGGTCCCGGTGACGAGATAATTATATCCATGTGGGGCGATGTCGAGCTCCGCAACACTCTGAAAGTATCGAACGAGGGTACTGTTTATCTGAACAACGTCGGTCTGGTATCCGTCAACGGTCTTAAACTGGACGAACTTGAGATCAAACTGAGGAAATTGCTGTCAAAAGCGTATATTACTCTCGAACCAGCGTCAGGCGAACCATCAACTTTTCTAGACGTTTCTATGGGCAAGCTTAGACCGATCACCGTTTTCCTAGTAGGCGAAGTATTCAAAAAAGGCGCTATAAAGCTTGATTCATACTCAACAGTCTTCACTGCTCTTTACAATTCCGGCGGACCAACTGCGAAAGGAAGCCTGAGGAACATTCAGGTGGTAAGGGACGGAAAGGTCGTTAGTACTATAGATATTTACGATTATCTGCTTACAGGAAAAAAAGTCAACGATATCGTACTAAAGAACAATGATAACATACTTGTTCCTCCAAGGCATAACTCGGTCAAGCTTGAAGGAGAGGTAAATACAGAATCGATCTTCGAGCTCAAAGAGAACGAAACACTTGCGGACCTTATGAGATTTTCCGGAGGAGTGAGAGTGACCGCGAAGCTAGACAGGTTCCAGATAGAGAGAATAGTGCCTTTCGAGAGAAGGACTTCCGAAATCATGCATTCAAAAGAAGTATTGGAGTTCGTACTCGGATCGTCTTCCGGAGGGAAAGTATCGGTAGCGCCGGTGAAATTAATGGACGGAGATATCGTAACGATTTTTCCTATCTCGGACATTCTGATAAATTACGTGAACATATTTGGACCTGTGCTTCTGCCCGGAAAATACTCCCTCAAAAAGGATATGACATTAGGGGGTCTTATAAAGGAAACTGGAGGATTGCTGCCTGAAACATATATGAACAGGGCGCATATAACCAGAACTCTGCCTGATCTGACAACGAAGTTATTCGAGGTCGATCTGAACAAAACGGAAGATCTTAATATAAAGCTGGAAAGTTCCGATGCCGTGAAGATATTCTCAAGATGGGAGCTTGTAACCAGAAATACTGTCCAGATCTCCGGTCACGTCAGGAAGATAGGCAGTATTGCGCTTGACGCAGGAGCTAAAATATCGGATCTTATATATAAAGCCGGCGGACTTGAGGATGAAAATTTCAGAAAAAAGACCTATCTGGAAAGAGCGGACCTCATCAGATACAACGATGACGGCATTTCGACAAGGATCATACCGGTCAACCTTCAGAAAGTGCTGAACGGAGATGCGGCTGAGGACCTTGTGCTTCAGGACAGGGACCATCTAAAAATATACGACATAAACGTGTCCGTTTTCCCAAAGACAGTCTCAATTAAGGGTGAAGTAAGAAAGCCGGGGCAGTTCGACCTGTCAACGAACATGAGAGTGGAGGACCTTATCCTACAGGCCGGAGGCTTTGAAAAAGGAGCATACAATTACGAGGCTGAAGTGTTCAGGATCGATCCTTACAATATCAAGCCTGATAAGCTCGTTTCGGTTCACAAGGTGAAGTTAAACGGCGACTATTTCAAAGCCGGTACGCCGGCCGCGAACCCGTTCCTTCTGCAGGACAGGGACATGGTCGTGATCAGGCAGTTCCCCGACTATCAGTACCAGAGGAACGTGGAGCTTAAAGGGGAGGTGAAATTCCCGGGTACTTATTCTCTGCAGAAGGAAAAAGAGACTCTTGCAGAACTTATAGAAAGGGCGGGAGGACTAAAGAACGAGGCGTTCCCGCAGGGTATTCAGTTCAGCAGGGGAGACAAGCATATACTCTCCGATTTCGAAAAGGTCAACAGGGGCAGCAAAGGCGGCGGTCTCGTTCTTCAGAACGGCGATGTCATCACAGTTCCAAAACATCCGGGAACGGTCATGGTCGAAGGATTCGTTTTTACGCCCGGACTTGTAAAATACACAAGAGGATGGGACCTCAAGGACTATATCGACGCCGCAGGCGGAGTGATGGTCGACGACAACTATATTAAAGGCGAGACCGTTGTTTATTATCCGGGCGGTGCCGCTGACGTTGACGGATGGCTGTTTTCGCCGTCAGTCAAGGAAGGTTCACGAATAGTCGTTAAGAAGGAGAAGAAACCGGAAGAAAAAGAAGGTACCAGCCTCAAGGACTGGGTCGCGATAATAGCCAGCATAGTAACGATCTCATACTATCTTTCAAGATAAAAGTAGGGAGGAGTTAAATGAAGAAAATACTCATCACAGGAGCCAGAGGATTCATAGGCAGGAACATCACTGCGGCTTTCATGGAGAATAAAGATGTCACTTTATTCCTGTACGACATAGAGGACGAGCTTTACGCGCTCAAACAGTTCATTCTTGAATCGGACTTCATTTTTCACTTCGCCGGAATAAACAGGCCCAAGGAGGACGAGGATTTCGAAGGTAATCTTGGATCACTTCAGGCTGTACTCCAGATCTGTGAGGAGGAAAAGAAATTCGTCCCGATAGTGCTTACTTCCTCGATCCAGGCGGACTACGACAATCCGTACGGGCTCAGCAAGAAGAAAGCCGAGGAAGCTCTGATAAAATTCGGTATGGACAACGATGTTAAGGTGTTCGTGTACAGACTGAAGAACGTTTTCGGAAAATGGTGCAGACCCAACTATAATTCGGCTGTTGCGACTTTCTGCCACAACATAGCCAACTGTAAAGACATCACGATATCAGACAGGGACAACATCGTCAATCTTGTTTATATCGACGATATTATAGCTGAATTTACCAAACTGCCTTTCATGACTTTCTACGAAAGAGAAAGATTCTATCACGAGATAGACACTTTTTATTCTAAAACCCTGGGTGAGATTACCGACACTCTCTATAAATTCCATTCTTCAAGAGAGACGCTGCTTCTTCCTAACATGGAGGACGAGTTCCAGAAAAAACTCTATTCTACCTACCTCAGTTATCTGCCTAAAGACAGATTTGCATACGATTTGAATATGAACGTTGACGCGAGAGGATCTTTCACCGAATTCGTTAAATCGGATGAAAGAGGTCAGGTCTCGATAAACATTACAAAGCCCGGAATAACCAAAGGAAATCACTGGCATCACACCAAGACGGAGAAGTTCCTCGTTGTTTCCGGAAAAGGTGTTATCAGATTTCGTCAGATCAACTCTGACGAAGTCATCGAATATTTCGTTTCGGGGGAAAAGCTTCAGGTGGTCGATATACCTCCGGGATATACGCATAACATAATGAATATCGGTTCAACTGAGATGGTAACAGTAATGTGGGCTAACGAAAAATTCGATCCGGAGAATCCGGACACGCATTATCTGGAAGTGTAACTATCTGCCGATCGAGTGATATTCAACTTCGGCTTTGATCATATCTTTAATACCGAAAATGTTCCTTCCGTCATATACAAGCGGAGTTCTCATGAGCTTTTTGAAATCTTTCGGTCTAAGTTTCTTTACCTGATCCCATTCCGTGAATATGAAGCAAACGTTGGCATTCTTAAGAGCTTCCTCAGGATCTTTCACGTATGAGATAGAACCTTTCCCGTTCCTGCCTTCCGGGAATTTTTTCGCGAAATGGCCGGCGCCTACGGGATCGAACGCGAATATTTCCGCGCCCTGACCCAGAAGCAGTGGAATGTTGTCCAGTGACGGAGCTTCTCTCAGATCGTCAGTTCCCGGTTTAAATGTCAAGCCAAGCACGGCGACCTTCAGTCCGCTGAAAGTGATCAGTCTTTTGCTCGCTTTTTTGAACAGAAGGGTTTTTTGAACGGAATTTACGCCAATAGCGGCTGTTACTGTCCTCAGATCGTATCCGTGCTGCTTAGCCAGATATTCGAGCGCTTTCGTGTCCTTGGGGAAACACGATCCTCCGTAACCTATACCGGCGTTTAAGAATTTGCTGCCTATCCTTTCGTCGAAGCTCATGCCTTTTGCCACGTCCTGAATGTCCGCGCCTACAAGTTCGCAAAGGTTGGCGATGTCGTTCATATATGATATCTTGAGCGCGAGAAAATCGTTAGATGCGTATTTGATCATTTCCGCCGATCTTCTGGAAACGGACACGACAGGAAGTTTGAAAGGTTTATATATTTTCTTTAGGATGTCTTCAGCCCATTTGCTTTCAGTACCGATTATTATCCTTGCTGCCTGAAGTGTGTCTTTAACTGCTGATCCCTGGGCAAGGAATTCCGGATTCGAGGCTACTTCGACTTTAACGTCGTTGATAAGAAAATCGTGAATGAACTGCTCCACCTTATCATTGGTGCCCACGGGAACTGTGGATTTAACGACTACCAGACAGTCTTTTTCAACACTTTCCGCTATCTGCCTTGCCACTGTCGCGATGTGAGATAGATTTGCGCTTCCGTCAGGCTGTTCGGGAGTTCCGACTCCGATGAAAACAGCGTCGGCTTTTCTGTACGCTGCTTTAAAGTCAACCGTGTAATCCAGCCTTCCGGCTTTGTAATTCTTGCGCATGAGCTCTTCAAGACCTTCCTCGAAGATCGGGGAAATACCTTTTTTCATCTTCTTTACTTTGGCTTCGTCTATGTCTACACACACAACTTCGTGCCCGACCTCTGCAAAACACACACCTGCTACCAGACCTACATAACCCGTTCCCGCGACAGCTATTTTCATTTAGAACCTCAAGCTTGTTTTAATACGCCTTAAATATAAATTATATGTTGAAAATGCGCAATTGTTCCTTTATATTCCAAAAGAATTAATTATTGTACTGCAGGAAGGAGAACTGTTTTGAAGATTATCAACGTCGTAGGAGCACGACCTAATTTTATGAAGATCGCGCCTATACACAACCTAATGCTGAGAACAGAAGGGATCGAACCTGTGCTCGTACATACGGGGCAGCATTATGACGAGAAGATGTCGAAAGTGTTTTTTGAAGATCTCAAGATGCCGATGCCCGACATTTACCTGAACGTCGGAAGCGGAAGCCATGCTGTTCAGACCGCTAAAATCATGGTCGAGTTCGAAAAGGTGGTTCTTGAACAGAAACCTGATCTCGTTCTCGTAGTCGGCGACGTCAATTCAACTGTGGCCTGTACCCTGGTAGCCGTAAAACTCGGAGTAAAATGCGTTCACGTGGAGTCCGGCCTGAGAAGTTTTGACCGCAGGATGCCGGAGGAGATAAACAGGCTCATGACGGACGTGGTCTGCGATTATCTTTTCGTATCGGAGGAAAGCGGACTCGAGAACCTGGAGAACGAAGGTATTCCGCATTCGAAGATCTTTCATGTAGGCAACGTGATGATAGATTCACTAATAAACCATATTAAGACTGCAGATAAGTCAAAGATCATGAAACAGCTCGGAGTAGAAAAGGGCAAATACTGTCTGGTAACGCTGCACAGACCATCGAACGTTGACGATCCTAAGAACGCAAAGATACTCGTAGATACTCTTAAAACGGTCTCGAAGAAGATGAAGGTCGTATTCCCGATCCACCCCAGGACTTTAAAGAATTTCGGTACTATGAACCTTCTGGAAGGGTTTTCTGATAATGAGAATATAAAGCTTACTGATCCTCTGGGATATCTCGACTTCATGAAGCTGATGAAAGAAAGTATGTTCCTGCTTACCGATTCAGGAGGCATTCAGGAAGAGACCACTTACCTTGGCAAACCGTGCCTGACCCTCCGTGAAAACACGGAAAGACCTTCAACCGTAACTCAGGGAACGAACATACTGATCAAAGAGTTGAACAAGAAAAAGATAATGATGCATATAGACGATATAATTTCAGGCAGGCTGAAAAAAGGGAAAGTGCCAAAATACTGGGATGGTAAAACTGCCGAAAGGATCGTAAATATGTTGAAAAAGGTAAAGTAAACCGGGGCTGCTATGTTTAAGAATAAGACTCTACTAATAACCGGCGGAACAGGATCGTTCGGTAACGCCGTCCTCAACAGATTTCTCCATACTGAAGTCAAAGAGATCAGAATATTCTCACGGGATGAGAAGAAACAGGACGATATGAGGCGTCAGCTGAATAATTCCAAGCTGAAATTCTACATAGGTAACGTAAGAGATTATGACAGCATATTTGAAGCGTTGAAAGGTGTTGATTACGTTTTTCACGCAGCGGCTTTAAAGCAGGTCCCTTCATGTGAATTTTTCCCGATGGAGGCAGTACGCACTAATGTAGATGGTACTTACAATGTTATAAAAGCGTGTATTGCGAATAAAGTTAAAAAAGTTGTAGTTCTGAGCACTGATAAAGCTGCTTACCCGATCAACGCTATGGGTATATCAAAAGCGATGATGGAAAAAGTGGCGATAGCTGAATCGAGGAATATGAGTGAGAAAGAAACGACCATCTGCGTAACAAGATACGGTAATGTTATGGCATCAAGAGGGTCTGTTATACCTCTTTTCATTGAGCAGATAGAAGAAGGAAAACCGCTAACGATAACTAATCCTGATATGACAAGATTCTTAATGAGCCTAGAGGAATCAGTCGATCTGGTACTTTTCGCGTATAAGAACGGCAAACAGGGAGATCTTTTCGTGCAGAAAGCCGCGTCTTCAACTATTAGAGATCTCGCGCAGGCTATGGTCAATCTGTTCAAAGTGAAAAATAAAATACAGATAATAGGGACCCGACACGGAGAAAAGAAATACGAAACTCTGCTAACAAAAGAGGAGATGGCCTTTGCAGAAGATCTGGGCGGATTCTTCAGAGTTCCTGCCGATACCAGAGATCTGAACTATGCGAAATTCTTTGATAAAGGCGAAAAGAAAAGGAAAGAGCTTTCGGACTATAACTCGGACAACGTGGAACTGCTGGATGTGAAGGGAGTAGAAAAGAAACTTTTAACGCTGGATTATATCAAAGACGAAATAAAAAGGCTTAAGAAATGAAAAAACTTAAAGTCATGACTGTGGTCGGTACGAGACCGGAAATTATCCGACTTTCAGAAGTTATCAAGAAACTTGATTCGTCGAAGGCTATAGATCATATTCTAGTTCATACGGGTCAGAATTACGATTATGAGCTGAACGAAGTGTTCTTTAAGGACCTTGGACTGAAGAAACCTGATCATTTCCTTAATGCTGCAAAAGGGAACGCTTCCGAGACTATCGGCAACATTATCATTGAGATAGATAAGGTACTTGATAAAGTAAAACCCGAGGCGTTTTTAGTTCTCGGTGATACGAACTCGTGCCTGTGTGCTATCCCGGCAAAGAAAAGACACATACCCATTTTCCACATGGAAGCCGGCAACAGATGTTTCGACCAGAGAGTTCCGGAAGAGACGAACAGGAAGATCGTGGACCATATTTCAGATATCAATATGCCTTATTCGTCTATTTCAAGGGAATATCTTCTCAGAGAGGGAATATCTCCCGACAGGATCATCAAGACCGGAAGCCCGATGATGGAAGTCATTACTGCCAACGAACAGAAGATACTGAATTCAAAGATACTTAAAGAGCTTAAGCTCAAGAAATTCGGTTACTTCGTAGTCTCAGCTCACAGGGAAGAGAACATCAATTCAGATAAGAATTTCAAAGGTCTTTTCGCAGCTCTCAATAAAATAGCTGAAGTATATAAACTGCCCGTACTTATCTCGACACATCCCAGAACACGCATAAAGCTCGAAAAGGATAAAACAAAACTCGATCCGCTCATCATTACCCACAAACCGTTCGGATTTTCTGATTATGTTCATCTGCAGATCAACGCAAAAGCGGTACTCTCAGATTCCGGAACAATATCGGAAGAATCATCAATACTCAATTTTCCGGCAGTGAACATCAGAGATGCACATGAACGCCCGGAAGCCATGGAGGAAGGCTCAGTGATGATGACCGGAATGAACGAAGAAAGAATACTTCAGGCACTTAAAGTCCTTGAAACTCAGGGGAGAGGCGAGGATGGACCGCTGCTTCAGGTTTACGATTACTCATTACCAAACGTGTCCGATAAAGTCCTTAGAATAATTCTGTCATATACTGACTATATAAAAAGAGTCGTCTGGAGCGAATAAAACATAGGAAAGCAAATGGAACCAGCTCAGCAGATAAAACCTCAGGAACACGAAATAGACATCATAGAAATAATCAGTATACTCTGGAAAGCCAGAAAACTCATAGCAATAATTACATCTTCTTCAATTGCAATTGGAATATTATACATACTTTTTGCCACAAAGATGTACAGCGGAACTATAACACTTTATCCCGCACAATCTGGTGCAAAGAATCCCATGGTACAAATGGCAGCCCAAATGGGAATGGCAGGAGCAACAGCAGGCGACGCCAACTATAACATACCCGATGTGGTAAAAAGCAGAACGCTTTCAGAACAGATTGTAGCTCACGAATGGGAAGTAGAAGGATTTGATAAGAAAGTAAATCTTTTAGAATTCTTTGATAAGATAAATAATCCTGAGAAGCCTGATTGGGTAAAATCAAAAAAAGATGAGGATGAATGGCAGCAGAGAAGGCTGTATTCTTACAGTACAATGATCGCAAGAGACAGGATTTCTGTGAATGCAAATGTCAAAACAGGGCTAGTAACAGTGGAAGTTATAATGGAGCAGCCGAAACTAGCTAGAGACATTGCTAATTTTATATCAGTATTTGTATCAAATTGGGTAAATGATACGCAGAAAGAGAGCATAAGGAAGAATCTTGAATTTATAAATGAAAGAGCTACAGTACTCGGAACCGAACTTCAGGAAGCTGAGAATGAACTGAAGAAATTCAGAGAAACTAACAGAAATATACTAAATTCACCTGATCTTCAATTAGAATTACAGAGACTGCAAAGACAAGTTACGATCAAACAGGAGGTTTATCTTACGATGATAAAGCAGAGAGAGATAAATCAGATCGAAGAGAATAAAAGTGCAGATGTAATAAGAATACTGGATAAAGCAATTATTAAACCATTTTCATCATTACCGAATAAAAAGAATGTGCTTATTATTAGTTTCATTATTGGTCTTTCTTGCTCAATAATATTTGTATTAACAAGTTATAAAAATAAATCAAAATTATTTATTCATAAGATTATAAAATAAATTGTCTATTTAGGATAGTATTTACCTAAAATAAGCAGCTTTATAAAGTAAAATAAAGTTTTTAATCTTTTTGTTTTAAGTGATTCAATCAATGCTTTTGATATATTAAATTCCGAGTTCACCCATGTAAATGAACAAAATGTACAAGTAGGGTCATCACATAAAAATGCATTCGGTTTTTTTGAAAATAGATCTATTTCGAACTCAAGAGTAGATTTCATAGAAGTTATTATTACTTCAGCATTACCAACCATACCTTCAGAAATAATCAATTTTTTACTTCTGTATAAATCAATAAGGTTATTGAAACCATTTGGACATCCATTTGCCCATCCTGCATAGTAAAATTCTTTCTTACCTTTATCGTTTATATAATAAACACCTCTTGGTATCAATAATTGTTGTAATCTAAGTTCGCAAATAGCTACATGGGTAGTACCTACACCAACCACTTTATCTTTACTCCCTATTCTAATATTTTTTGCTCCCATCATAGCCATTTCTTTTAGAAATCCATACGGTTCGCTCTTAATTGTGAAATTTTCTGTTAGATATTTCGCATGTTTCCCCACTGCAGCAAACCTTTGAATAGGATGAGAAGCACGGTACACATCATTTCTTTTGATAATGGTATTTGTAATTGCACCAGCATAAGACAAACTTTTTTCAGTGGATATTTCATTTGTATGTAATAATCTTAAATATGAAGGATATGGTTTTATAAAAGAATCAGTAACTAGTGTACCTTCTTTACCGACTACTTCGAGCAATGCATCTATAACAGTTTCTGCTCCATTCTGGATGCGTCCTATTGATTTTAATGAAATTTTTAAATTAAGAATATCTCCCTTTTTTAAACCTAATTCAAGAAATTCATTTATCAATTGATTTTTTGTTATGTACTTTTTTTCATCCATAGAGTACCCTAATTTAATTCTTATAATTCTTATGCATGAACTTCATAATAGGATTAGATATTAAAGTCTTCTCAAAATTATTTAATCCGAAAATCCAAAAAGAAACAAAATAAACTAGAGAAAACATTGAAACTAATATAATGAATGACGTAACTGAATTTATAGTAAAATAATATTTTATAGCTATACTCATGATCAATGGTAAGAATAACGAAGGAGAAAAATGAAATATTTCTTTCCAAAAGCTAATCATGTTAATTCTCACTTTTTTATGATAAAAGATGTTCATTATTATACATTCACCAAGAATTTGCGCAATAACAGTTCCAATTGCAGCTCCAATACCTCCATATTTTTGTGCCAAAGGTATTGTTATTGATAAATTAGCCAAAGCTATTAGAAAATATATAGTAGATCGGAATTTATGAATGTTTTTTGCTTTTTGAATTTCTATACCTATAGTCTGGATTGAAGGTACAATAACTGAGCTCATTAAAAGCAAAGCGATTATGTATGAGTCTTCATATTCTTTTCCTGCCCATAATGATACGAAATAACTTCCAAAAGTAAAGAAACTAATAAATATGAAGAACATAACTATAAATTGAATTCTGCCAATTCTAATAAATAGGTTTGTAAGCTCAGAATTATTATCATCAATCGCAACTAATCTATTCACTCTAGGGATAAAGACATTTGAAATTGTTTTAGATAAATTTAAATAATGAAAATTTAAAAGAGCCCCTACCGCATAAACTGCTACTGCTGTAGTACCCCAAAAACGACCCAAAATATACTTATCAACATTCCAATTAATGTTAACAGTAAT
>QKDR01000089.1 GCA_003252515.1 Candidatus Delongbacteria bacterium | reverse complement strand
TCCGGGGTCGATCTTTTGGAATTCAGGCACGGCTTTTTCATATTCGTAAGCGTAAAGATCCATTTTCGTATCCAGTACCAGGAATTTTTTGTCCGTCTCGTATCTGAACCTTCGCGTATAGAGTTTGTAATGCCGCAGAGAGTCTAGATAAAGCACACTGTCCACATCCTGAGAAGAAATGATGTTGTCTTTCGTGTCCATTTCAAGCGAGGAGCAGAACATTATAGACGGGTATTCGAAATAGTTGACCACAACCGTATCGGTTACAGTTACCCTGTCGCTGATCTCGTTCAGGGAAGCGTTCCTGCCAGTTATGTAAAAATCTTTTTCTCTGATCCTGACGTCGCCGTAAAGATACGCCAGCCTTCCGTTCGGGGTCTTGGAGAGGGTCGCGCTTGTGCATCTTATAGTTCTTGCCGTGTCGGTGAACTGTATATTACGGAAAAGACGAGCGTTCGTCATATCTTTGTTTATAATCGCGCTGTCGCATTTTACTCTGTAAACGTCGTACTCTATATCAACGTTGCCGTAGATTATCTTGCCGGCGTAAGGGTCCTGCTTCAGAAGATCGGCGTGGTGGATGTTGAGAAGAGCCTGCGGACTGATTTTTAGGACGAACAGCAGAAAAAGTATGAAGAAAACGGTTCTTGTCATTTACCTGTTCATTTCTCTTATTATCCAGGCTCCCAGAGGTACTGTATACTTTTCGATTTTAAAGTCAAAATCCACGAGCTTGGCCATAAGTTCGGCATCTCCGCCTGAAAAGATGATATGCACTCTCGACGAAAGCCTTTCAGCGAATTCCCTGACGAAATCATTGCATATACCGGCGATCCCGTTCTGGACTCCCGATCTTATGCATTCCGTGGTCGATCTTCCTATGAACAGATCCGTAACTTCAGCATCAAGGTCGGGAAGAAGCGCAGTGTTCTGAGTAAGAGCCTTGTACTGCAGTTTTATGCCGGGAAGTATCATGCCGCCTTCAAATTCACCGTTGCCGTTGATGACCTCGAAAGTCACCGCAGATCCGAAATCGATCACCACCGCGTTCTTCTTGAAATTTTTGACTGCGTATGCAATATTGCAAAGCCTGTCTGTTCCCAGTTCCGTTATATCGAGATATCTGCTCTTCAGGTCTTTATAATGTGCGTGTTTTACAATGAAAGGAGTTTTTTTCGTGATCTTTTTGACCTTTTTAGAAATATCGGCCGTCATGTCAGGGACGACAGACACGATGATTACTTCATCGGGAGAGTTCTTCTCCTTCATCCACTTTTCGAAATTCTTTTCATAGATCCCCGATTTTACGACCTTTCCCTCGGAAAGTTTATAGATCTTGACCGAAGTGTTCCCGATATCAATTACGATCGAGCTCATACGACTGCCTTTTCTATCTTCGCGTCCTTCCAGATCGATTCGATCTTATAAAAATCCCTGGTTTCAGGGTCGAAAATATGAACCACGACATCAACGAAATCCAGAAGCACCCATCTCAGATTTGAAACTCCTTCGTATCCGATAGGTTTGACGCCTTCTCTCGAAAGTTCCTTTCTGATGTGATCGGCCAGCGCTTTTATATGCTGGTCCACCGAACCGGTGATCACGACGAAATAATCGAAACTTGAAGTCAGTCCGTTAAGATCGATGATCGAAATGTCGATCCCTTTTTTATCGAGCGCCAGTTCCGCTACTCTTTTTGCCAGCTGATAGCCTTCCATATATCTCCTTAAATTATAAAATGAGCTACAAATATGTATACGATCGGCGAAATAAAGATCAGGCTGTCGAACCTGTCCAGTATACCGCCGTGTCCGGGAATGATCTTTGAGGAGTCCTTTACTCCGAAATCTCTTTTCAGTTTAGATTCGAAAAGGTCTCCCGCCTGTCCGAGTATCGAGATCAGAGCCGAAAGCATCAGGACTGTCCGTGTGTCGAAGAAAAATCCGACATCCGTATATTTCGCTATGAAATAACCTGCAAATACCGCGAATATCAGTCCCGAAACAGAACCTTCGATCGTCTTCTTAGGACTTACTCTTTCAAGTAGTTTGTGAGTCCTGAACAGCTTTGAGCATGTGAGACCTCCGAAATACGCAAAAGTGTCGGTGGCTATTATAACTCCGTAAATGAACAGGAACATCGATGGTGAAGTCCTGTCGATCACTCCTATGAGCATGGCCGGGAAGAACCCGCAGTAAACTCCCATCAGCAGATAGCCAGAAACGATTAGTGCCGGTTTTTCTCTTGTTCTGAATATTTCAAGAAAGAAAAGGAATGCGAATATGAGGATCGCATATTCAGCTGCTCCTTCAAGACCTTTCACGTAAAAGGCCACGGGAATAAAAGAAGTAAGATAAGGCGATATCCTTGTCAGTTTTATATGTCTGATCCTGAAGAAATTGAAGATCTCTTTGGACCCGAGGAATGAGATCAGGAAAATGAACGCGGCAAAATAATTGTCTCCCAGGAACGGCAGATAGAGTATTACCGGACCAGCTATGACAGCGACCAGTATTCTTGTGACCATATTATTCATCGCCGTCCTCCTCTTTCTCTTCAGGGGTCGTCAGGCTGGATACGAGAAGCCTGATCTCTGCACCCTGATAAACGACTTCACCGGCGGGCGGTTTCTGGTCGAGCACGGTGTTCGGCAGATAGTCCTCATTTTTCATATAGACCACTTCAGCGATCCTGAAACCGCTTTTACCGACCGTTTCCGCGGCGGCCGAAAGTATCTGCCCCTTCAGGTCAGGGATCACGAATTCCGACGGATGCTTGCCCACGCTGACAACTATCATTATGCTGTCACCCAGCGCCGCGCTGTCGTTGACTACAAGCGTCTGCCCCATTACCACGCCTTCGGGGTAATCCGTGCTGAACTCGTACAGCACGCTGTCAAGGACGAGCCTTGACTCGGTCAGACGGTATTTTGCGTCCTGCGGCGAAAGCCCGATCAGGTCTGGGACGATAACCGGCCGAGCGCCCTTGGAGACAGTGATATATATCTTTCTGTCAAGTTTGCATTTGGAACCCGGTTTGGGATACTGTTCGAGCACTTCTCCGGCCGGTCTGTTCAGGTCGGTCTTCTCAGTGATCTCGTCAGACAGCCTGAAACCTTCTGCTTCAAGAACTTCACGCGCATATTCTGTCCGGAACCCTCTTACGTCAGGAACCGGGAACTCTTCACCTGTCCTTGCGTAACCCGGCATGTATATCCTGTCCATATAAAGAGCGAAGGATACGGATATTATAGCCAGTACGGTAATTGAGATCAAAAAAGGAACTAAATACTTTTTCAGTTTCATTTATTCTCCGCTGATCTTCTGTAATACTCAAACTTTTCGGAATCGAAGAAAGTTTCCGGATAAGCCTTTTTTATGTAAATATCTTTTAAAGGTCTGTCTGACTTGTCCCTCTCCGCTGATGCGAT
>QKDR01000130.1 GCA_003252515.1 Candidatus Delongbacteria bacterium | reverse complement strand
GATATTTCTTCGTTTTAGCATACCTGTCGAATCGTTTGATTAAATAACTGAAACTGCCGTCTTTTGAATAGATAAGACCTGTTAAAGGAACTTCAGACCTTAAATACCTTCAGGCAGGAGTCCGTCAAAGAACAGTGGGAAGCGGTCAAAAGTATATTCCTCTTTTTTAGCAGGCATTGTTAAAGAAACAGGCGGTACGGAATAGCCGTCATCGTACTTAAAACCGTAACGGTTATCATCGTATTTCGTTAAAATCCCCGCTTCGATGTTATGCATCCTGATTATGGTTTTTTTCATAATCTTCCATTAACGGACTTTGGAATTTCAACTCAATATTCAGCGCTTCCAAAATTTTTCTCACAGTTGAAAGTTTGACCGAGGTCTTTCCTTTTTCAAGATCGAAGATAACGGTTTTACCCACTCCAGCAAGTTCGGTAAGTTCATTCCTTGAAAGACCAGCCTTTTTTCTGTGAAACAGGATTATTTTATGCAAGTTGACAATTGCCTCCGTAGCGGTAAAATATGAATATCATTATTATGTGATAAACTCGCTCCACTCTTTCTGCTTCTCTTTTGAATATATTCTTGCCGGCGTGGTCATGTATTTAAAATATATTCCGTGAGTTTCGCAGTATTCTCTTACTTCTTCGATCTGCCGTTTTATATTCGGGATATCGGAAAATGTCTTTCTGGTAAAGCAGACTTTCATAAGGTTCTTTAGACCTGAAATAATAGAAATGACGTCATTCCATTCTGTAACTTTATCGTCAATGAAAGTGTCACGGTAGTCCGTTTCAGTACCTTCAGGGACCGAGATCTCCGAAATAAGGTCGGTGAAGTCGATCTTGTGTTCTTTAATGAATTTGATCTTATTTGCTTTTGTTTGTCCTTTTAGGCCAGGTTCTCTGAAAGCTGTCGGCAGGAGTGTCCAGAGGTGGTTTCTAGGTCTTCCGTAAAAAAAGTCGGCTTTATTGGTATCTGAACCGGGATTAAAAGTCCCGATAATTAATGTTTCTGTGTCCGTATCATGGTTGTATCCGTAGTGTAAATGCCTGATATTTATATATTTGGTCAATTTGCTCTCTTGCTTCTGATCGTTCTGACAGTCAGGACGGCGAAGATCAGACACGCGACGGTAACGAAAACGGCCTGCATATAATGAATGAACCTGCCGCTGTTAAAAGCCTCGACCCACATTAAGACGGATATTATCAAGGAGACGGCAGTTACGGCTTTTCCGCCTCCTGAAGCTCTTCGGTATGCCCACTCTTTCTTTTCGGCTTCGTTCATTTATATAAAATTATTCCTTCTTTTTCTCTTCTTTTACAGGTTCTTCCGCTTTAGGGGCTTCTTTTTTATATTCAGCTTCTTCATAGTGAACGGTCTCTCCTTCGATCTCTTCATCTGAGCTCAGAAATTTCTTAAAGAGCTTTTTACCGATAATATAGATTATAAGGATGACGATTATCCAGAACAGCCATTTTACGGCTGTCGGGACCCAGCTCTGAACGAAATATACTTTGAAAGTGAGAGGGTCTTCAGGGTTGACGACGGTTTTCGCAAATCTGTAGACCTGGCCTGTTGTCGGGATCTTGATCCTGATGGGCATCAGACCTGTACCGCCTGAAGTTGCTCCGGATACCTGAGATACTGACGGGGCCATCGCGAGCTGGTCCATCTGCGCACCGAAAGCTTTTTCCCTTTTCATCTGAACAAGCTGCTCTTCTGCTTCGACCGGGGCGTTCCTGAACTCGCTGAGCTGTTTTTTTGCTTCGTGCGATTTGAAATCGTCTTTATCATAATATCCGTCGCTTTCCTCCATCATATCGTCGCCCAGCTCGTTATCCTCGTCGTAGATTCTCTCCTCGCCGCCGAAAATGTTCACCCCGCGGATGATCTCCTCTTTCTCCAGCGTGCTGTCAAAGTAAATGTACTTGTATCCGTGCGGAAGATAGACCGACCACATGATCTGGCTGGTGAACAGGTCGACAGGGGGAAGGATCGTGTTCTTCGTCCCGAAAAAGCTGAAAGGATCTTCCGAAGTCGCGAAGATCACTTCTACCGGGAAAGTATCTGTTGACGAGGTCAGACTGCTCGACCTGATCAGCGGGATGAGGAGCATCCCGTCGTCGTTCAATGACGACTCGACAGGAGCGCCGTTCACGAAAACGGAGAACACCTGCGCGGCGGCGGGAAGTTTTACTTCAAGGAACTGTTTTGAGCTGTTTTTGATCTTGTATTCAATACTGTGGACTATCTTGCCGTCCTCGGTGAACAGTGTCACCGCGTTTGCCGAATAAGCCGCTGCCATCGGAACACCGATCTTTTTGTGTTTCTTGATATTAAGCATCAGCTGGAAAGGATGCTTGGAGTATTTGAATCCCTCGATTAAGGGTTTGGCGGAACGGTTGAGTATCTCTGTCGGGAGAGTCTGCACCGCTATCCTTTCCAGGCCCTTGTTCTCCGTGACGGTGACCTCGGCGCTCGTGTTCAGTTCGATACCTATCGATCCGGTCTCCCTTATCGTGTTGAGCGTCTTTATTCCTGTAAAGGCAGTCTCGAGACCTTCGGAACTTATGGGAGTCTCGGTAACAATGTTGACACTTGTATTACCTTTTTTACCGTAAGTAAAAGGTATGATGATCTGGCGGACGTCGTTCTTCACTATCTCCTGCCATTCGCCTGTCCCCGATCCGTAGATGTTTAAGATACTGACATTGTCGTCAAGCGTTACAGCGACGGTCTCGATCTCTGAGTGAAGTATGTTGTAATTGATCTGCGTATTCGTCTTTAAAGTATTATCCTCGATGGAGATGAGGTGGTTCATGTCGGCATAGACTTTCGGAGGGAGTTTTTCGATGACTTCGAATTTCTTCCGCCATTTTACGCTGATACTGTAGCTTTCAGTTATAACGGCAGATACTGTTGTGATCTTGTTGTTCTCAGCTGTTCTGATCTGGTTCGCCTGAGGTATCTCTACCTCGATCTGGGGCATCGGGATCTCAAGTTCGAAAAGCGTTATCGGCGTCTTATTAATATTAATGTATAGTTCATACGGACCTTTCGCCAGAGTGGACTTTACCGAGAATTCGGCATCGATCTTATATTCGCCCTTACCTTCCAGAACGACATTGCTGTATCCGCTTTCACTGACGATAAGTGCTGATTTACCGTTTACTTTTATATCTTTGACCGCTGTCGAATTGGGTATGACAGGGATCTTAAGGTACTGGTCGTCTTTGAGAACGTGAACGAGGAAAGTTGCTGTGAAGTCTGTGTTATCGGTTGTCATTTGTCCTTTGTAGACCGCTTTCGTTACAAGATAATCGTAAGGCGGTTTAATATTGGCACCTGGAGCTTTCATGCTGTCCACGAGCTTTTTGAACTCCGACTGGCTCAGAATGACGTTGCCGTTAGCGGTGTTGTAGACCATCTGGT
>QKDR01000098.1 GCA_003252515.1 Candidatus Delongbacteria bacterium | reverse complement strand
ATCTCTAATAAATTCCTTGCTTTTTCAAGTACTTCAGCCGCGTTTTTTTCTATACCCTGACTTGAAAGTTTGAACATTTTAGACATTTCTTCCCCCGATTTTTGTATTTTTATCAAATTACGAAAAAAAAGATATGAAACAAGTGAAAAAAATTATATTTTTATTTTCATAATACTAAAATAATTTTAATGAAAAGATTTGCCTTAAGATAAAACTGTGTATATATTTAAAATAAGCAACAGTAAGGCTGAAAAATGATAAGAAGCAACCTTGACGATATTAATGAGAGAATTTCGAAGGCCTGCCGGAAAAAAGGTATTGAAAGAAATGAAGTCATACTGGTGGCGGTATGCAAAACTTTCCCGGTGTCATCCAACCTTGACGCTATAAATGCGGGACAGTTCGATTTCGGAGAGAACAAGATCCAGGAACTTGTAAGGAAAAAATCTTATTTATACCTGAGCGGAATGAAAAAGACCCGCTGGCACATGATAGGTCATCTTCAGACCAACAAGGCAAAACAGGCGGCTGTTAACGCTGATATGTTCCACTGTCTGGACAGTGTTAAACTTGCTTCTAAACTTAACGAAGAATGCGGTAAGATAGGCAAGAAACTGCAGGTACTCATTCAGATTAATTCCAGCGACGAGGAAAGTAAATCAGGAATAAAACCGGGAGAGCTGAACCTTTTTCTTAAGGAGCTCAAACAGTTTACAGATCTTAAGATATCGGGACTTATGTCTATCGGGGCATTCAATGAAAATCCGGAGGATTCCAGACCCGAGTTCAGGCTGATGAGAGAACTGTTCGATGTCGCTGCAAAGCATAACGGCGGGAATATCGGGATAAAATATCTCTCCATGGGCATGAGCAACGATTTCGAGGTCGCGATCGAGGAAGGGGCCAACATAGTCAGGATAGGAACGGCTATCTTCGGGATCAGAGAGAAATGATACAGCTATTTTTTACAATTCTGTCCTTTGTTATTATCGCAAGGGTGATATTCCATTATATAGGTTATAATTACGGTACGTTTTACGATATCGTTTTTAATATTTCTGAAAGAGTACTCAAACCCATACGGAAAAGACTTCCCGCTTCGCCTGTTGACTGGTCTCCGCTGATAGCTCTGGTACTGTTCGATCTGCTGGGTAAATTTCTTCCGCTCTTCGTTACAGCCGCGGTCGGAGGAGAATGGGGTGCCGCACTCTATGTTCTTTATTATTCGATCTTGTCTACCATGTCTTCGGTAGCAACACTTTTCATAATAATTTTCGTCGTCAAGTTCTTCAACGATCTTACAGGCAGAGGGAATTACACTCTTACGATGCTTGTGGAGGCAGCAGCGGATCCTATAGTGAAAAGAGTAGGGCGTAGTTTACCGTTCGGTTACAGAAGATATTCATTCTGGGTCTCATTTATACTGATCGTTCTTTTCAAAGCTATAGTAGATTCACAATTTAAATAATACTTCCGGGGATAAAATGGAATTTTCCAAAGAAGAGATAATATCAAAAAAATTCTCAGGCGCATTAAGAGGTTATGATAAGGCTGAAGTTGAGGTCTATCTCGAATGGCTCGGGTCGGAAGTCGAAAAGCTGCTGGCTGAAAATGCGGAACTCAAAAAGAAGGCTGAAGAAATAAGCTCGGATTATGACAAATTCGAGAAAGAGAAAGAGGAGTTCGGTAAAGAGCAGCAGAAAGCCAAACAGGATATCGAAAGGATCAAGAAAGATACGAACAAATACTGCGATCAGCTTAAACTTGATATAAAACTTCAATCCAAAGATATTCTGAAGAACGCTTATCTTCAGCTTAAAGACCTTAAGAAAGATATAGACAATCTACAGAAAATAAAGAATTCGTTCGTAAAAAGGTATCAGACTTATTTAAAAGATCAGCTTGAGTCCATCAAAGCGTTCCAGAAGGAAAAGGTCATAACAGACGACAAGTAGGAGGACGAATGAGAGCCG
Source organism: Candidatus Delongbacteria bacterium (assembly GCA_003252515.1). Taxonomy (GTDB): domain Bacteria; phylum UBA4055; class UBA4055; order UBA4055; family UBA4055; genus UBA4055. The sequence goes on along the minus strand of QKDR01000098.1, from coordinate 1,480 downwards.
TACTTTATTCCGAAGCATGGGAGAAACTTATCGAAGCTGATCCCGAAGTGCTCTATATTCAGATCGAACAGGTCGACCCTTCAAAAGTGCGTGACCTGATCTCGATGCTTAAGGATGAAGATGTCGATGAGCTTTTGATACTTGACGACTGCGAAGTATTCGATCCCGGCGCATCAGAAGACGCATTTATAATCACCGATCACATCAACGCTACGGGAGACAATCCGCTCATCGGCCCGAACGACGACAGGATCGGAGTCCGCTTTCCCGACATGACGGAACCGTATTCTGAAGCGCTGAACGGAGAGCTCCGTTCGCTTCTCGACAGGCGCGGGATCAAATACCGGGACTCTGTCCTCTACGGTTCCGAGAAACTTCCTGAAAAAGGGCGACATGGTGATCTCATGAGTTTAGACTGCCATATAACGAATTACTATGTAATGTGGATTGACATAGCCGCAAGACACGCCGGCATCAAAGTCGGAGCTGCTGTTATAAAATAAAAAAGGGGGCTCATGCCCCTTTTCTTTAGTCAACAATGTTTATCTTCGTACCGTTCTCGAGAAGAGAGCGCCCTTCAGAAATGAGTTTGTCTCCCGGGTTCAGTCCGCTCAGGACTTCGATCTCGGCACCGACGTCCCTGCCAGTCTTTACCTCGCGTTTTTCAGCAAGATCACCTTTCGCTACATAAACATATTCTTTTCCGGCTTCTTTGAAGAACGAATCCCTGGGGATAGCTATCGCGTCCGGCTTAGAATAAACAGGGGTGTAGACATAAACGAAAACGCCGGGCATCAGTTCGTCTTTTTCGTTATTTATAAGTATCTCTGCTGAAAATCCTCGCATTGCGGGATTCGACGACATGGAAAGTTTGCTGATAACTCCGCTGAATTCTTTATTTTTCATGCCTTCCCATTTCACGCGGACTTTCTGACCCTTTTTATAACCCGCGATCTTTTCCTCTTCGATGAAGATGGAAGTCTTGAGTTTTTCAGTTTTGTTGATCTTGCAGAACGGTTTTTTAGGATCGTTCATGTCTCCTTTATTGAAGAAAACGTCAACGACTACGCCTGAAGCTGGAGAGATGACCTTGATAAGCTGTTTTACAGCGTTATAGTTCGCCTCTGCGATCTTGTACTGCGCTTCCACTTCGTCAAGCTGTTGTCTTGATATCCCACCGGATTCGAAAACGTTCTTCATCCTGTTGTAAGTTTTCTCTGCGGTCTCAAAACCTATTTTTGCCTGATTGTAGTTCGCCGCAGGATTATCCGTTGAGAATTCCGCAAGAACGTCATCTTTTTTGACGATGTCACCTACCGAAACATTTACCTTTGCAAAATTATCGCCCAGAAGTCCGAAGACTGAAATTTCCTCGTTGCCTGAAAGAGTCCCGCTGTACTCATCCCACTGTACTAACTCAGCTCTTTTAATCTCCGATATCCTCACCGGAATGCCTTTTTCTTTCTGGAGACCTTCTACG
>QKDR01000107.1 GCA_003252515.1 Candidatus Delongbacteria bacterium | reverse complement strand
TGATCATAACAGCTATGGAACGACGGGTTTCGGAACGAACTGGACGAACTCGCAGATGTATGACAGGGATCTGGGCTACTGGTATAAGACCGATCTATTAAATATGATCAAGAACGAGGACGTGACATGGATCGATCATCTCGGACATTCGAACAACACCTATAATATGAGGATGACGAACAGCGATATAAAGAACAGCAATTTCGATAATGACGGAACGGGAGCCAATCCTTTTATAATTTATTCTCAGGGATGTTATTCCGGAGCTTTCGACAACAGGGACCCTTACGGATCTTATATCTCCTACGACTGCATCGGTGAGGCGTTCGTTTTGTTCGCCAGGGCTGCCGTAGCATATATAGGAAACTCAAGGTACGGTCTGGGTTCACCTTACGATACTGACGGTTCGGGGCAGAGATTCCACAGATATTTCCACGATGCGACCTTTGATCAGTCTATAACTAAGATTGAAGAGATGAACGTCTATTCAAAGGAAGTCAACGCAGCTCTGATACTCGAAGAGGATATTAATCTCGGACCGTATTTCGGTCAGTGTAAGTGGATAGCATACTGCGTGAATGTACTTGGAGACCCTGCGCTGGATATCTGGACGGCCGAACCTCAGATAATGAGTGTAACTGTTCCGGCAAGCGTAGGAATGAGCTCCGCTACAGGAGTAACTGTCGATACTGATGTTCCGGGAGCTGTAATAGCAGTGTTTTTTGAGGGGTCATTCCTTTATGCGTTAACGGCGGATGAGAATGGTGACGCAGTTCATCCGGTTCCTCAAAGTCTCGGTACGATCGAATATTATATTACCGGGCACAATTATCTGCAGGCATACGCATCAACTTATGTAGTCGCTTCCCCTGACGCTCCGTCGAACGTGATATCAAGTGTAGTGTCAGACGTGCTCACAATAAGCTGGGACACTGTTGTCGGAGCTGATTCATACATTATCTACAGTTCGAACGATCCTTACGGAGCCTTCGAATATGAAACGACAGTAACGACTACTTCATGGTCTGCGCCGGTCGATACCGACACGAAAAAATTCTACTACATTGTTACCGATTCTACCAGCAAGGTAAAATGAATTCGAAGGCTTTCCCTGCACCTTTGAAGACGGGTATTCGATGATGAAGAAATATTGGTAAATTCGCAATTACTACTCAACTACTATTTTTCGTAAAATTAGGAATTGGCTACGGATCGACTAAAATAAGATTTTAATTCATGATTGACATATAATTTACTTTTACTTACTTTTCAGTAAATATGATCTGTAAAGATAATGAGGTTAAAAATATGATCGGCAATAAGAAATTCAAGTACATTTTATCGGTAGTAACGGCAGTGATCTTCATAAGCTGCAGTTCCGGTTTCAGGCCGGCGGACAGCGACATGAGGGATGTGAACTGCGGAAAGGTCTATACACAGGAGCAGGCTCAGGAGATGGTACTTGAGAACCTGAAATGGATGTTTAAGAATTATGAGACTGCCAAGATCGAATTCTCGGAGCTGAAAAAAGCATACATCTATTACGAACTGGGCGACAGGAACATTTTCGGATACTCGATAAAAGCGATCGTGAACTCCAAGAACAGCGAGGGCGTTTACGGAGGCGACAGGAATCACCTTTTCTTCATCAGGGACGATAAAGTTTATTATAATTACACTAATCCCAACGCCAAATTAAGAAAAGCGTACTGGGTCGAAGTCAGACCCGATATTTCCAATTAGGAATTTTTATCAGACTGATTCTACAGATTCGATCTCATTTTCGACATCAACATCAAGGTCGCCCGTCATGATCTTCATGAACAGGGTTCCCGGTTTTCTCAGATTTTCAACTGTATCGAACTCCTTAACGACATTATCATCTATTACCAGTACTTTGTCCGCATGTGATGCAGTAGCGAGCCTGTGCGTTACTATTATGCAGGTTGTATCCGGCAGGTTCTTTCTGAAATTATCCCAGAAAGTCTTCTCTGTTTTAGCGTCCATCGCAGCTGTGCAGTCGTCCATTAAAAGGAGTTTTGGTTTCCTTATCAGCGTTCTGGCGATCGAGACTCTCTGTTTCTGTCCGCCCGACAATGAAAGCCCTTTCTGCCCGAGCACAGTCTCTAGTCCTTTAGGGAAAGTCTTCATCTCCTCGTCCATGATAGCCGTTTCGATGCTGCTGTCGATCTCCTCCTGAGTGAAAGAGTCGCCAAGTTCAAGGTTGCTTTTTATAGTCTCTGAGAAAAGTACGTTCTCCTGTTTTATATATCCGATGATCGATGCCAGCGACACATGCTTAATTTTGTTCAGAGGAACTCCGTTAAGCAGAATATTTCCGCTTTCGGCTATCAGGTTCCCGGCAAGTATCTCCAAAAGGGTCGATTTCCCGCTTCCCAGAGGTCCGACAACGGCAAGGCTTTCACCCTTTTTAAGCTCGAACGAAACGTTGTGCAGAGTTTTCTTCTCGGAATCGTCGAAAGTGAATGTAAGGTTCTCCACTTTCAAGTTGCCGAAATCGTTCATTTCTACCTGATCTTTTTCCTCTTCGGGATAGTCGAATTCCGATATTTCTGTCTCTTTCAGCCTGTCTACATAGCGGAAGACCTGCTTTGAGGATGCGTAGAACCAGCTTATCGTCCATATCGGTTCGACCAGTCTCTGCAGATAAATGATAAAAAGAAGAAGTGTGCCGAGAGTGATGCTTCCCTTGACCACATAGCTGCTTCCGATGAAAATGATTATTATGATCCCCGCGTTGTTTACAAGCATCGAGAAGAACTGGATGACGAGGTTCATCTTAAGGAAATGTTTTTCCTTGTTTATCCTGACTCCGAGTACTTCGTCGAACTTCTCCGCCTGATCGTTCTCGCTTAAGGTCGTCTTGATCACCCTTATGCCTGAGAAACACGATTCCAGTACGTTGTTGCACTCGGATATCGACTTCTGCTTCTCGTCGGTGAACCTGACCATCTTGTCCTCGTATCTGGAGAGTATCAGCACGAGGAAGGGAAGAGGTATGAAAGTGTAGAGCGTCAGAGGTACCGAATAATAGAACATTACGCTTAAAGTGAAAATGAGGATCATGATGGCTTCGACCGGCCTCATTACGCCCGAACAGGAATACCATGAGATCCTGTCCCACGCACCGTCAATATCGTCGGTCAGCCTTGTGAGAAGGTCGCCAGTTCTGAACTTCTTGAAGAAATGCAGGTTCTTTTTAGTGAAGCTCTGAAAATAGCTGTTCCTTATCATCACCGTGAAAAGCAGGTTCATAAACGCCCTGAAGTTCGGAAGTACTACTGAAATGAACTCGTGAAAGAACGCCGCCAGTAAGTATAAAAATATCAAGTGATAAAGGTTGTCAGGATCGTAATCGGTCTCAAAAAGGTCGACGATATATTTAAGGAACACGGGGAACGCTGTCTTCGCGAAAATGGATAACGCGCTGAC
>QKDR01000137.1 GCA_003252515.1 Candidatus Delongbacteria bacterium | reverse complement strand
CTTTCAAAATTAATTATTTTGATACATTTTCCGGTTATCTCTTCTAGCATACCGTCTTTCCCGTCTTCGATTTCCCTCATCTTTTTTTTTATTTCATTAAGTATCCTGATGAAATCGGATAATATCTTTCCTGCAGATTTTGAATATGAATCCCTGTTTGAAATTATCAGAAAACATTCAGGATATCTTCCAAAAAAATTTCTTACTGAATATCCGTTATACTGTATCTGAGAAGTTATAGATCTCACCTCTTCAGTTACCGCCAGGGCAGGAAGTGTCAGAACGGAAAAACATTTCAGACCGGATCCGAAATATCCAATTTCCGAAGTGTGGAAATTTCCGGTATCGTCACGAGAAAAAATTGATTCGTCGAAAAGTTCAATAAAATTAGTGCAGTCATCGTATGCCTTTCTGATTTTAGTTCCCTGAGAATGGTTAAAAAAAGTCAGATGATCGTTATAGTTCGTAAGAAGCCAAGCCCCTGTCAGAATATCGTTGTATAGCGCGAATTTGTTTAGTACTGCATTTCTTTTTTCAGGAAGAAGCCTTAATTTTTTATATATGATCAACTGTTCCTGTGAGACAGATGAAAGTGATATTTTGGTTATCCTTCCTGTTCTTATATGCTGTGAGAGCATATTATCGGTCTTCTTTTCGATCTCTCTGAATGATCCGTAACCCGGTGATGAAGGAAAACTTAAACCTTTAAAATTCCTTGATATCCTGACCGATGAATAGAGCGAGACCGTGTTGTCCTCGCCTTTGAACCATAACGGTATATTTTCCGGTTTGTCATCCAATTTGTTCACCTTTGCAGATGATATTCATGATCTCCGCCGCATTATATGAGCTTCTTGTAAACGGGCTTGAGAAAACATATTTAATACCGAAAGATAAAGCCGTATCTCTGAACCTTTCGAACCATTCTTCAGTTTTATATTCACTAACCTCGGCATTAAGTTTTGAGGGTCTCAGGTATTGCCCGCACGTGAAGATATCGATCTCAGCCTCGGCAAGATCGTTCAGCAGTTTTTTCAGCTGATCTTCAGTTTCACCGAATCCAACCATTATCCCGGATTTGGAGAGAACGTTCCTGTTGTCATTTTTGATACCCTTTAAAAATTCCAGCGAACGAGCGTAATCAGCTTCCGGTCTGACAATTGAGTACAGCTCTCTTACAGTCTCCATATTATGATTATATATTTCCGGTTCTGCATCTGATACAAGTCTTCGTGCCGAAACGTCTCCCGAAAAATCGGGCGTAAGAACCTCGACTGTGGCACCGGACAGCCTCCTCACGCATTCGATGGTATTCACGAAATGACCGGCACCTCCGTCAGGAAGGTCGTCTCTCGTTACTGATGTCAGAACAACATGACTAAGTTCAAGATCTCTGACCATAGAAGCAATGTTTCCCGGTTCATCTATATCCGGATCTGCAGGTTTCTCGTGCCTTACATTACAGAATCTGCAGTTCCTTGTACATTTGTCACCGAGTATCATAAAAGTAGCGGTTTTCTTTTTGCCGAAACATTCTGACATATTGGGACATCTTGCTTCTTCGCATACAGTATACAGCTTCCTGTTCCTCAGATCCCTTTTGAGATCGAGAACATTTTCATTGTGCCTGAAATCGATCTTGATCCAGTCGGGCAAATGTCTTCTGTTTTCATTCTTCACCGTACATTATCCTGTAAACTTTTTCTGTAAGTGCGTAGATCGTATATGGTTTCTGAATAAAGTCCATAACACCTTCAGCCAATACATCTTCAACTCTCTTATCCTTTGCAAATCCTGAAGTCATCATTACTTTGATCCCCGGATCTATCTTTATCAGTTGCCTGAATGTTTCACGTCCGTCCATCACAGGCATTATCATATCCAGAAGAATAAGTCCTATCTTATCTCTATTTTGCTCATAAACCTTAATTCCCTCGTTCCCGTCCGATGCGGTCAGGACATTATAGCCGGCCTGTCCTAGCATAGATCTTGCCAATTCTCTAAGAACCGGCTCGTCATCAATCACGAGCACTGTTCCTGTCCCTTTTTTCATTACTACAGAGTTCTGCAGCTTTTCTTCTATCCCGTCCGTTGAATATTTAGGGAAATAAAGCCTGAATTCCGTACCCGCAGCGGGGATTGAATCAATATCGATTATGCCGTCAAACTGCTGTACTATGTTGTATACGATGGTCAGACCCAGACCTGTACCCATACTTTTTTCCTTTGTCGAAAAGAACGGTTCAAATATCTGCTTCACAGTTATAACGTCCATTCCCACGCCCGTATCTTTTATGGATATTCTGACGTATTCTGTTTTATCTTTTAAATTTTTAAGCTTCATCATTTCGTTTTCAGGTATTTCATCACATATTTCGAATTTAAGAATCCCGCCATAAGGTTCTTTCTCTTCACGCATTATAGTCATCGCATGATTGGCATTAATGGCAAGATTTAAAATAACCTGTTCCAGCTGTGTGAAATCGGCAAGAACCGCTGATCTGCTCCGCAGGTTTTCTCCCTTTATCTCTATCCTCTTGTCAAAAGTATTTGAACAGATTTTTATTACATGAGAAATAACTTCCGACAGTTCAACTTTCTCCAGTAATGTATTCTGCTTTCTGGACAGTGTAAGAAGCCTTTGAACAATATCTCCAGCTCTCTGACCGGATTTCTCCATTATATCAAGGTATTCGCTCAGCTGCTCCTGCGGAATGTCGATCTTCTTTTCTATCCTGTACTTGAGTATTGAGACAACTCCGACTATTCCGCTCAGTATATTATTAAAATCATGAGCGATCCCGCCGGCAAGCGTACCGATAGTTTCCATTTTCTGGGCCTGTATCAGCTGTTCCTCTTTCTTTTTCAGTTCGGTTATGTCATCTATCCTTATTACACTGCCTTTTACTCCGTTCGCGACAAGAGGAAAAAGGTGAATGTTCAGATTCATCTTCACGCCGTCTTTCATCGGTTCTCTGCTTATCTCGATATGACTTTTTTGTTCAATAAGTTTAAGAAGCTCATCTTTATAAATTCCGAGATCTTTTACTGCCGACCAGACCTCTTCACCTTTAAAAATGGTGTCGGAAGCAGATGTATATTTTTCCGCAGTTCTGTTCCACTGGGTCACCCTTCCCTTATTGTCCACAGCTATCAGTCCGGAAGGCATTGATTCGAAAATGTTCAGCAGATAGTTCTGTAGGTATTTGATCCTGGCAAAACTCATTCCGAGATTGGATGCCATCTTATTGAATTCCTCGGCCAGCTTTCCTATTTCACCGGCGCTTCCGGTATCTAACGGCTCTATAGGCTGCTCGCTTTCTATCTGATGTGAAACATTGCCTATCCCGTTCAAAAGTTCGACTATCGGAGTGACGATATTGGATTTCAGAAATACTCCGAGAACGATCAGAAGAATTATGAAAATAAGCAGAAGAAAAATGAAATGCCACTGAGCTGACTGTACATAGCCGGGATTATCTATCAATGTCGCAGCGCCGATCTGGTTCTGTTTAAAATTCTCCAGTTCGAAAAGATAAATTTTTCTGGTTCTGTTCGCCAGATCGTAACTGAAAACCGTTCCGGTTTCCGCATTTGAGCGTTCGAACGACATGCTTCCTTTTCCGGCCGGGAATCCGTAACTGTCGTAAATTGTCGAGAATTTATTATATAAGACATCATCCTTGTCCTCAAAAAGAATGAAGTCGAAACCGAGACTTTTACAAACTTCATACAAATTATAGTTGTCAATCTCCCGTGCAAGTGTAAGAAAATACTCATTCCCTTCAATTAATACCGGTACAGACACCGACACAATGAATTTCTGTGTATAATAATCGATCGAAGGAACGTTCAGATCTTTCAGAGATATAATGCCGTCGTTCTTTTTTATCTTCTCGGAATAGAAAATATCTGTTGATCCTGACGCATTCCTGAGATAATAGCAGTCAAAATCATAATTCGATCTTAGAAAATTCATTAATTCCGACTCATCGGAGTTCCCGTTCAGTATCGAATTCAATTCGCCGTAAAGCCTGAAGTCATCTCTGACCCTGACTGCGTTCGCTGCGGCTATCTCTGAATTATGAATGAAAGTAGTATTGATGTACCTGGCGCCTGATCTCAGAACTTTATAGATATTTTCTTCCTGATTCTCGATTATGAGATCATACAAAAAATATGTTACTATACCAATCGGGAGCAGTACAATCAGTATAAAAAGTACAGATAGCCTGTAAACCAGCTTATCCCTTATTGACACACTGCTTTTCAAACTTATCTCCTACAGTTTGGAAACATCTTTTATCCTGTTGTTGGTTCCTCTTTTCAGAGATCCTTTGGAAATAATATAATCCTTAATGATCTCCCTCATCTGCTTCTGATGCGTCTTTTCAAGTTCCAATCCCATATCTCTGAACTCACCATAAGAATCTCCGCCCTGGAATATATAATCTGTCAAGGATACGCTATAAACCCTATTCTTGTCAAGAGGTTTTCCATTTACTTTGATACTCTCCTTTATAATCCTTTCACCGGCTTTCTTTGAAGAATCAAATGTAAAGCTGATACCTGATACCTGCAGGAAACTTTTACTCATTCTTAATGCGCATGAACCCTCAAGTACGGGTATGATCTGCTCTCCTGTCATTTTTACTGCGACAAGATTGCCTTCATAAGGCATAATATTGTAAAGATCACCAAGAGTTACCGGTCCTTTTTCAAAGCCGTTCCTGACTTTTCCGCTGTTCATCAGGAAAATCTCCGTACCGGTATAGTCTCTCATTATATCCGATATAAGACTTCCCAATGGCGTTTCCGAATTATATATGTCCCCTTGTGCGTGATATATGTCATCCGTAGAAGTACCGAGTACTTTACCGGTGATAGATTCTATCACATTACTGATATCAGCCATTTTTGAAGATATCTCGGGATCAGGGCTCACAACGTCTGAATTTATTTTGTGAAGTTTAATTCCTGATATTTTATTCCCGGATATAATGAAAGATACCATTTCAGACCCGTTTATTCCGCAATTCTGAACAGGCTTTTTTCCCGCAAGTGAACAGGTAATATTTCTCTCTGTTGTCGTAAGAAATAAACTTATATCATTCAGTGAGAACAGCCGGTCTATTTCCGAGTGTGTCAGGTTCGATCCGGAACTTTCCCCGCAATCGAAATCCCCGGCCACGATAATATTTTTAATTCCCTTATCCTTCAGTTCCTGTATATAGACTGAAACCGCATCCGCAGGATCGATCACCATCACCGAACTGACATCTTTTTCCAGGTTCGCCTTTATAATTTTTCCGGTACTTATTCCGATCACTGCGCTTTTTCCGTCTTTAAGTATAACATAGGGTTTGATGAATTCTATCCTTGATGAGTCCCTGCTGACAAGATTTGCCGATATGAAAGGAAAATCCGCAGCCTCAGAAAGATTCTCAAGTTCCTTAAAACCGAAATAAAACTCCCGGTGACCGACTATCAGACAACTGAAGTTCAGCAGATTCATAAGATCTATAACACTTTTACCTGTAGTAAAATAAGCTTCTCTCGTTCCATAGATGAAATTTGAATTGCCGATGATATCCCTTATCCCTTTTTCTCCTGTTATTTCTTTTATTTTAGAAGACATCAGACTTATTCCGCCGTAATTGACAGAATCTTTCAGTACCGGAAATATATTCCCGTTAATCGAGCTTACTGAAACAACGGTAAGCTTATCTTTTTCAGATGTACATGATATAAAAACAAGTACAATGAGCAGAAGCGCGGCGATCATTTTGATATTTTTCATAATTCATCCTCCCCGATTAATTTTCCAGCTCTCTGAAATATTTTTTTATCTTTATTTTAAATTCATTGGAATAGCCGTCTTTTAGAGATCTTAAAAGCATTTCTTTAAGATTATTTTCCTGTTGAATGTCTAAACTTCCGGGGTCTACCGCCTTTAGATTTCCCGATCTGCTTTCTCTTTTTCTGTCAACTTTTTCTCTTTTCACCGACTCAATGGCATCAAGAAGTTTATCAAGAACCCGATCCTGCTTTACTAAAAGCGATTCATCAAGTTTTTTATCCTGCAGCTGCTTTTCGATCTCTTTCATTTCTGATCCTATATTCCCGAGTCTTTTTCCTAATCCTCTTTCGCCGGGCCTGCTTCCGTCCTGACCGCTCTGAACAGGAGCTCCCGAATTTCCTTTCTGTCCGTTGCTTCCGGGAATTCCCTTCCCGTCTGTACCTCCGGGCTGTAAACCTTCTCCCGGAGATCCGCTGCTTCCCGGGTCTCCCTGTTCTCCGGGACTGTTCATTCCTGACTGCATTTTCATTAGAGCATCATATAACTGAGACTGCTCCATGGCCAGCCGGCTCATCATATCCTGCATCTGGGACATTCCCGGGTTTTCAGAACCTGACATTGATAAGGTCTGCATATTCAGACCGGCCTGTTTTGCCGCTATGTCTTCCATTTTCTTCAACATCTCATCAAGTCCTGAAGGAGAAGCGGAAGAATCCATTTCGGCCGATGCGTCCGCCAAAAGCAGAGCAAGTCTGTTGACACTTCCCATCAATACAATATTGTTTTCATATGAAAACGAGAAAAGCCTGTTAGTATATGCTTTTGATATTTTCTGGTGCTGTTCAATGATATTACCTACTTGCGCTATGATCTTTTTATCGATGAAGAAGGTTTTTTTTGAAATACTGAATATCCGGTTACCGGCAGTTTCTAAACTCATTCCTATCCTTGAGAAATCCCTTATCACCTTAGAAGAATGACCTGATTCGGGGGGGAGATCTTTAGAGAAATTTTTTATATTCTCAATTTCGCTTGAAACGTCAAGAAGGTCGGATATAACACTGCCGATCTCTTGCTGAAGTTCGTTCTTCTGTTCTTCGAGCATTTCTGCTTTCAGCGATGTAAGGTCGTTCTTGATACCGGTCATTTTTGCCGAGATCACTGTTCCAGTCTTCGAAGCAGAATTTTTCTGATCTTTTCCGATCTGTGTTTTAATTTCTGAAATATCAGCCGGAATATTTTTTTCAGTTGTACTTTCTACTATTTTCCGTATCTCTGCCCCTCCAAGCTCCTCAACCGAATTTTCCAGTTCTTTCTCAAAATATCTGAACGATTCCTCTATATTATCTTCTTTTCTAAGTTGAGTTTCCTTCCTGAATTCCTTGTCCTTGATTGAAAAATTAATTTCATTCTGAACAGTGATCAGATCATCAATCTGTTTAATAAGCCTGTCAACGAGATACTCGTTCTTGATCTGCTGAAGTATTTCGATAGATTTCTCCAGACCTTCCCTGAATTGCTCCTGCTGTTCCTCAAAATTCTTAAGCATCTCTGAATATGCGTTTTTATCGAATTTATCCCTTTCCGCCACTTCGGACAGCTTCTTCAATTTATCTTTAATATCTTTCGAGAACAGATCGTCCACCATATCCTGAAGTTTTAAATATTTATTCATTGTCTCTTCGCTTAAAAGGGAGTTCTCGTCAAGTACCGAGATATTGCTTTCAATTTCTTCTTCAAGTTCATGCAGGCTCCTGTTCATATTATCCTGCTCATTCAGTATCTGATCAAGTTTCTTTTTGTCCTCCCAGGACATATCCTGATTTTTCTTGAGTTTTTCAGTCATTTCATTAAGCTTCTCAAGCATAGTTTTATTCCGCTCAAGTTCGGAAGTAAAAGTATTCTTCTGAGTCTCGTAATTTTTTTCTGTTCTTGCGAATAACTGTTCGACAGACGGCAGAACCACGATTCTTATATTTGAATCGGTAAATTTTGGTCCTGAGACATTATCATTATCATAGACTCTCAGGAACAACTCGACCTTATCTTCCGGAAGCAGATCAAGTTCTTCACAGGAAACATAGGTATTGACAACAGTGATCCCGTCACGGTCTCCCGTGAACTTCAGTTCTTTCGTTACTTTATCTGATCTTGATATTTTTCTTAAGTGGACTTCTATTTTACTGATCTCGAAATCATCCGATGCCGTAGCGAATACAGGTACGTTCATACTCTCATCAAGAAGCATTCCTTCTTCAGGATATATTATATTCACAAAAGGATATTCATCATTAATAACATCAATCTTCTGAACTACGGGCGACTGGTTTGTCAGCAATACCCCGTTCGAATTTCTGTAAAGCCGCATCTGGAACTCAGAAGGTTTGGTTATTCTCATCTCTGCACGAAACTGACCGCTGTCATCATTAAGCATTTTTTTCATTGTTCCGTCTGAAAATTCTATAAATGCCGAATCTGATCCGGCCGCATCAGGTTCTAATAAAAATAAAACAAGTGAGCCTCTGTATGCTGAAAAACCCGTAAAAATACCGCAGAACTCCTTATCAGGTATTCTTGTGTATCTCGGTGAAATTACTTTTACTGATAACTTCTCTATCTCCGGTCTTTGAAGAACGTTTACGGAACATGTGTCAGAAACAGCTTCAGCTGATTCGAAATAACAGATGAATGACCTTACCGCAGGTTCACTCACAACGAATAAACCATCCCCTTCATGAACAGATTTCAGAGAGGAAATACTGCCGTCAGCTGAATGTTTCCTGAATGTAAGCGCATCCGGAACGTTACCGGACGAACTGCATTTAATTATCACTGAATCATTTTCCGGAACTAATATTTCTCTGGTCTCCATTTTCAGAGAATGGTCCGGCGGTAATAAAAAATCCCTGTTGTGGTACACTATCCTTAAAGCAGAATCATAAACCGGGCTGACCGTCAACAGAAATATTAAAAGTATTAGTGAAAAAATCAATCTGGAATATGCATAAGGAATATACCTGTATTTTAAATAATCCGGTATATTATTCTTAAAATCATTTGTTCTTCGCACTTCAGATACTGCCGCATCAACAATATCATTCACTCTGCCGAATTTTAACAGGTCATACAGAAGCAGTATTTTACTTCCGCCGGCATCATTATCCACCGAAGCCACAAGGTTTCTTCTGTAATTATTGTATTTTAAAATATATCCTGAAACTCTCTTTAAAAACAAAACGATAAAAAGTATAATGGAGATTAAAATCAGATAGAATACAGCGGTTCTGTAGAAGCGGTTCAAATTATACCGCATTTCTACGAGCGTAACTGCTGTAAGTAACACTGTCAGGATCAGCAAATATATAGAAACTGTTTGTAACAATTCACTCAGGATTTTTTTTCTGACGAGACTATAAATCTTATATGCATCCGTTACTTGTATTTTTGAGTTGTCACTATACATTATTCCTGTCTGCCGTCCTGACCCTCGATTTTCTTTATCATTTCGTTGCAGTATTTATATTCAGGATAATCCGCAGATAATTTTTCGTATTCTTTTTTTGCCGATCTGAAGCACGATACCGCCCTGTAATTCTGATCTGAATCCAAATATACTTTACCGAGATTATAATTTACCGTGGCTTTATAAAAAGTTAGTTCGTGATTACCCAGGAACTGAATGATATTTGACATATCCTTTATCCCGTTCTCCATATCTCCCGCGTAACACCGTATCTTATCGTATAGTATCATGAGTTTATAATTCAGTATCTTGTTATCTTCAAGAAGAGTTTTATTTTGAATGAACAATGCGTAAGCTTCACCTATTGTTCCCATTGTGCTGTTCATATCCTTCAGTTTCTCATATACCAAAGCTAGAACTATCCTGTATCCGATCCTGTCTTTAAGAGGCATGAACTCGTCTACAGTTTTTCTGATCTTAAGAAGAGATTTCAACGACTTTCTCAACTTACCTGAGTTAAGACCTATAAGCGCTTCAATGATGGCGAATTTGATCGTAAAAGGCAGATTTTGTTTATGGCAGTGATATTTTGCTGATTCCAGAGTGTTTTGCGCCTCGTTCAGTTTATTCTGTCTGAGATAAATCTTACATTTAAGGAACATTGATTCTGTCATTCTGACATTTCTTTTGAGAAGTTCTCTCAGTTCCCTTGATTTCTCAATACTGCGGAGCGCTTCTTCCAGTTTACCTGTATTGTAATAAAACACAGCCCTTTCAAAATAAATGTCACTGGTCAGGTCGACGATAGTAATATCTTCGGGTTTCTCCACACCGCAATTTATAAGGGAAAGAGCATCGGAAAAACTCAAACTGTTCATTTTAGATTCTGAAAGTCTGTGAGATGATTTTACTTCATAAACTATATTATTCTCATCTTTAGCCATTGTATTGCATTCGCTGTAATATTTTATGGCATTATCTCTGTCCATAAGCCTTGAATAAAGATCTCCCAAAGACAAATTGCCTTCAAGAACATCCTCGGATTCATTATATTTTCTAAAAACCTCAAATGACCGCTGCATGTCTAAAAGAACATTTCTGAGTCTGCCTAATTTCATTTTTACTTTACATATTTTCAGAACCGTTCTTGCTTCAAGCAGGTCTCTTTTCCCTTTTCGGTAAATTTTTAAGGCCTTGTGAAAATACTTGATCGCTTTCTCATAAATCCCGTCATTCTTATAATAATCTGCCAGCCATACAAGATAGTTTGCTTTAATTTCGGCAGGCAAAGTTCTTTTAGGCTTAAACGATGTCAGCCAGTTTCTTGTAGCTTCCAAGTAGTCGTATCTGCCGGCTTTAGATGAACAGTCGAATTTTATCAGTTTGATTTTCAGCAGATTGACTTCATTTATCTGATGATCCTCTTCTTCGAATTTAACGAGCAGGTCAAGTACTGTATCGTAATTACCCAGAATGTTAAGATTCTGGATGAGAGTAATGAAAGTGTTGATCTTCCTTTCCTGATCGTTCTCTATCCCGTGAAGTCTTTTCAGATTTGTGACCGCGAATTCAAGGTTGTTTTCTTCAAACGACTTGTTTATTGATCTCTCAAGCATTTCTATCGCTTTTTCTTTGTTTTTCTTCAGGCTTCTGTAATAATAGTCTGTAAGGGCATAAATATTATCGGGCGTTATTCCCTGTTTTTCCTCTATCATTACAGCAGTTGATTCATTCCATTTTGAATAGTCATCTTTCTGAAAATCCTTGGTCACTGCGTTCGTGAATAATTTTTTGGTCAGATAATACCTGTATCCGTCATAATATTTAATTTTTTCAACAACTTCAGAATCAGTAAGTTTATGAATGAATTTTGTGGTTATCTGATTATTTACCATTGTTACTTTTGATACGATTTCAAGCATATTTTTAGGTGTAGGCCTTCCAAGTATGACAAGCTCTTTTATGATCGCCTGCTCAATATTTGAGAATTTCTTGAAATTGCTGTATGTAATATCCCTTAACCCGAGAGTTACTTCGCTCATGAAAGCGGGTGAGATCGACCATTTCATCTTTGATCTGCTTAAATAATTGTTGTTAAAAAGATAGATAAGAAGTTCATTTATATAGTACGGAATACCGCCTGTAAACCTGTGGATGAAACTGATTATCTCTTCGGGTATATTCTCTTCCATCAGCAGATTTGTAATATATTCCCTAGTTTCAAGAATATTGAGGTTGTTAATCTCAAGCTTATGAATATTATCTCTCAGTCTTTTTAATGTTATTTTCTGATACGACTTAAGACTCTCTGTCTGCACAGTAAGTACGATCATGAACGTCATTCCTTTTTCCGGACTTCTCCTGATCTCCCTTGTCAGCATTTCAAGGAGGTTGATCGAAGAAGAATTGGCGTTATCGAAATCTTTAAGCTCAAGCACAAATCTCGTTTTTCTGGACAGGTTACAGAAAAAATCCGAAATAGCGTCTATTTCCTCAATATTACGGATCTTTGCCATACCGGAATCTTCATCATCATGCCTGCCGTTACCACCGCTGCTGAAAATGAATCTGAGTCCGGGATACTGCTCAGGATTAAGCTTGTAAACCCTGAACATTTCCTGAATTATGATCTCGAAAGCCTGATATTTTGTTTCGTCACCTCGTACGAAGTTCGCCGTAAAATAATCAATATTCTCGTTCAGCTGTATCAGATATTTGTACTCTCTCAGAATTGATGATTTACCCATTCCGTAACGACCGATAAGAAAAATAGGTTTATTATCGTAAAACACCTTCTCTTCGAAAACTTTCGATGAATTAGAAAGCAGCACGCCAAGCTCCTTTTTTCTCCCGATCAGCTTTCCGGAAGATATGTACGATCTAATACCGAGACTTGTAAAAAGATACTGCGCCGAGCTCTTTTTATCATTATCGTTAACAATATCCATTATGATTTCGTCAGCGCTCTCATAGCGTTTTTCAGGATCAGGCTGCATCATTTTAGCTATAACTCTTGCCAGTTTTTTCGGTATATCTTTCCGTATCTCCTCTATCGGCAGATATGCTCCTTTTATGGCGTTCGCCATTATCTCGTGCTTGTCTTTTCCTTTGAACGGCAGTTTGCCGCATATACTGAAATAAAATGTCACGCCGAGTGAAAAAAAATCGATCCTGTGTGTAACATCTTTTTTCTGAAGCAGTTCCGGAGCTATGAACTGCATAGTTCCCCTGATCTCTGTAGTGTTCTTCGATCCGGCAAAACCGAAGTCCATCAGCTTAAGTTTACCGTAATCGTCAATGAATATATTGTCCGGTTTTATATCATAATGTATAATATCCTTTGAATGAATATACGAAAGTGCTCTTGCCGCCTGTATAAGATTGTTCTCGACTTTTTCCCATGAAAAACTTTCTTTAAGTGATTTATACAGAGACTTCCCCTGAATGTACTCCATTGTAAAAAAGAGTTCTTCACTATCTTTATCAATATCGAAATCGTGAACTTTGACAAGATTGGGATGGATCAGGGAGATCAAAAATTTGAATTCATGCTTGAATACTTTTATGGCTTTCCGGGATATAACGTCGGTCTTGATCTTTTTAAGAGCCAGTATTTTTCCGTACTCGAACTGATCTGCAACTTTAAAAACACTCCCGAACCCTCCCTGACCGAGCATCTGAATCGGCTGGTATCTCTGGTTTATAAGCCCCATCGCACCCCTCTCG
>QKDR01000112.1 GCA_003252515.1 Candidatus Delongbacteria bacterium | reverse complement strand
CCAGCTGTTCCTGTCTTTTCGGACTTCTGACGATGCGTAGATCTTATATTCCGTAAAAAATGTGGCCTGACCGTCGTAGACTGTTATGACGGCGGCGTAATACGACATGCCGTTCCTGTCTTTTGAGTAGATGAGTTCGGCCGTCCTTTTCATGTTCGGTTTCGTGATCCCTTCAGATAAATGCTTTCTGAGCCTGTCAGCACAAAGCTTCACATCGCCCGTAATATCAATGACGGATTCCGATTCTGTTTTACTCACTTCGCCGGCGTCGAATGAATAATCAGTTCCGGTCAGTCTTATGAATCTTGTATCAACTCTCCCTGTCTCGGAATCGAAAAGTTCGGAAAATTTCATCGTTCTGTTTACAGCGACCTGCTTATCGTCACGCTTTTCATAAAACACAATGTCAAGAGTAAAATCCGGAACGGGATCACTGCATCCGCAGTCGAATACTTCCGCTGTTTCGGTTACTGTCACTTCTGATACGGTTTCTTCAAATCCGTCAGTAATCGCAGTATCTCCGGTTTCTACCCGCATTTCTTCATTTTCGGTTTTAACAGACTCGGTTGATGCGAAAGCCTCATGAGTCTGTAGTTTGGGGTGGTCATCAAGCGAGAAGAACCAGCTCTTTTTATCTCTGAACGGGTCGGTACCGATGTAGAACCTGTACTCGGGATATAGCGAGAACTGGTCGTCGAAGTAAGTCAGTTTCGTCGAATAATAAGCGTCGTTGTCCGGGCTTTTTCCCCATATCCATTCGAGTGAACTTTTCTTGTCCGATTTAAGCGCTGACTCCTCGATTATCGACATGATCTTTTCTTTCGAACGGTAATCAGTTTCCTTATCAAGGTCTTTAAATGAATTATCCGTAAGTTTAAAATTCTTTCCGTTATCCAGATCGAGCTTATTTATACGCAGAATTTTCGCTTTCTCTGTCAGTTCGCTTATAAAGCCAAGTATCTCCGAAACCGTCATTTCCGTTTGCTTCTCTATGAAGTATTTATGTTTCTGAGGTTTATAGATATCGACTTTGAACGGCCTGAATATTTTCTTCGAACTCGATATGCTTCCAAGAAGTTCTCTGATCTCCCCTTTAACATATACGGATGTCAGAGAATCGATCACGGATTCTATATATAATGAATCGGCAGTGATCTTACCGGCTCTTTCGGTATAGTCAGTCAGACCTGCTGAATAAACGAGCGTTAACATAAAAAAAACTGCCGTGAGTATTATAGAATCTCTTCGCCTCATGGCAGTAAAGTTAAGCTAAAAATATTAAAAAACAAACCGTAATTTTTATGATTTAGCAGTCGACTACATCTCTGAGCTTTATCGTAAATCCGGCTCCGTAGAATTTTCTTTCGGTATAGTCGAGGACCGCTCCGCCGTACCTTTTAAGAAGCTCTTCGCTTCTCGGATCAACAAGGAATTCTATGTTTGATATTTTCACGATCTTATCGTTATCGTTCTTTCCGTCAAGGGCGACGCCCAGTCTAGGTCCGCCTCAGCCGATCCCGTCAAAATACACCCTTACGAACTGGCCTTTATTTTCTTTCTGATCCAGAACAGGCTTTATTTTTTCAATAGCAATATCAGTAACTTCCAGCATGAAACGCCCCCTTATTATCAATAGCGCTAAATATAAGATTTGCTAACACACAAATACATGATATTTATCATAATTTGTCAAACACTTCGGCAGGATCCTCCAGATACATTACCCGGTATCCTGTATTTTTAACTATATCGTTTATGGTAAGGTCGTCAAGTAGAAAACCGTCCGTATTGATGCAGGTCGAAGGTATAAGCAGAATATCGTTCCCGTTCTCCGCATTACCCGCAGCTCTGATAATGTCTTCCCCGCTCAAAAGACCCGCGACCGTAACAGAACTTCCGAATATCGAGTTTTCAGCTTTTACCAGCTCTGTATTCAGATTTTTTACCTTATTAAATTCGGGAAGAACGAATTTTTTCAGGACGGGAAAGAACAGATCTCCTGTCACTATCTTAACTGTAGTCTGTTTTTTGACCGATTTTGGGATGTTCTTCTTCGACTCTTCGAAGGCGTCAATGAAAAATCTTGTCATGCCTATACCGTCCTCATACTGAAGATATCCTTCGTAATAGTCGGCGGGAGGGAGATCTCTTCCCGACTTCAGGTACAGCTCATCGGCGCCGAAGACGAAATTCGTACCGAGTTCCTTCAGGTACTTTTTGTTGAATTTATCGATAATGTCGAGTGTGTCTGAGGCGCACTTTTCTGAGACGGGCGGTATTGTTGGAAGTTTTCTCCTGTGCGAAGTAAGCCCGACCGGAACTACCGCCACCGACCGCACTCCCGGGTGATACGCCGCCAAATCGGATATCGTTTTCCTCAGAACTTTTCCGTCATTTATTCCCGGACACATAACGATCTGCGTGTGTATCTCGATCCCGCCTTCGATCAGAACTCTCAGCTTCCTTTCGAATTCGTCTTCCTTCTTCAGTCCGAGTAAAACTTTTCTTACATCTGGATCCGTCGCGTGTACCGAAACATAAAGAGGACTCAGCCTCATTTTAAGTATTTTTTCGATATCCTTCGAACTTAGATTCGTAAGTGTGAAATAATTTCCGTAAAGAAACGAATACCTGTAATCCTCATCCTTGACGTAAAGAGTTTTTCTGAGACTTTTAGGATTCTGGTCTATAAAACAGAAGACGCATTTGTTGCCGCAGTGTTTTATCTTAAGTTCTTCAGTTTCGATCCCTTCAAGATCGTATTGTCCTGCGCTTAACACTACTTCGACGCCGCCACGTAAAAGAACGATCTCCTGTTCGTCATCGGCAGAATAAAAATTAAAATCGAGCGCGTCTTCAATAGAATTCCCGTTGATGCTCACGATACGGTCGTTTTTTTTAAATCCGCTGTCTGCAGCCGGGGAATCTTTCTCTATTGAAGTGATCTTCAGCATTATCTGAAATATTTCATGAACGGTTTTTTCCAGGCGTTCTCGACTTCCGTCATGTCCATATCTATGAATTTATCTTTGAAGTCTGAAACCGAAGCCCTGTATTTTGAAGTGGTCGTACCGAGCTGTGTCGCATAGCCTGTGTCGATAAGTGCGTCGGCAGATTCCAGATCCTTCATTTCCACAACGAATGCCGCGGGGACTTCAGCGAACAGAGTTTTCACCTTGTCGTTGACGAAAATATCGAACCCCTTTTTACCGGCTATGCACATTTCCGCGAGAGTGATGAGAGCTCCTCCTTCACTGACGTCAGACGCCGAAACTATATTGCCTTTTCTGATATTCTCATACATAAGCTCGTAAACCGCTTTCGCCGATTCCTTTTTGACTTCAGGGACCTTTGTACCAAGCTGTCCGAGTTTGTCGAAGAATATCGATCCACCGAGCGCGGCGCCCGCGTAATCCCCGACGAGAAGTATAGGCGATCCGGACTTTTTGATATCCGGAGATATCGTTTTTCTCCAGTCGTCGCAGACCGATCTTGCCGAAAT
>QKDR01000044.1 GCA_003252515.1 Candidatus Delongbacteria bacterium | reverse complement strand
GAACTTACATCTTTAGAGTGGATGTTTGTGACCATAGTAATCGGATTCGTCATGGTCTCAGAGATATTCAATTCGGCAGTTGAAAGAATAGCTGATTTCGTATCTCCCGGGCACGATAATCTTATTGGTGTGATAAAGGATCTGTGCGCCTCGATGGTACTTGTCGCAGCAGTTGTTTCGGTCGTAGTGGGGCTTATAATATTCTTACCTAAATTCTAATAATTCAGGAGGACTGTATGGACCTTCAGAGAAGACTTAAAAAAGACAGAAAATTTCTACGATCAGAGTGGAACAGCATAGATTTCGATAACTGCGACCAATCAAAGAAACTGCCCATTCCTCCATTCGAAAAACCTTTCGACGAGAACGGTAAAGTAATACCTCTTATCCCGATCGAAAAATGCGTCAGCATCGGCAAGATCGCATTAAAAGACGCCATTCTGAACAGGAAAAGCAGAAGGAAGTACAAACCTGATCCCCTGACAATGGAGGAGCTTTCTTTCCTGCTTTACGCCACGCAGGGATTCAAGAAAAAATCAGGGAGACGCTCTTTCCGGACAGTACCGTCCGGAGGAGCGAGACATCCTTTCGAAACATACCTTTTTATATGGAACGTCGAAGGAATAGACAAAGGGTTATACCGTTATCTTCCGCTGGAGCATTCTATTTATCTTGAAAAAAAATATGAAAAAGGAATGGAAAAGTATCTCGACGCAGCGACACTTGAGCAGTTTTGGAAAGCCGCCGTATATTTTATCTGGTCGGCGATACCCTACAGGACCGAATGGCGGTACGCTCAGGCTTCAGCCAAGCTGGTCGCCATTGACGCGGGACATTTGTGCCAGAACCTTTATCTTGCCGTCGAAGCGGTCGGATGCGGCACATGCGGGATCGGAGCTTATGACCAGAAGCTGGCGGACAGATTCGTCTCTGTGAACGGAAAAGACGAATTCGTCATTTATCTTGCTCCCGTCGGAAAAGTGTAAAACATTAATTCTGAGGTTAATATGAACGAATTTTTCGCAAAGGAATTTTACGGGAACACGGCCGAGAACTGGTTCTACTCGCTTCTGTTCCTGCTGGGCGGCGTAGTGCTGTCCAAGATTATTTACTGGGTGTTCAGGGCTGTGTTCAAAAAACTGACCGCCAAAACCAAGAACACGCTCGACGACGCGCTGATCGAGGTTGTGGAAAAACCGGTCGTTTTCTCAATTATCATTCTGGGCGCCTGGCTGGGCGTCAACAGGCTCCATTTCTCCCCCACCGCCGACACGGTTCTGAACCACGCGTTCACTTTCCTGCTGATAGGCACGCTGACCTGGCTTCTGGTAAGAGCGGTGGACGCGATCTTCGCCGAGGTCATCGTCCCGATGGCCGAGAAGAGCGAGAACACTTTCGACGACCAGATCGTTCCGGTGCTCCGGAAAGGACTTAAAAGTGTTCTGTGGATACTGGGCATCATCGTCGGTCTGGACAATGCGGGATTCGATATCATGGCTCTTATCGCCGGGCTCGGTATCGGCGGTCTGGCTCTGGCTCTGGCGGCTCAGGACACGGTCAAGAACATCTTCGGCGGAGTAATGATATTCATAGACAAGCCCTTCAAAATCGGCGACAGGGTGATAATAGGCGGACACGACGGTTTCGTGACCGAAGTAGGGATAAGAAGCACCAGGATAAAGACTCTGCAGAACAGGATCATCACAGTACCAAACTCCAATTTTTCCGAATCAAGCATAGAGAACATTTCCGCCGAACCGTCGAGGAAAGTAGTAACGAATCTGGGGCTCACTTATGACACGCCGCCTGATAAAATGGAACTCGCGATGAGCATACTTCACGGTATCGTGGACGGTAATCAGGATATACTTACGCCGGACCGAGTGATCTCCTTCAACAATTTCGGTGATTTCAATTTAGGTATTATTTTCATTTATTATATTAAGAAGGAAGCCGACATTCTGGCAGCGCAGTCGAAGGTGAATCTGGAGATCCTGCACAAGTTCAACGACAATAAACTTGAGTTCGCGTTCCCTACGCAGACTATATATAAAAAGGATATCTGATCGAGAAATTAAACAAAAAAACCCCGGAATTTCCGGGGTTTTTCATTTATTCGAATTGCTTCTAGAATAAACTGTAACCTACTGTCAGTCCGACCATCACGATCGAAACCATGCTCATCAGCTTGATAAGGATATTCAGTGAAGGTCCTGAAGTATCCTTGAACGGATCACCTACGGTATCACCGGTAACTGCCGCTTTGTGAGCGTCGGAACCTTTACCGCCGTTGTTGCCTTCCTCGATATATTTCTTGGCGTTGTCCCATGCGCCGCCTGAATTGGCCATGAAAATAGCGAGCACGAAACCTGAAGAAGTTCCGCCGATCAGAAGACCCATAACACCTGCCACGCCGAATACCCAGCCTGTCAAAATAGGAATGATGATAGCGAGAAGCGAAGGAAGCATCATCTCTTTCTGAGCTCCTTTCGTCGAAATCGCAACGCAGCGTGCGTAATCAGGTTCCCCTGTTCCGTCCATGATACCTTTGATCTCTCTGAACTGCCTTCTTACCTCGTCCACCATTGAACCGGCAGCTCTTCCTACAGCCATCATTGTAAGACCGCTGAACATGAAGGCCATCATAGCTCCGATCATGATACCGATAAGTACGATCGGGTTCATAAGAGTAACGTCAAAGTGGGTCATGAAATCTTTAAGGGTAGCAGATTCAACAGCTACGTTGTCCGCAAATTCCAGAGTCTCTATTTTTAGCCTCATCATTGCGATCTTGATCTCGTCAACGTAAGAAGCGAGAAGTGCAAGTGCCGTAAGGGCTGCCGAACCTATCGCGAAACCTTTTCCTGTTGCCGCTGTCGTGTTACCGAGAGCATCCAGTGCGTCAGTTCTTTTTCTTACTTCAGCACCAAGTCCGCTCATCTCTGCATTGCCGCCCGCGTTGTCGGCGATCGGTCCGTACGCGTCAGTCGCAAGAGTGATACCGAGGGTCGAGAGCATACCTACAGCGGCAATACCTATTCCGTAAAGACCCATTGTGATGTTAGTAGCGTCCCATGAAGCCGCGAACATGAATGCAAGGAAAATACCTGCCGAAACCGCTACTACCGGAATAGCTGTCGAGAGCATTCCCAGACCTATACCGGAGATAATTACGGTCGCATGACCAGTTTTGGCGTTGTCGGCTACGTTCTGCGTAGGTTTGAAGGAATGAGAAGTGTAATATTCTGTAGCTTTTCCGATAACGATACCAGTAATAAGACCGGTAATAATAGAACCCAGTATTCCCATATAATTGTCAAGGTTCAGATATCTCAGAAGAAAATATGCGGAGATCGCTATAAGAACGGAACTGATGTTCACTCCTTTTGCCAGTGAAGCAAGAAGTTCTCTCTGGTTCGCGCCCTCTTTTGTTTTTACCATGAATATACCGATAAGCGACAGAATGATACCTATAGCGGCGATGATCATCGGAGTAATAACGAATTTGAA
>QKDR01000120.1 GCA_003252515.1 Candidatus Delongbacteria bacterium | reverse complement strand
AGATCAGCGGTATTGGAACAGATTTAAGGATCTCAGGTTCTACCGGTGTCGAATATTTTTATTATGCGAGAAAACAGAACAATATTTTTATACGTACGGCTTTACCTTTAACCGCAAATATTAAACATCTCCTTTCGGTTGACCGTATCTTTATTCTATTTCTTCTGTTCATATTTATTGTTCTAACTTTCTTTCTCATCTACATATCTGATCATTTCGGACGATCGGTGCAGCTTCTGAGGAAATTTTCTACAGCAATGGCATCCGGCGAGGATATTTCAGATGTCACTGAATTCCGGAATAATGAACTCGGTGCTATCAGCAACCAGATAAAAAAAGTGTACCTGAATCTCAGGTCTACACAGAAGAAGCTTTCTCTTGAAAAAGAGAAATTCATTCAGCATCTGTCCATTTCCAAAGAAGGTATCGGGATATTCTCCTCCGATTCAGTCCTTCTTTTATCGAATAAGAATTTTATCAACTATCTTGATATCCTTACCGAAGGCGGATTTAAGAATATGTTCGCAGAATTTAAAGGCTGTAACGTGATTGATGAGTTTTTAAAGATCTTGAAAAGCAATATTAAAGGTGAATATACTTTAGATAAAGAAAAGAATGTCATTCATTCGATCGTCAGTAAAAATCAGCAGATTTTCGACTTTTATTTTCTGATGTTCGGTGATAACAGCTATGAGATAATAATAAATGATATAACAGAACCTGAAAATCAGAAGATAATCAAACAGCAACTGATCGCCAATATCTCCCATGAGTTAAAAACGCCTGTCACGGCGGTCTCGGGATTCCTTCAGACTATATTATTGAACAAAGATATTCCCGAAGAAAAGATCAAAGATTATATCCAAAGATCGTATAATCAGATCAGCAGGCTGGATACTCTGATCAGTGATATCTCTGTGCTTAACAAAATTGATGAAGTCAAAAAACTTTATGAAATAGCAAGAGTTAACTTAAACGAGCTGATCGCGGAAGTAATATCCGATATGGATCCGGAATTAAAGAAAGCCAATATGAATATATCAGTATCGTTAAAAGGAGATATAAAGCTTAAAGGGAATCCGTCCTTACTTGAAGCAATTTTCAGGAACCTGATCGATAACAGCATAAAATATGCCGGAGAAGGAAGCGGAATAAGTATCGTGAAACACTTTGAAGATGAAAATTACTTTTATCTAAAATATTCAGATGACGGGAAAGGGATACCGGAAGAACATCTGGCGAGAATTTTCGAGAGATTCTACAGGATTGATAAAGGAAGGTCGAGAGCCTTGGGCGGGACCGGACTTGGCCTGTCTATCGTAAAAAATGCGGTGAATTTTCATAATGGCGAGATAACCGCAAAAGCTCTTGAGCAGGGTATAGAATTTTCATTCTCATTAAAAAAAGAATAAAAAAGGGCGGTACAATTTGACCGCCATTTTCGTTATAAAAGAGTTTATTCTACGACCCTTTTGACATCCGGCGAAGGCTGTGATATTATGATTGCGGCGTTCGTAAGATATTTATCCGCTACGGCTTTGATCATTTCAGGTGTCACTTTTTTAAGGTCTTTAAGGGATTCTTTCAGGAAATTATAGCCGAGTCCTATAGATTCATACCTGGTCATCGTACCGACAAGCTGATTGTCCGTAAAATAACTGTCAAGCATTTTTGCGTAAGACTCGACGGACAGGTCAATTTCTTCCTGCGTAATATCGCCGTCAATAAGCCTCTGTACTTCATGCTTAAGCACTTTAACCAGTTCATCTTTTTTCCCTATTGATGTCTGGGCTGATATCCTGTAGAATCCGTAATCTTTATTTCCTGAATAATATGAATATGCCGAATAGACCAGATCGTTGTCCACCCTTGTAGCTTTCATCAGCCTGCCCGAGAATCCGTTCGACATCACCTGATTAAGTGCTGTCATGGTAAAATAATCCGGATCATCCTGTAAAGGAGCCTGAAAATTTATATCAATATTGACCTGCTCGAATTCACATTCATTAACGAACGTGTCGTTAAGTTTGGGAACCGAGATAGGAGTTCTGTTACCCGTGATTTTGCCGGAAGGGATATTCTTTTTTATATCAAGCGCCAGCTTTTCAGCCTCTTTTTTATCAATGTCTCCGAACAGAGTTACGATAAGATTCTCGGCCTTGAAATATTTTTTATAAAGTTCTATCAGGTCTTTTCTCCCGACCGATTGTATGATATCGTTCTTTTCCTTATATGTAAGACCGGCTTTCTGCCCTTTGTAAAGGACTGCAGATTTAAATTCGTCATATTCAGTATCAGGATCACTTTGACTTCTCTTGTAAGAAGCGTCTTCTCTTTCTTTTGCGAGGATCAGTTCTTTTTCATCAAAAACGGGTTCTTTAAACATGGAGTACAGTCTTTTCATAAGCTCAGCACGATCGTCTTTAAGGCACTTGAAACTGACATAAAGTCCTGCTGGTGACATTTCCATTCTAAGTCTTACGGCATGGTCTTCCAGCCAGGATGAAATATCCATTGATGAATATTGCTTTGTTCCGCCGGACTGAAGCATTTCGGCAGTGAACTGCAGTAATCCGGCGTTATCAGCCGTTTCATAATCCGTTGAAACGGGCATAAATATCTGTCCCTGTATAACCGGATCGGTATTATTCTGTTTGAAAAGCATAGTCAGGCCGTTGTCAATAACGGTCTTTTCAGGTTCGGTTTTTACGATCTCTCTATCGCTTTCTTCAAGTGCCTGTTTCTGACCTGTCGGGACCCCGTAGAATATTACTCTGTTATCAGGAACGAAGTATTTTTTTATAGCTTCATTGACCTGCGCGGGAGTGAGTTTCTCGAACTGAGCTATCTGAATATCAAAATTGTCAGGGATCCCGTATACCAGCATTGTCCAGCCTATATTCTGAGCATCCCTGTCAAGAGAAGGTGTTCTAAGTATTTTCTGTGCTTTTTCACGGTTAATGACCTCGTCTATCTGTTTCTGTGTTACGCCCTTCTGGGCTGTTTCAGCAATTATCTGATCTATTCTTTCAACTGTTTTGTCCAAGTTTGCCGGATCTTTGCACTCGAAAGCGAACTGCAGCATCGTTTCGGGGAAATAACCGCCGTCGTTGAAATAACCGTATATCCAGTTTACCAGCTTTTCTTCTTCAACAAGCTTGTACTGGACAGGAGAGTTCCTTTTTTCAAAAAGTATTGATGAAGCCATAGTCAGAGCAGCGAAATCGTCTGTAGCGGAAGACGGAATCAGCTTTGTTACATAACCTCTCGGCTGCTGGATCTCGAATTCCTCGATATATCTGATATTACCGGGCCTGATCTGTTCTTTCGGCTGAGGAACGGGAACGAGTACTCCCCTCTCCCAGGTTTTGAATGTTTCCTCGATCTTTGTCATCATTTCTGCGGGTTCAAGATCTCCCACTGCAACGAAAACTGAATTGTTCGGCATATATCTTCTGTTATAGTAGTCCATCATGTCTTCACGGGAGTTCTTTTTGAATATCTCGATCTCTCCGATCACCTCGTTCCTGACATTGGAGGTCTGGAAAGTATTGTATCTCATTCTGTTACCCAACTTTGCCATCGGGGAAGCAACTCTATAGACGAATTCCTTGACGATAACATCTTTCTCTCTGGTAACTTCGGATGAATCAAAAGAACAGTTCATGACGTTGTCAGCCACCAGATAAAGACAGTCGTCTGCGAACTGTTTGTCGGCCTGCATATAATATACTGTAGCCCCGAAAGTAGTATAAGCGTTCGAGATCGCGCCTATTTCCTTTCTTTTATTCTGATGCCATGCTTCAGTATGCTCTTTCGTTGAACCGCCGGATACAATATGTTCGAGATAATGTGAAAGTCCTTTTCCCATATATTCCCCTTCATGGATCGATCCGGTCTTTACGAACATGAAGAATCCCACTGAACTGTTGCTGGTGTTCTTTTTTACAACGACCTCCAGACCGTTCGGGAGGGTTTTTGTCAGCATATCCTGTGCACTGAGAACGACAGCAAGAAGCACGATCATCATGAATGTAAGTTTCTTCATTTTTTTTCCTTATTCTATTTTAATTATTTTTTATCACATTAAAATATAACTTATTAATCTGTCTACATAAAGATAATAATTCACAGATCAACATTTTGATATGATGAAATGCAGAAATTCAGGTGCGGAATCCCGGATGCGTATTTTTTAGTTCTGATTTCGTTTGCATTTGACGGTCATAAATCTTATTTTTTCAGATAAAAACAGGGAAGTATTTTGAACGGACCGGAAGAAAAGAAATTATACCTGATCGACGGCTATGGCCTTATCTATAGAGCTTTTTATGCGTTCGGAGCGAAACCGCTTATAACGAAGGAGGGTTTTAACGTATCTGCGCTGTACGGATTTTTTTCGTCGTTCTTCAGCCTCATCGAGAACGAAGCTCCCGAATATATGGCGGTCGTACTGGATACTGCAGCTCCGACTTTCAGGCATGAGATGTATCATGAGTATAAAGCAACGAGAGAAAAGATGCCTGATGAGCTGAGAAATCAGATACCTTTGTTAATGGAAATGATCGCGGCGACAGGTATTGAAACAATATCGATGGAAGGTTATGAAGCTGACGATCTGATCGGGACTGTCAGTAAAAAAGCGCCTGAACTCGGGTATAAAGTATTTATATATTCTTCGGATAAAGATCTGGCTCAGCTAGTCAATGATGATGTCTTTGTTTATGATCCCAAAGATCAGATCATTTATGACAGAGAAGGTGTAAAAGGGAAATTCGAACTTTATCCAGATCAGATAAAGGATTTTCTGACACTCACCGGAGACGCCTCTGACAACATACCCGGAGTCCCGAAAATCGGTAAGAAAACGGCAGTTAAGCTTCTGCAGGAATACGGAACGATTGAAAATATTTATGAAAATATAGAAAAGATAGGCGGAAATGCAGTAAGAGAATCACTAAAGAACAGCACTGATATCGTAAAAATATCATCTCAGCTCGTTGCTTTGAAGACCGATCTGCCGGTAGAACTTGACGAGAACAGGCTTCATATAAAAAGCTATGACTTTGAGAAACTGGCGGACTACTTTTACAAACTTAACATGAAAAGACATCTCGAATACCTTGAGAAAAAGCAGGGCGTTGAGGGAGAAAGAACAAAAGGTGACAGATACGAACCGGAATCTTATGATTACATAACGGTGAACGACAGAAAAACAGAGGATGAGATCATAAGGAAGATAAAGAAATCGCGAAAGTTCTCATTTATTATTGAAACTGAGGGTGATTTCCTTCACGGTCTTGAGATCAGGAACGCGGCCTTGAGCGTAAAAGATCACGAAGCTTATTTTGTCAGCGGAGAATTCACGACCGGCGATATTCAGTTGAGCCTGTTCGATTCAAACGGAAGTGATGCTGTGATAAAGTTCCTTGAAAGCTTCAGGCCGGTTTTTGAGGATGATGAAATTACACTGATCGGATATGACATTAAAAGAACCATGCATGCACTGAAAAACTACGGTATTTCTATAAAATGTAAAATGTTCGATGTCCTTATTGCTGATTTTCTTGTAAGAACAGGTACAAACAATCATGATCTTTCATCTATTGGCAGGAATTTTTTTCACTATTTTACGCTCAATGAAAAAGAGAGTAAGTTCGAAACGAAGATTTACAGATGTGAAAGTGCAGAGCTTATATTCAGAAGTTTTTTCAAACTGAAAGAAGAGCTCGGGATAAATGATGAGGTCGAAAAAATATTTTATGAAATGGAGATGCCTTTAACCGGAGTGCTTTTCCTCATAGAGAGGGCCGGTATTAAAATAGACAGACCGGTTTTGGAGAATATTTCAACAGAAATGGAGTCAGGAGCGAAAGAGCTGCAGAAAGCTGTATGGACTCTGACCGGCGAAGAGTTCAATCTTGATTCGCCGAAGCAGCTGAGCGAGGTGCTGTTCGTGAAACTCGGGCTGAAGAGCGGCAGAAAAGGAACCAGCGGAACTTATTCGACTGATCACGCAGTGCTCAGGAAGCTTGCTTACGAGGGATCTCCGGTAGCTGAGCTGCTTCTGAAGTACAGGGAATTTACAAAGCTGAACAACACATATGCCGCCGGACTGATCAAATATATTTATGAACCTACAGGCAGGATACACACTTCTTTTCTGCAGTATGTGGCGACAACGGGAAGGCTGTCATCAGCAAATCCTAATCTTCAGAGCATTCCGATAAAGAACGAGCTCGGGGAAAAGATCAGGACAGCTTTCGTGGCTGAAAAAGGATATAAGATCGTATCTGCCGATTACTCTCAGATCGAGCTGAGGATCCTTGCGCATTTCTGCAGGGACGAGAATCTGACCGAAGCTTTTAATAACGGGATTGATATACATTCAGCAACAGCATCCAAGCTGTTTGGGGTCCCTGTCAGTGAAGTGACAAAGGAAATGCGCAACAGAGCAAAAACCGCGAATTTCGCTGTCCTTTACGGTAAATCTAAATTCGGCCTGAGCGAGGATATGGGTATCAGTTATCAGGAAGCTTCGGATTTCATCGATCTGTATTTCAGCCAGTTCAGAAAGATAAAAGAATATATAGACGATACGACACTTTATATAGAGCAGTACGGTTACGTAAGAACTCTTTTCGGGCGCAAGAGAGAGATACCGGAAATAAGATCGTCGAACAAGAACATCAGAAGCGCGGCGGTCAGAGCGGCGGTGAACGCACCTATACAGGGAACTTCGGCTGATATAATAAAAATGGCTATGATAAAGATAGCCGGTAAGATAAGCGGATATGATGCAAGAATGCTCCTTCAGATACATGACGAACTCGTATTCGAGGTTAGAGAGGATACAGCGGAAAAATTCGCGGAATTCATCACACATGAAATGGAAAATATAGTTGAGCTTTCCGTTCCCCTTGAGGTAAACGCGGGAATAGGGAATAACTGGCTGGACGCTCATTAAGACGGTTAATGGAGGCTGATTATGCTGTCAAAATACATACCCAGGCATTTTGCAGGGATATATAAAAATATAAATAAGAATAATTTCGTTAAGGTCAGAGGATCTGTAATGTTCGCTGATCTTTCAGGTTTCACAAATCTGTCGGAGAAACTGACCGCTAAAGGCAAAGAAGGATCGGAAGAAATATCAAGGATCATAAACGAGGTCTTCGAAGAACTGATAACTGTCGTTTCACTTGGGGGAGGCTCCGTTTACAAATTCGGCGGAGACGCTGTCACAGTGTTTTTTCCGGACAGTATCAGTAAGGGATCGGTACTTGATACAGCTCTGGAAATGCAGGAATCAGTTAAGAAATTCAAAAAGATCAATACTATTGCCGGCGTATGCTCTGTTAGTATGAAGATAGGACTGGCGCACGGAGAGTCGCTGGTGGGGAAACTTGGCAGTGATATTAAGCAGTACTTTTTTGCGGGTGACACACTCGATGAAGCCTGTGAGTGCGAGCATCATGCCGGAACAGGCGATATAATAGTGACTAAAGATATGCGCGTAAATGGCGCGAAGTACCGTTTTCAGGAAACGAACGGATATTTACGACTATTAAACCGGGAAAAAGCTGCGGACGAACCTGCCGTTAAACAGAAATATGTTAAACCTGAACCTGATAGAGTCTGGTTCGGTGATTTCATTGACGAAGAGATCGCCGTAAGGGACAAAGCGGGAGCGCTCGATCACGGTGAGCTGAGGAACTGCGCAGTAGTGTTCCTCAATTTCACAGGTATAACATACGACAAAGGTTTTAATTACGAACTGCTGAATGATTTCTTTAAACTTACAGCTGCGACCGTCAAAAAATATCAGGGCTTTATTAATAAGATAGATATGGGAGATAAGGGTAATAAGATCATCGCCCTTTTCGGAGCCCCCGTTTCAACAGAAAAGAACGAGGAGTTTGCCCTAAGAGCGGTTCAGGAGATCAGGCAGAACAAGCCTGATGGAATTGATATCAGGGCAGGTGTGAACAACGGCAATATCTATTTCGGTGTAGTAGGAGCCTCACACAGACAGGAATTCACTGTGATGGGAAACACTGTTAATCTGAGCGCAAGACTTATGGCGTCAGCAGGTATCAACGAGATCATTATTTCCGAGAAGATCAGGGAAAGAGTTCCTGAGGTCGAGACAGGTGAAGAACGCAAACTTAAGCTGAAGGGAGTTTCCGGACTATTTTCGGCGTACAGTCTGTCTAGAGTGCTTGAGACAAGAAAAAGTAAGAGATTCAGGCTGATAGGAAGAAAGAAAGAGCTTGCGGAATATTCCAGCCTGTTAAGAAGAAAGAAAGCTGTTCTGGTAAATATCAAGGCTGAAGCCGGTCTCGGCAAATCGGTACTTGTGAATAAACTTTTTGAGGACAGGAAAAAAGATACGGAATGTTACCTGATAAACTGCCTGTCTTATACGAAGAACAATACGTATTTTGCAGTAAAGGAATATATAGCTAAGTTCGCGGGAGTAACAATATTCGACAGCGAAAAAGAGAAACTCAAGAAGCTTAAAGAACTGCTCAGAGCATCTGGCGAAGAAGGGAATGCGGAGCTTTATGCGGAATTTCTTTCGTGGAAAGAAAAAAGATCCGATACCAATGATCCCGGCCTGAAGGATTTTTTCACTGAGGTCAGTATTACCATCTTCAACTATATCCTGACGGAGAAAAAATCTGTGCTTTATCTTGAGGACGCTCACTGGCTGGATCAGGCTTCCGCTGATTTTTTCTTTTCGCTGCTTAACATTTTAGACGCTGCCAACTATCCCTGCAGCCTTAATTTTGTTTACAGACCGGATAGATTGCTGGTTCATTTTGAGGAATATGATACTTCATATACACTTGAGCTGAGAAATCTGGAAAAAGAGGAAGGTAAAGAATTTCTTACCGAAAAATTCAATCTGTCCGGGCTCCCGACAAAGATATACGACCAGATATACCAGAAAACGAAAGGAAATCCTTTCTTTATGGAAGAGATACTTCTCGGTCTTAAGAACGAAGGGAGTCTGATCCCTGACAGGGAAGGTAATGAAGAAATTAAGATCGATGACACATTCATGTCGGAAAGAGATAAAGCACTTGCTGTGCTTGAGAAATCTTCAGTAAGGTATAAGATAAAGCCTTCAATGAAAACTGTAAGTATACCGGATAACGTTAATGACATCGTATTGTCCAGGATCGACAAACTTGACGAGAACAGTAAGACTATACTTAAAATAGCATCGGTAATAGGCAGGGTATTCCAGTTCGATATTCTCAAACAGCTTCAGAACCTGAAGGAGATCGCTGACCGTCTGGATATAAAAGACAGTCTTTTCGACCTGACTAAAGTAGATCTTACGATATTTGAAGAAACAAGTGAGAACGAATATTTATTCAAGCATGCAATTACCCAGGAGGTTGCTTACGAAACCCTGCTTTTTTCACTGAGGAGAAAATATCATCTGAAGATAGCTCAGCTTTATGAGAGGAATTATGGAGAAAATGTCTCATCAGCCTACGAGCTTCTTGCATTCCATTACAGGCACACGAACGATAAGGGAAAAGCAAAATATTATCTGCTGAGATCAGCTGAATCGGCTAAATCCAAGTTCAGATTCAAAGAGGCTTTTGATTTCCTCAGGATGTACAGAAAATATAAAATGCCGAAAGAAGAGAAACTTAACAGTTATTTTATTGATTATGACATTTATAAGACCACCGAGAAAAGAGATAAGGCCATAGAAATATGCAACAAAATAGCGATAGTTTCAGGCTCAAATGGTTATTTATATGAGAAAGCTATGGTCAAGAAGATGACTATTCTTAGAAGAGAATCAAAATATAAGGATTCTTTAAATCTGTTTCATAATCTCGAGATACATGATAATAAGCTTCTGCTTGAAGCATTAATTGAGATGTCGTATGTCTATTATAGGACAGGGGAAATAGAGAAAATGAAAGAGATGATAATCGGTGCAAGCAGTAAGATCAGATCATACGGCACTTCTAAATATATAATTGATCTTGAATGTGCAAAAGGCCTTTATCATTTTATAAAAAGAAATTTTAAGATGTCTGATTTTTACTACAGAAAAATGCTGGAAATAGCTGATTCGGAAGGAATGTGCAGTGAGAAATTCACTGCTCTTCAGAATATTGCTGCGGCTTATGGTCAGACTGGTAAAATGGAAGAAGCAGAAGAATATTACGGTAAAGTATTTATTGAAGCAAAGAAGATACATAACTACGATCTGATAATGAGAGCGCTTGACGGTCTTTCGAGAGTAAGTTATATAAAAGGTAAATATAAAACATCCGAAAAATATATAAAAGAGGGAATAAAACTTGTGGAGAGAACCGGTAAGCTTCATTTAAAAGAATTACTTCTGCAGAACATCTATAATATAATGTTGGAGCAGCAGAAATATAATGAAGCTTTTAAATACTGTTTAGAGAGGGAGTCAATATTAAAGAAAACCGGTGATAAAATCAGACTGTCTATTCTTAATGACAATAAAGGGGATATTTATTTTCATAAAAAAGAATACAGGAAAGCAATTGAAATTTACAAGTCTAACGTAAAATTCGCCGAAAGTATCGGTAACATAGAAATGGTCGGTCACGGTTACGGCAACCTTGCGAACTGTTACGCCGAAACAGGTGATCTTGTTAAAAGTATAGAATATTACGGGAAACAGATCGAGTACTCAAAAAAGCATGACGATATTCATTCTGAAGGAAAAGCTCTCTATAATCTTGCGTATACATATTTCGAGGATATAAAGGATATCAGGAAGGCGGAAGAGACAGCAGTAAAAGCCGAGAAGGTATTCTCTAAAATAGGGTATAAGCTCGGCCTGGACAGCGTAAAAGACCTTTTAAAAAGAATTGAAGAATTTAAGGCGGAAAAGAAAGAACTTTAGTATATTTGAGATGTAAGATTAACAGGTAACAAGGAGCATCCGTGAAAATCACAAAAATACTGCTGAATTCAATAATGATATTCATGATCGGATCCTGTTCGGCGTTAAAACCTGCAGTTGAAGATCCTGTGAAAAAAGACGAAAGCGTAAAAAGGGCGGTGATATCCAAAGTGAGCCCCGCACAGTCAGACGGTAAGATCATCGTAAATCAGGAAAAAAGAATCACTCCGGCAGATAAAATATCTTATTCGGTTTCCGATCTGAATATCTCGGAAAAGAACAACGGCGTGCTTATCTCGCTTGATTATAAAGGTGACGATCCGAGATCGAACATTACGACATTCTTTTCGGGAGATAATTTTTTCAATATCAGTTTCTACAAGGGAAGTTTCTCGGATAAAGTAAAAAATTACGTGTACAATAAAGCTATAGTCGGAACGGTCAAGTTCTTTGAGTTCAAGGATTCCGTACAAATAACTGTCAGACTGAAGAAAGATTACAATTCTTCGCATGTTATCACGGAAAAGAACAGGATAATAATTTCAGTATTCAATTGAGGCATCCATGAAGAGATTTTTTTTACTGCTGCTCATTTCCGTTCAGGTATTTTCTTTCACAAAAAAGGAATACTCGAATTACAATACACAGGGGGTCAGGTATTTTCTTAACGGACTTTATTATGAACAGTCGGGAAGTGCGGAAAGAGCGGAAGAAAATTTTCAGATAGCATACCTGAAAACCAACAGTGAGGCCGTCAAATTCAACCTTGCTGTCAGAAATATCCTTTCCGGCAAGAAAGATGAAGGTTATTCAATGCTGAAGGAGCTGTACGATTCAGGATATAACCTCGGTAAATTCGGGATATATCTGTATCTTAGTCTTGAACCGGGCAGATATGAAGCTGATTTTGTTCTGGACAGGATAATCAGCGATCTGGATAAGCTGGGTGAGACAACTACCGCCTCGGCAGTCATAAAACAGAAATTGTCCGATAAAGTATATTCATTTACAGACGCCGACGGCTTTCTCGATTTCGTGAACGATATATATCCTGAAGAACCAGACAGGAACAACGATTATTTCTTCAGCAGTATAATTTTCATGGTACAGTCGAGATTAAAGAAAAATACCGCTGAAATGGACAGGATATTGGATGAGCTTGAGGAAAAATACCGCGATCTTCCCTATTCTTTCTATAGTATGGCTTTTTATGAATATAATGATCTTGGTGAGAGTGGCAAGGCTGGTGATATTCTCAGAAAAATGAACCGGTATAATTACGGCGAAGCCGGATACTATTACGATAATGCTGAATATCTCGCTGAGAACTCGGAATATGCAAGAGCTGTTAATATGCTGCTCGATGGAATAAGGAAGTTCCCGGAAAGTTCCTTGGATCTCAGGCTGGCGTCTCTTTATCTGACCGGGAAAGACACGGTAAATGCAGGTATTATTTACGACAGGATCATAAATGGAAATCCCGAGAGTGATTTTATCTATGAACTGATCGCCAATGAGTATTCAAAAGCCGGTTATGAAGGTCTGTCCATAAAGCTGTATGAGAACTCATTAAAAAAACTACCCGATGATCCTGAAATACTGAATAATTATTCATATATACTCGCGGTGAAAGGGATCGAACTTGATAAAGCACTGGAAATGGTAGACAAAGCTCTCTCTATGCGGCAGGAAAGCATTACTTTTCTTGATACGAAAGCCTGGGTGCTTTTCAGACTGGGAAGGATAGAAGAAGCAGAGAAAATAATGGACGGTATCTTCAGCAGTGATGAATCATTCTATCATCAGAGCTCTGAAGAACTCTTTGATCATTATACGGAGATAAAAAAAGCACTCAATAAAACAGATCAGATAAATGATATGTCTCTAAATAAGACAGCTTTGGTACTGTCGGAGATAATCGCCCGAAGTTCTTATCTGCTCGAAATGGGGTTTTAGATGAAATATCTGAGTTGGCTGACATTATTTCTATCGCTGGCGGTTGTATCCTGCGTATCGTCCGGTTCAAGCCTGATGAGATACGATCTGAATACAGTAGAAAAAGAAACAGTTTCCGGGAAAATTACTGCAGATACAGAAAAATTAAGATCAGTATCGGGGAAATTCGATTTCTCGTACTCGACAGAAAGCGACCGTAAACAATCGAGCGCATATATCTTCATATCGTCAGATACTCTTTATTTTGAAATAAAAGGGATCGTC
>QKDR01000133.1 GCA_003252515.1 Candidatus Delongbacteria bacterium | reverse complement strand
GGTGCGCATGGCCCAACCTTACGGTGGCATGCAGCACGGCATGCACTTTCCGCTGCACAAGGGCACGGAAGTAATCTGGAGCTGCATTGATGGGGACCCGGACCGGCCCATCACATGGCGGGAGGCCAGGCTGACGTAGTTAATAAACTGCAGATGCAGAATATGATCCCGATGAGTATTACTGAAGTCAGTATGCAGAAGGGCGGCGGCGGATTTCAGGCGATAAACGATAAGCTTACGATGATGACCACAAAGGTTAAACTTGCGGATGTGGTTTTCTTCACCAGGCAGATGGTAACGTTCCTTAATGCAGGTGTTACATTAACAAAAAGTATCAAGAATATTGCTGATTCGCAGAAGAATGTGGTTGTGAAAGCTACATTAAACGCTCTTTATGACGATATTAATGCAGGTTCAGATTTTTCGGCAGCACTTGCCAAACACCCGAAAATATTCGACCAGATGTATGTAAACATCGTTAAGGCAGGTGAGACATCAGGTAATCTTGACAAAGCGCTGGATTCTCTCGCCAGATATATGGAAAAGACTCAGCAGATGCAGTCGGCGATCAAATCGGCCATGATGTATCCTAAGTTCGTACTTATTTTTACCGTCGTTATCGTATTTGTGATCATGTGGAAGATAATTCCTGTATTCGAAAGTCTTTTCTCATCTTTCGGAGGAGAACTTCCGGGCCCGACCCAGCTACTGATCGACGGCTCCACTTTGATACAGAATCATTTTTTCCTTATAATAGGTTCTTTTGCAGGAGCTTTCTACGGAGTCAAATATGCTTTCAAATTCAAACCTGTAACGAACGCATGGGATAAATTTACTATAAACGCCCCTGTTTTCGGTGAACTTGTACGACAGATCATCGCATCGAGAATATCCAGCGTTCTTGCACTTCTTTTAGGATCCGGAACGTCAATGCTCGAGTCCATAGAGATCTCAAGTAAAGTCGCAAATAACAATGTGTTTGAAATAGCTTTGAAGAAAGCAGCTGTAGATGTAAGTACCGGTATAGAATTGTCAGTTTCTTTCAAGAAAACGAACAGATTCGACGATGTGTTTATACAGCTTCTCGAAACAGGTGAGGAAACCGGTAAGATCGATGAACTTATGAAAAAGATCGCTGAGTATTATGACGACGAGGTCGCGGTTAAAATAAAGGGTTTCTCATCTCTGATGGAACCTTTGCTGATCGTTTTCATGGGTATTGTTGTAGGTAGTATAGTTGTTGCTATCTATCTTCCGATTTTTACAATGGGTTCTGCACTCGAAGGCGGACATTAAATTTATGCGAAGAACGGGAATAATCATGATTCTGCTGGTTTTATTCTCGTCCTTAAGATCTGAAACCGGGGAACCGAACCATAAAGTTCCCCTTTTTCTTTCAATGATCGTTCCGGGCGGGGGACAGATATATAACGGCAGATACGTGAAAGCCGCGGTTTATATCGCGTTCGAAGGGCTTTTTCTCTACGGGGCTGTCAAACAGAATGACAGGATGGAAAACGCGAAAGACGATCTCAGATATTACCGTTCGATAGATGATCTTACGAAAATCGATGAATACGAATATTATGTGAATACTTATACTGAGGAAAGGAACAATTTTATATGGATGTGCGTAGGTACAGTTCTGCTTTCGGCGGGTGACGCTTATGTTGACTCTCACTTCAAATCATTTCGAAGAGATGTTTTTAAAAAAGGAGATGAGATTTCATTAATACCCGGTATTAATGGTTTGAAATTCGTGTATCAATGGTAAATAAAATGGAGTACTGATGTCTGACTTTACAGATATGGTAAATACAGAACAGGGAAGTAAATTCGTGGCTCAGGGTAATGAGGCTTTCGCACTTGGAGTAATTCATGCGGGATTTCATGCTGCTGACGGTTATCCGGGCACACCGAGTACTGAAGTTATCGATAAATACCTGAGCAAAGTTCAGGACAGAATAAACGTCGGATGGTCTGTCAACGAGGCGGTCGCGGTCGCGGTCGGGATCGGTCATGCAATAGCGGGTTTTGATACCGTCGTGACTATGAAAACCCCGGGCGCTTTCCAGGCCGGAGATCCGATAACGACTTCGGCGTTCTATACGGCACAAGCGGGAGCTTTCGTGCTGTATGTCGCGACCGACTATGTGCCTTCGAGCACGCAGCATGTCATCGACCTCAAATACTTTTTCGCCTCGGCGAGGATACCAGTACTTGAACCGCGGGACCATCAGGAAATGTACGACATCGCTTTCGAAGCGGCTGATATAAGCAGAAAATTCAATACGCCGGTCGTCGTGCTGGCATCCGGTATTCTGGCTCACTCCGAAGGTCTGATAACCACAAAAGAACCCAGAAAGATTATTCCCCACGAGTTGGGATCGGACATGAAGAACTGGATGGTAATGCCGGGAATAGCAAGAAAGAACTATAACGAAGCTACAACTAAAAGAATTCCCTCAGTACTCGAATATGTTGAGAACTCACCGCTCGTTACTGAAAAAATCGGGAAAGATGAATTCGGAATTATCGTAAGCGGCGAGACGGCTATGATCCTGAAGGAATCGCTGGGATATTTAAATCTGGAACCGTCGGTATTAAGCATTTCTTGCCTTTATCCCGTACCCGAAAAGAGAATTACAGATTTCTGTTCTAAGATCAAAGGAAAAATACTGGTATATGAGGACGGGGACAGATTCCTTGAAGAGAAAGTAAGACTGCTCGGGATAGAAGTTGCCGGAAAAGAAAAATATTCTGTGATCACGAACTGGACGCCGGAACTTCTGATGCAGGATCTCTGCGCGAAGCTGGGAATGCAGTGTAAATACGAAGAAAAGAAATTAGATATAAAACCGCTTAACAGGCCGCCGTCAATTTGCCCGGGATGTCCGTATAAAGCATTCGGGATGACGGTGAACAGCCTGAAAAAATCAGGTAAAATATATGCGTCCTTCGGTGATATCGGCTGTTCGACGCTGCTCTATTTTATGAACGCGCTGGACACCGTCCTCTGCATGGGCGCCGGGGACTCTGTAAGACAGGGATTCGTGCTCTCCAGACCGGAATACGCGCACAAGACCATCAGTATAATAGGGGATTCGTGCGAATGCCACTCGGGTCTGGACTCGACGAGGAACGCCGTATTCCGCAACACGCCCGGCGTAAAGGTCGTGCTGGACAACAGGATCACCGCCATGACCGGAGGACAGCCTGCACCGAGCTCGCCGACTAACCTTGCCGGAATTCAGAATAAATTCAACTTGGTCAAGGCTCTCGAGGCAGAGCATGCTAAGGTCATCGTAGCCAATTCGTACAACCTGAAAGAAGTCGATAAAGTGCTTAAGCAGGCTTTGACCGATGTCGAAAGCGGTGAATACACGACGCTTGTTCTCGAAGGCCCGTGCATCCATCAGGTCCCGTCGGAGCTTAAAGTCAGAAAAGTGAAGTTCAACAGAGAGAAATGCCGCCGCTGCGGAAAATGCAATATGTGCCAAGGTATCGAGTTCGATGAGGACAAA
>QKDR01000011.1 GCA_003252515.1 Candidatus Delongbacteria bacterium | reverse complement strand
AAGAACGGTTTCATCCTTATAAAACAGTATCCTTCCGCGAACAAAAATACAGGCATTAAAAAAAATATATAAAGCCCGAAAGTATGTGAATACAAAATTTGCATAAGTTCTTCAAGACTTCTTCCGACAGAGATCATCCTGCCTGTTTCTCCGTCTGAGCCCGTAACCGCCGAGATCAGGCCCAGAAGTATTATCAGTCCGAAAGCCAGAAAAATGATCCCGAAGATATCATGAAGTTTCTCTCTTGTCAATTTCATACTGTCCCGCTGTTTTACATAAATACCGCCGACAGATAACCTACGACGCCGGTTCTGTCACTTATAATATCGCCCGAATTCCTGTAATCGAGTATCTCCGGCCTGAGTTTTTTATTTAAGGCGCTCGTTACCATGGCCTTTATCCCTGTCATTCCGCACGCCTCTCCCCTGCCGATCATCCCGACATCCAGTCTTCTGATGCCTTCTTGCACATTTCTGTCCGTATCAATGCATTTCTCATATGGATGATAATGACTGAGATCGGTTGACACAATGATCATATCTTTACCTTCGTCGAGCAATTCATCAATCACATACGACAGTTTCTGATGATCGGTCTCGCCGTAAACGAAAACGACGATGCTTTCAACATTGAGATATTTTTTAACGAACGGGAGCTGTACTTCAGCGCTGTGCTCATACAGATGCGCCTGTTCGATCGAAAGAAGCCCGTTGTTCTTAGTCAGTTTTTCCTGAAGCTCCCTGTTGACCTTCAGCGATGTGCCGCTGAACTGATATTCGCCGAAGTCGCCGCCGCTTATTCCGTAGAAAGCCACTCTGTGCGAGGGTGCGAATATTACCGCTGATCTGTAATTTCCTCCCGACGCGCGTTTGTAAGCGTAGGCGGCGGTCTGTCCGGAAAAGAAAAGACCCGCATGCGGAACTATCACAGCCCGGACATCGTCTTTAGATTCAACCTCCGCACCTCTGTCGAAATTATCGAGCATTACGTTCAGCTCTTTAAGATCTGACGGATAGAACGAACCTTCAACGGCCGGAAATCTTGTCTTCATTTAACCCTCCACGCAATAATATATTAAAGTCTAATATGATTTACAAAGGATTTATGACATTTCTTTTATTTTTTTTCAAATTATTTAGTTAGATTTTTACACGGACATAGATTATATTGTTTGGTCTGAATATTGAAATAAAACGGAGCTGAAAAATGAAAAACACGGTCTTGATAATACTAACTGCGGCAACGGTAATGTTCGGCGCCTACCTTAAGAACATACCGGTAACCGTGGCTCAGCCCGACGGAACTGTTCTTGAGCTGTTCTCCACCGGCGACGAATTCTTCAACAGGCTGCACGATATCAATGACTTTACGATAATACAGGGCAGCGACGGATGGTATTATTACGGTCAGAGATCAGTCGACGAGGTAGTTCCATCTGTTTTTATTGCCGGTAAAGACGATCCGGCTTCGTCAGGTCTAAATCCCGGTGTGAAAATATCAGAAAAACTTTACAGAGAAAAAGTCGCGTCTTTCAACAACTATGAAACACCTAAAGGTAAAGATGCTCCCACCATCGGGACAATAAATAACATCTGTATTTTTATAAGATTCTCTGATGAGGCTGAAGCCATATTCAACAGGCAGAGATCCTATTACGACGCCTATTTCAACAAAGCGGACGGACCTTCACTCGGCCACTATATGGACGAAGTATCCTATCAGAAACTTGCTGTGACTTCACACTATTATCCTCACGTTGACGATTTTACGACCAACCTTTCTTATCAGGATATCTATCCCAGAGCATATTTTCAGCCGTATAACGCAAGTACGAATCCTGACGGCTACCAAAACGACAGCGAGAGCACCGAAAGAGAGCACGCCCTTCTTGAAAGAGCCGTGCTGGCCGTATCATCCGAGATACCGACGGACCTTGACATTGACGGCGATAATGACGGATATGTAGATAATGTCGCTTTCCTGATCAGCGGAGCTCCCGGAGCGTGGGCATCACTTCTGTGGCCCCATATGTGGTCGCTTTACTCAAAGAACGTGACGATTAACAGAAAAAGAGTCTGGACATACAACTTCGATCTTACGGGAACTTCCACATACTTCACGGTAGGCGTGATAGCACATGAATTCTTCCATACGCTCGGAGGACCCGACCTGTACCATTACTGGGACGATACCGCTCCTGATGCTGTAGGCGCATGGGATGTAATGAACGATACCTCGAACCCTCCTCAGTATATGGGGGCATGGATGAAATACAAGTATGTGAACTGGATCGAAAGTGTACCCGTCATAAGCGAACCGGGTCAGTATACTTTAAATCCTCTTACGAGTCCCACAGGAAATATTTACAGGATAAATTCTCCAAATTCCTCAAATGAATTCTTTGTAGTCGAGTACAGAAAACAGACCGGATTATATGAATCCAGCCTCCCCGGCTCCGACGACGGTATGCTTATCTACAGGATCAACTCGTATTATGACGGAAATGCGGACGGACCGCCGGACGAAGTTTATATATACAGACCCGGAGGGACTACCACAGCCTGGGGAGCTCTCAGTCAGGCTCTGTTCAGTAAAGGTCTGGGAAGGACAGAATTCAATCAGTATTCCGATCCTTATCCGTTCCTTTCATCCGGTGCGGACGGCGGAATTAATATCACTAACGTCGGTTACGCAGGAGAAACCATAACTTTCGAGATCGCGCTGAATGTCAAACCGCCTGAAAATGTAACGGTCTCATGCGGTTACGGCAGTGCAGAGATAAACTGGACTGCTCCTGACGAACAGGCAGGTCTCACTTTATCATATTATAGCGTATACAGGGATGGAGAACTTTTGGCGGATAATATAACGGACACAAATTATATTGACGGGACCGTGATAGAGGACAATACTTATAATTATTCCGTATCGGCATATTATACCGGAACAACTTCAGGAGAGTCTTCAAAGAGCGGAGCTGAGGCATTTACATACAAAACACCGGCAGCGCTTCCTTATTCGACCGGTTTCGATCCTCCGGCGGACTGGTCCCAGATATCTGTTAACTGCACACCCAGGTGGGTATCGTCTAACACATCGAACGCAGGAGGAACTTCTCCCGAAATGATGGCTGAGCTGGAAAATCCTGATCTTGCTGTATCAAAATACATTTCACCGGCAATCTCAACGACCGGAGCTGATACATTACTTATTTCATTCAAACATTTTTATGACGGATATGATACAGGCGTAACCTATAAGGTCCAGATCAGCAG
Source organism: Candidatus Delongbacteria bacterium (assembly GCA_003252515.1). Taxonomy (GTDB): domain Bacteria; phylum UBA4055; class UBA4055; order UBA4055; family UBA4055; genus UBA4055. Next base: position 9,890 of record QKDR01000011.1, on the reverse strand, counting down.
GAATAAGTTCGACTGGACAGATACCGACTGGTCTTTCGCCGCAACAGCCGACGATGCCGGTCCGGAGACCGTTTCCATCCAGCTTACTTCTTTTCCCGATCCTGTTTATGTGTCATTTACTCTTGACGGTAATTTCTGGAGCTACGACGGATGGTATATCGACGATGTAATGATCGGAACTAAAAACCCGAATGCTGTCGAGGATATTTCAGCACCTTCCGCGACAATACTTTACGGCAATTATCCAAATCCTTTCAATCCCGAGACAACTGTCACTTTCGGTCTCTCGGAATCATCAGAGATCGAACTTAACATCTACGATATGAAAGGCTCTCTTGTAAGAACACTCGCAGAAGGAACTTATAAGGCAGGGAACCACAGTATTAATTGGGACGGAAAGAACGGCCGCGGATATTCTCTTTCTTCAGGTATATATTACATCAGTCTTAAAGCAGGCGGCAGAACATTCGTACACAAATCGTTAATGGTTAAGTAAAAAAGGCATATGTATGTATAGAAAAACATCATTTATCGCTATTTCAGTTCTGGCACTTAATATTTTCGCGGAATTGATAAATGTGAACCCGGATACTTCGGGGGAAAAATGGCTAGCCGGCGGATTCAGGGCTCCCGAAAACTTCAGCAGATCTGAACTGAATTTTATATCTGACACTTCAATCAAGGGTAAAGAACTCCCTTCAAGGGTCGACAATTCCCTGCATAAATACTTCCGTCCTGTATTCAATCAGGTAGGCGGAAGCTGCTCTCAGGCGGCGGGAGTCGGATATACGTTCACTTACGAGATAAACAGGCTCAGAGATATTGCCTCGGATACTGAGGATAACCAGTACCCGACTCATTTTACTTATGATTTTCTGAATGAAGGCAGTGGTGAGGTCGGGTCATGGTGGGGGGACGGCTGGGACATTATAAAATCCGTAGGTATAATGAACGTAACTGAATACGGCGGACACTTTGCTTCCGGAGGCAATTCCAGGTGGATATCCGGTATTGAGGAATGGTCTTCAGCTCATTTTAACAGAGTGGAATCTTACAACTCTATAGACGTCAGTACGGAAGAAGGATTGAACACTTTAAAGAACTGGCTTCACAATCATCTTGAAGATTCGCCTTACGGAGGACTGGCTGTATTTGCTGCCGGAGCGACATCTTATTCGCAGAAGCTCCTGCCGGAAGGAACTCATGAAGCCGGCAAGAAAGTAATTACCAGATGGGGTCCGGATGTCAATCACGCAATGACCTATGTCGGATACGATGACAGCGTAATGTACGACTACAACGGTGACGGCAGGTTCACGAACGATATTGACCTGAACGGGGATCATCTTATAGATATGCGGGACTGGGAGATCGGAGCTGTAATCGTTGCCAACAGCTGGGGCGATACTTTCGGGGACGGCGGATTCATATACCAGATGTATAAACTACTTGCTGACGGACACGAGAACGGCGGAATTTATTACAGTTTCGTGGACGTAGTCCATCCTGCAGAGTCGCCAGAACCGCGCTGGGCGCTTGAAGTAAAAATGAAGCATGACCAGAGGAACGTTTACAGGATAAGCACCGGGATCTCTCAGGATATTTACGCTCAGACACCTGATATTACCGCCAGTTATCCTTATATGAGATACCAGGGTGGTGCTTATTATCCTCAGGGTACCAGAAATGAGACAGGAAAATACATAGATTTCACGATCGATATCACTGAAAGAGTTAATAGTATTGATCCCGATCAGCCCTTCAGATTCTTCTTTTTGACAGATGAGACCGACAGCTACAACAAATTCGACGGAGAGATAATTTCAATTGCCGTGATCGACAGAATTTCCGGAAGAAAATATTACAACACATCCGGTTCTGTTCCCATGGTCAATAACGGAAGAACCGCCGTTTCTGTCATTGTTGACGAGAATACGTTCGTCCCTGAAGACGTCACGGCTTTCGGAGGGGACGGGATCGTCAGACTGGAATGGACAGGTACTGAAGCAAGATCCACATCGTTCCTGCATTATAATATTTACAGAGACAACGACCTTTATGCGTCAGATTTGACCGACAGTTCATTTACCGATGAAAATGTTATAAACGGAACACTTTACACTTACAGGATCGCAGCGGAGTTCTCAGGCACTTATACAGGAGAAATGTTTTCATTCCCTGTTCAGGCAATGCCGGATGAACCTTCCACACTCCCTTACTTTATTGACTTCGAGGAAGGAACAACAGGCTGGACCGTAAAAGGAGACATATCCGGATGGATCCACGGTGATAACTCTTCAAGCTCGGAATACTGTGATTATTCAGGAAATGATACTGCTTTTATTCTTGCTAATCCTGATCTTGCCGGAAATGATACTGTTGTCAGAGATTTCGCCGTTACACCTTTATTTAATATCAGCAATTATGATGAGGTAACACTGGAATTCGATTACATACTGAACAACCAGTGGGATTTCGATTATTACTGCGATATTTCCGTCATGTACAGAACCGGGATTGATCAGGACTGGGTTCTGATCGAGCAGATTCCGGATTCACCTGACTGGACTAATAAGACAATCGGGATCCCTTATGAGGCTGTTTCATCTAATTTTACCCAGATAGCGTTTTTCATGGACGATTACTACAAGTGGTCAATGGGCGGAGGTGCTGTAGACAATGTAAGGGTCACAGGTACGTTTTTCACGAACGCTCCGGTCATTACGGCATACTATCCTGAGGAACTGTCGGTAGTAATAGGCGACTCGTGCCCCGTTACTTTTTCGGTGGAAGTTTCCGACAGCGATACCGGACAGTCCGAGCTTTCATACGAATGGTTCGTGGACGGAGAACTTGCCCAGTCGGGAAGCCCGGTGTTCAGCAGAATATTCGAAAAATCAGGCAACTATGAGATCTCGGTTACTGTAAGTGACTCATACGATGAAGATCATCATTCTTGGAATATCAGTCAGACCGGAATTGAAGAAAACATTCCGCTTACTACTAAACTGCACCAGAACTACCCGAACCCTTTCAATCCTTCTACGGTTATCAGGTTCGACATAGCGAGACAGTCCTTCGCTTCGCTTAACATTTATAACTCGAACGGTCAGATGGTGAGAACTCTTTTTGAACGAAAACTATACCCGGGCAGCTGGTCGTTTGAATGGGACGGCAGGGATGACGGCGGAGTATCGCTGTCTTCGGGAGTGTACTATTATACGGTCAGATCGGACAGCTATACTTACACACGAAAAATGCTGATGTTCAAATGATATACCTTTCTGATCATATAGAGCACACCGCGCTTAAGCAGGGCATGACAGAGATAAACATCAGAGATAATCTGGAACTGTGTTATGAATACAGCATCCCGGTAATAGTCATACCGCCATCATTCGTGAAATACACGGCTTCTGTTGTCAGACAGGGGATTTCCGTTTGCACAGTAATAGGGTTTCCTCTGGGTTACAACACAACTGAAACCAAGGTCTGCGAGATCAGGAACGCGATCGATAACGGAGCGCAGGAAATCGATCTTGTCATTGATAACAGTCTGATAAAAGGCAATGCATGGACGGAGCTTGACGAACGGCTCGGCTTATACAGAAAAGCATGCGAAGGAAAGATCCTGAAAATAATTGTCGAGACTTCTCTTCTGACCAGACAGGAACTCGACAACACAGCTGACTCGCTCGCTAAGAACGGTGTTGATTTCATCAAGACTTCCACAGGATTCGTCGGCGAGGGCGCTAAGACAGAAGATATAAAATTCCTTAAAGATTACTACGGACACGCTTTGAAAATAAAAGCTTCCGGCGGAATTAAAACAAAAGCGCAGGTGATCGAACTTCTTGAAGCCGGAGCCGACAGAATAGGAACATCCTCTACAAAACAGGTCATGGAAAATTAATTTATAATTAAAAAGAAAAAAATCCGGCTGCTCGCCGGATTTTTTATATGTTCTTAATCCAGTTACGGCAATGATATCTGGAAAGAAGTGTCGCTATCATCCGATACCGTGCCGGCTGGAATACTGGTGATCTTTATTTTATAATTCGATCCTGTTGTTAACGTACCGGGAAGAGTCCATACAAATTCACCGTCGCTCGCAGTCGAATCGCTTATGGTCAAACTCAACACCGACGCTTTATAAAGTTCAATTTTTACATCCTCAGTAAGATTGTCCTGCCATGTGATCGTCTCGTCATTCCCTATTAACCAGTTCTCTCCTCCGTTCGGTGAAGTAACCTGTATGTAAGAAGCATCAGTAATCGTAAAACTCGAATTACTTGCATCTGTGATCGTTGTTTCCAGACCGGTGATCCTGATTAAATAATCATTTGCCGGTACCTGATCTGCAGGTATCTGCCATACGAACAGACCGTCATTTTCCGTTGCTTCGCTCAGGGTTGATCCGGCTGTTCCCAGCAATTCTATCTTTACCAGCGAGTCGACGGTGTTGACGTTCCATGTAATATTCTGAGTACTTCCCTGATACCAGGTTTCCGATCCGTTGGGCGATGTTACTGTGATTGTCTGAGGAGGTGTAACGATTATCCATATCCAGTCGGATTCTCCTGCGTTGCCTGCGGAATCGTACGCTTTTAAAAAAACATAATGATCACCTTCTTTTCCCACCGTTCCCCAAATGTACTCGAAATCTGACGGAATAGAATCAGTCGATAACAGAATACTGTCAACGTAGAATTCGACCTTTGTTACACCTACATTGTCTGAAACGCCTGCCGTTATTGTTACCGGGATACCGTCGATCACTTTAAAACTGTCGGCAGGTGCTGAAACCCACACGGTCGGCGCCGTAGTATCCGGCCCCGTTGATCCGCCATCATCGTCATCCGAGCATGACATCATGATTCCCGCAAAGGCAATCATGGAAAATAGAATACCTATCAGTTTTACCTTCATAATTTACTCCCTGTTTTATTCGACCTGATGTTCAATATACTACAATTTCGTTAAAAAATCAATCTTATTTATTTTTTGCTCCGCGCTGACGGACAGCTTCATATAATATTATGGTGGCCGCCTGATTGACGTTAAGAGAATCGGCTATTCCTTTCATAGGAATGCTGACCAGTATATCGGCACCTTCCTTCATGACATCCGACAGACCGAAAGCTTCCGATCCCACAACGACCGCAGTCTTTTTCGACATATCGGCTTCGTAATACATTTTGTCCCCGTACGGGTCGGCCGAAACTATATGAAATCCGTTATTTTTAAGAAAATTTACGGCTTCGGCCGAAGTTGCTTCGATTATTTTTTTGGAAAAAATAGTTCCGGTCGAAGCTCTGATCGTATTCGGATTTCTGTAGTCGGTGATCTTGTCGCAAAGTATGATCGTGTTTATCCCGGCGCCGTCCGCCGTTCTGATAAGCGCGCCCAGATTACCCGGTTTTTCGATCCTTTCGGCAACAAGTATGAGAGAAGTGTTCCGGTCTATACTGCCCAGAGGGAAAGGTTTGAATTCAGCTTTAACGATAATACCGAAAGGTTCTTTTTTATAAGCCGCTTTCTCGAACACAGTTTTTGAAAGAAAATATACTTTTCCGCTCAGCCCGAGCACCTGTGAAACTGTCTCATTATCCGCATGACTCAGAATTTCTTCGCAAATGAAAGTCTCAAGGAATTTCACTCCCGCCTGAACAGCTCTTTCGATCTCTCTGGCGTCCTCGATCAGTATAGTGTTCTCCGAAGTTCTGCCGTTCCTGGACCGGAACTTAACGAGTTCCTTCACTTTCGGATTCTGAGCGCTGGTAATGACTTCTTTCATTTACCTTCCTTTTTCAATCGCTTGCTTTCGTTCCAGAGAGAATCGAGATATTCCAGAGTCTGATCTTCTATCTTCTTTCCCTGCGACTCGACAGTATGCTCTATATAATTGAATCTTTCGATGAACTTGTTGTTGGCTTTCTGAAGCGCGTCTTCTGGGTCGACCTTCAGTTTTTTGGCAAGATTGACCATTACGAACAGGATGTCGCCGAGTTCCTCTTCGATATTAGGGATGTCGTTCTTTTTTATTCCCTCTTCCAGTTCATTGATCTCCTCTTTGACCTTTTCAAGAATATCGACTGCTTCCCGCCACTCGAAACCGACCGCGCCCGCTTTCTGCTGCAGCCTTAAGGATCTCAGCAGCGCGTTGAAAGATCTGGGCACACCGTCAAGAACTCTTTTCCGGCCTTCCTTATCTTTTTTTATTTTTTCCCAGTTGTCCTTTACCTGTTCGGCGGTAAGCGTTCTTTTCTCTCCGAAAATGTGCGGATGTCTTCTTTCCAGTTTGTCGGAAATGCCTTCAGCCACATCCTCTATATTGAACTCTCCCCTTTCTTCCGCTATCTGAGACTGGAAAACAATCTGAAGCAATAGATCTCCGAGTTCTTTTTTAAGCTCATCCCTGTCGTTATCCTCGATTGCTTCAAGTACTTCGTACGCTTCTTCGAGAATATATTTCCTCAGGCTTTCCGGCGTCTGCTCAAGATCCCACGGACAGCCGTTCTCTTTATCCCTCAGTCTCTTCATAATATTAATCAGTCTCTTCATCTGATCCATAGGGTTCTCCTTTAAGTCGCTTAAATATAATAAAACAACAAACAAATATCATTCAAAAATGTATAAGATTTGACCTTTACACTTAAAATCGTTATTTTACAATCCCTAAAAAAGGAGTGTCGCATGAAAAAATTTCTGATACTGACTTTAAGCTTCGTATTTCTGACTTCAGCCTTCGCGATCTCAGGTCAGAAGATCATATCGAACATTAAAAAGAATTTTTCCGAGATGAAGTCATTCGAATCCGATTTCACACAGGTACAGATTTGGGAACTCGCCGCGGAAGAAAGCAGAGTGTCAGGTAAAATATACATGAAGAACGACGATTCGTTCAGGGTGGAAATGCCGGAAGGCGATTATGTGCTCAGCAACGGAAAGACGGTCTGGAGATATTCGGTCGAGAATAAGCAGGTACTTGTTGAGGATATAAAAGAGAACGAGGATACAATGCTGCCCGGAAAGATATTCTTCGATTTCGCGGACAAATACGATCTTAAGGACTATTTTGAAAAGAAAGAGAACGGTAAAGAAATTTATTTTCTTGAACTGATCTCACCCAAAGATAAACAGAGATTCATTGACAGACTTAAAGTAAAAGTTAATTCGGATTTCATTCCTTACGAGATAGAGTATTACGACCTCGACGATAACAAAACGACTTTCATACTCGACAACGTGAAAATAAACGAAGAGACTGACGACGTGAAATTCCGGTTTGTTCAGAAAGAAGGGATCGAGATCATTGACCTGAGAAAGAAAAAATGATATTCCGCGCCAACTGCAAACTGAACCTCCATCTCAGAGTTACCGGAAAACTGCCCGACGGCTATCACTCCCTCGAAACTATATTTCAGGAAATCCCTTTTTACGACGAACTTGAGATTGAACCGACCGGTGACGGATCGATACATTTTTCCGCTTCCGGTATCGAAATACCTGACGACGGAAAAAATATCTGCGTTAAAGCGGCCGAACTTCTGAAGGAAAAGTGTGCTGTCGCAAAAGGATGCAGGATACATCTCTTTAAAAATGTACCCATCGGAGCGGGACTGGGCGGAGGCTCGTCCGACGCGGCGGCGGTGCTCAAAGCCCTTAACGGGATATGGGAAACCGGACTGCGGGACGAAGAACTTGAAACGATAGGGCTTTCTCTGGGCGCCGACGTTCCGTTCTTTATAAAGGGCGGCTGCGCATGGGCTGAAGGTAAAGGAGAAGTTCTCAAACCACTTGATCCGGTACTTAAGAACGGTTCTATCTTATTAGTATATCCCAACATACATGTCAGTACCCCATGGGCGTATAAAAATCTGAAATTGAACTTGACAAAAACAGAGGGCAATGTTATATTTGCCGAGGTCTCGAAACAGGGGTTCTTCCTGATCGGGTCCCCTGCGGGATTCGTGAACGATTTTGAGGCTGCGGTATTCGGTGAATACCCTGAAATAGGACGGATCAAAGAAATATTGCTCAAAGAAGGAGCGGAATTATCCGCGATGTCGGGCAGCGGCTCGACAGTTTTCGGGTTCTTCACATCATCCGCTAATCTTGATAATTCTCTAAAATTCCTTGACGATAAATACTTTGTAAAAGCCATAAATGTATAGCGGAGGACACATTGGAAATCACTGAGATCAGAGTAAACCTGAGAGACGAGGAAAAGCTTAAAGCTTTCGTTCACGTTACTTTCGACAACGCTTTCATTATCAGAGGGCTGAAGATAATTCAGGGTAAAGACGGTCTGTTCGTATGCATGCCCAGCAGACAGCTTCCCGACGGCACCTATAAGGACATCGCGCACCCTATAGTTGACGATTTCAGGATAAAACTTGAAAAAGAGATCCTCGACAAATACCACGAGGAACTTTCAAATCAGGTTGAAGGGAAGACCGGAGAAAAAGAAGACTAGCATTTTACTATCGTAGGGGTATCGCCAAGTGGTAAGGCACCGGGTTCTGGTTCCGGTATCCGGGGGTTCGAATCCCTCTACCCCCACTTTTTTCGACAGGGGCATGGCCAAGCGGTAAGGCACCAGGTTTTGGTCCTGGCACCCGGAGGTTCGAATCCTTCTGCCCCTGCATTAATTTTAATTAGAGAGGACAGCTAAAGATGTCAGAAAAATTACAAGCGCAGATCAAAGAAAAAGATAGCAAAAGAGCTATAAATGCCAAAAGGAAACAGGGACTTATCCCCGTAAACCTTTACGGCCCCGGAATAGAGAACAGCCACTCTTACTATGTGAACGAGATCGATCTTAACAGGGCGATCAAATCAGGTAAGAAGATCCACGAGATAACTTCTGAGATCGGTGATTTCAAAGTCGTATTCAGGGAAGTTCAGAGACACCCGGTAACATGGAAACTTCTGCATATCGATATGCTTTCACTTGCTCCGGGAATGAAAGTCACAGTCAGAGTTCCGGTAAGATACGAAGGTGTACCTTTCGGTGTCAAGAATATGGGCGGTGTGCTTATCATCAACTCGAGAGACATTATGATCGAAGCTCTTGCAGAGCATATTCCGAACGAGATCATCATTGATGTTTCCCCGATGAAGCTGAAAGATACTATCCACGCATCCGACGTTATCAGAGAAAATATAAAAGTGGCTTCACACGGCGAAATGCTTCTATGCAGAGTAGGTATAACAAGAGCCGCTGTATCGGCAGCCGAAGGCGCCGCAGTTCCGGGAGAGGGAGAGAAACCTGCTGAAGCTGCTAAACCGGCTGAAGGCGAAAAACCCGCTGCTGAAAAGTAGTTTTTGTTAAATTAATATAGAATAATTTGTGCAGATAATAATCGGTCTGGGAAATCCGGGTTCAAGATATCAGGATACATGGCACAATCTCGGATTTCTGACGGTTGACAGTTTTGCAGTAAGACACGGACTTGTATTCAAAGCCGGAAAAGGTAAATTCTATGCCGCTTCCGGCTTTGTTGATTCTAATAAAGTGATCCTTGTGAAACCGACTACCTATATGAACCTGTCGGGAATAGCCGTCGCGGAAGCTCTGAGATATTACGAAACCGGAATTGAGGATATAATCGTCGTTTACGATGACATTAACATCGGACTCGGAACCATCCGTATGAGAAAAGCCGGAAGCGCGGGAGGACATAACGGTGTAAAATCCGTTATAAACTCGCTGGACACTCTGGATTTTGCAAGACTTCGGATCGGTTTCAGGACAGATCAGCTCGATTCTGTACTGGCAAGAAATCCTGAAGCTCTGCCGGATCTCGTTCTTTCCAAGATACCGTCCGCTCTGATCCCGGAAATTAAGGATTCAGTAGAAAAAAGCACCGACGCACTTGATTACT
>QKDR01000027.1 GCA_003252515.1 Candidatus Delongbacteria bacterium | reverse complement strand
ATTTATTTTGTGTAATAGAAAATAAATTCCAACAAAAATATTATGAACACAAAATCATCGCACCCCCTGATTTATTCACTGAAAACTAAAGATTATGAATTTAAGTATTTTTATTTCTTTTTGCAACTTTTATATAATTTTGTTATATAAATAAATTAATGCCGTCAGATAAGGATTAGTTCTCAACAATTGGTCAGAATCTAAATTTAGATGAAAAATATCATTTACTTATTTGATTTTTTGATTATATTTATTTGGAGTTTTTGACGGTAAACGCAACAAAGTGAGTATTTAAAATAAAAATGAAGTAAAAAAACGGGAGGAAATGTATGGGGAGAATTTTAAGCGCTCTGTTAATTATTACAGCGCTGCTGTTTTCAAATGCTCCGAAAGGAGAGTCCGGTGATAAACCGACATTCATGCAGGGATTTATCAACATCAAGCTGAAACCGGAAACTTTCAAATCTCAGCAGCTGATAATTGACAACTCGTCGAAATCATATTCACTTACCGGCATAAAAAGTCTTGATGAGCTGAATATGAAGCATCAGGCTTCAAACATGAAGCAGCCTTTCATCAAGGCGACAAAAAAGAATGCGGAACAATACGGGTTTGAAAGATGGTTCAAACTTGAAATCCCTGAAGAAAGCGATGTCTGGACAGTTCTTGCGGATTATAAAGAAGATCCGAATATTGAATCAGCTGCTCCTGAAGCGTTAGCTTATACCACTGCGATCCCGAACGATCCTCTGTACGACGATCACTGGGGGCATAATAACACAAGTCAGCTTTATTCTTACAACTGGTCTACAAACCTACATAACGGACCGCAGGTCGGAACAGTTGGATGGGACACGAACGCTCCGGTAGGATGGGACGGAACTCAGGCTTACGGCAGCACAAGTATCATAATTGCTATTGTTGACACAGGTGTTGATTATCTGCATCCTGACCTTGCTGCGAACTGCGTCGCCGGCTATGACTACGGATCTAATGACAGTGACCCGATGGATGACGGGAATCACGGAACTTGCTGTGCCGGAGTAGCTGCAGGAAGAGTAAACAACTCCGTAGGAGTCGCAGGGGTCGCAGGGAACTGTAAGATCATGCCTGTTAAAATAGGAGTAGGCACTTCTCTGAGCAGCACGGGTATCGTTAACGGAATTATCCATTGCGGGAACAATGATGTCGATGTGGCCAGCTGCAGTTTCAGTGGCGACTATGATATGGGATATAACACCGCAATGGATGACGCATATGCATATGCATATGATAACGGCGTGACAATACTTGCGGCTACGAGTAATTACAATAAATCCCATATTTACTATCCTGCAATTCATACGAACGTTATTGCGGTAGGTGCCGCCTCCGCTGACAACGGAAGAAAGAGATCCAGCAGTTCTTCCACAGAAGTCAATTCAGGAGTTGATACCGACCCTAACGGTTACACTATTGACGGAGAAAGATGGTGGGGATCATGCTACGGTATTGATACAAAAGACGCCAGACAGGCTGTTGATATTATCGCTCCGACGATCCTCCCGACTACGGACAGATCCGGAGATGTCGGATATGTTACGATCGGTGACACTTCGGAACCTTACGGCGACCCGTTTGACGACGGTAATTATGAGATGTTCTTTAACGGAACTTCCTGTGCTACTCCTTATGCCGCAGGTTTCGCCGCTCTGATTAAATCAAAATATCCCTCATATACTCCCGACCAGATCAGGTCATATATGAGAAATACCGCTATTGATGTCGTGAACGTCGAATCGGCTGTAGGATGGGACAGATACAGCGGTTATGGTATGGTCAACCTTGCTGCGCTCAATTATGAGGTCGACGCTCCTGGCAGTCTGGATGCGAATCCTGTTTCAATTTCCGAAATAGATTTAAGCTGGACAAAAAATTCCAGCAATAATGATATTCTTGTTGTCTGGTCCAGCACCGGTACATTCGGCAGTCCTGTTGACGGAACTAATTATTCGTCAGGCAATACAATCTCCGGCGGTGGCACGGTACTTTATTCCGGTTCCGCTTTGAGTTATAACCATACAAGTCTAACTGATAACACACTGTATTACTATAGGGTATACTCGTACAACAGCTCGAAAGAATATTCTTTTTATCTTGAAACCAGTGCGCGCACATTAATGGCTCCGCTTAATCCTTCCGCCGCATCAATGGGTTTCGAGAACAGCGGTTCAATACCTCTGGGCTGGACTCAGGAAGGCAACTGGACTTTCGTAACTACAGCTACCAGACCAACCGCTCCTTCCGAAGGATCGTATTTCGCTTATTATGCAACTACTTCATCCACCAAAAAAATTGTGACTCCGAGATTCGACCTCACCGACTATACGGGAGTAACTATCAGCTTTGATTATCTTGTATCAAGCCGTAAGGTAGGACCGACAACCTGGTATGATCACCTTAAAGTATACTATAAAACCAGTTCGACCGGATCATGGGTTCTGCTCAGCAGCGATTTAACAGGCAGCTATACGGCATGGCAGACTTTAACTCTGAATATCAGTGACGCTGTCATAACCGACGATTTCTACTTCGCGTTCGAAGCAACGATCGGATCTACTTTAGGTTATGGTGTCAGCGTAGATGACGTAGTAGTTAACGGAACATATTCCGGAGGAGGAACTCCGCCGGCGTCAGCTCCTACACTTGTTTCGCCTGCCAACACAAGCTCGACATCAGATCTGACACCGACATTTGACTGGGACGATGTAACAGGCGCTACTTCGTATACTATTCTCGTTGATAACAACTCGAGTTTCGGCTCACCGGAAATCAGCCAGTCACCAACATCAAGCACTTATACTCCTGCTTCAGATATGACAACCGGTACATATTACTGGAAAGTACTTGCAACGAATGCTTACGGATCAAGTTCGTATTCATCAACATGGACAGTTACTCTCGGTTCTGCTCCGGCAGTACCGTCTCTGGCTTCACCTTCGGACGCATCGACACTTTACATTCTTCAACCGACATTTGACTGGAATGATGTCACCGGAGCAACGTCATATACGATACTCGTCGACAATAACGCCAGTTTCGGATCGCCCGAGATAGACCAGTCTCCGACGGTAAGCACTTATACTCCAGGTTCGGATATGGCTCTCGGCACTTATTACTGGAAAGTGCTGTCAACAAATACGTTCGGATCCAGCTCATATTCGTCAACCTACACTGTTATACTGGCACCTCTGACGGCTCCGATAAATGTTACAACTATTGATTCAGGTACTGATGTTACTGTTTCATGGGATGCTGTGACTGGAGCAACAAGTTATGATGTTTATTCTTCAACTGATCCTTACGGCACATTCACTTTTGTTACGAATGTCTCAACGAACTCTTATTTAGCTGCGGCGACCGAAACAAAACTATTCTGGTATGTTGTTGCGAAGAATTAAACTGCTTATTCTATAGAAGAAAGTCCCGACAGATCGGGACTTTTTTTATTTTTTTTATAGCAATTTAATAATATTTATATTAATATTGATAATATTGATT
>QKDR01000073.1 GCA_003252515.1 Candidatus Delongbacteria bacterium | reverse complement strand
AAACTTTTTCGGGGAAGGTCATCTTTTCAGGTATGAAGCTGAGCTCTATCTGAAAGGTTTTAAAATGATAGCAGGAGTAGACGAGGCCGGCCGCGGTCCTTTAGCCGGACCGGTTGTAGCCGCCGCAGTTATTTTCAGACAGGGTAAAGTGATCGACGGAGTGAATGATTCTAAAAAACTTTCCGGGAAAACACGCGAACGGCTTTTTTATGAAATAAGAAGGAACGCTCTGACATACGGCGTAGGAATGATATCGAACAAACGGATCGACGAGATTAATATTCTGCGCGCGACTTTCGAGGCGATGAAGAGAGCTGTTTCGAGACTGAGCCTGGATCCGGACTTCATACTTGTTGACGGCAGGGACGAACCGTTCGACATAACGAATCAGATGAGTATAATAAAGGGCGACAGCCTGTCGTATTCGATAGCAGCGGCATCGATACTGGCTAAAGTGACGAGGGACAAAATAATGAATTTCTACGGCAGGATCTACCCGGAATATAATTTCGGACAGAATAAAGGTTATGCGACTCCCGACCATATTGAAGCTATAAAGAAATACGGACGGTGTCATATACACAGAAACAGTTTCAGGCTCCGGTTCGAAAAAGACCCTCAGCTTCATTTAGAGATATAAAGGCGGGACATGATCTATTTTGTTGCGATAATATTTATAACCGGATTTGTATATCTTTCTTATATTGAGGATTTCAGGAAAGGCCTGACAAGGATCAGAAATATCCTTCCCGATATTAACAGTCAGGTACTGCCGAAACTTACCGTGATCATTCCGGCAAGGAATGAGGAGAAAGTTATTTCAAGAACCATTAATTCCGTTATCAACCAGAATTATCCCGAGGATCTGTTCGATGTCGTAGCCGTCGATGACAGGTCTTCTGACGGTACAGGTGAAATAATGGACAACATGGCGAAAATACACAGAAATCTCAGTGTGATACATATCAAGGAAGTATCGAACAGGATATCACCAAAGAAAAACGCGATCCTGACCGCTGTCAGATCTACCGAGAGCGAAGTTATAATCACGACGGACGGAGACTGCATTCATCATGTTAACTGGATCAGGTCGCTCGTCGCTCCCCTGTCCGGGCCTAAAAGCGAGAATATAGGTATTGTCGCGGGACTGAGCGTGTTCGACAAAGAATATACCGGACTATTCGAGCTGATATGGCAGAATATGCAGAGTATCGACTACATTTCACATTCTCTCATAGGCGCCGGTTCGATCGGGAACGGAAGGGCTTTTACGGCGAACGGCAGTAATTTTCTTGCGAAGAAAGCTCTTTATATGAAAGAAGAGAGCAGTTTTAAAGGTGAACTGGCATCGGGAGACGACTTTTTTATGGTGCAGGCGGCTAAAGAAAGCAATTACAGGCTGAGGTTCGTATGCAATAGAGAGAGTATAGTAAGAACACTTCCGGCGGAAGATATAAAAGGGCTGATCGAACAGAGAGCAAGATGGGCGTCGAAAGCTACTTACGCTTCTGATTTCGTTCTCTATTTCGGGATAACAACATTTATTTTCTATACAGGATTGCTGGCGGCTTTCGTTCTCATGCTGACGGGAAATATTTCGGGTATGGTTTTTACTGCGATGTTTTTGTTAAAATTCGTACCGGAAACAATATTCCTCGCGTACGGATTCGGCAAATTCGGGCTCGATTTCAAATTAAGATATTACCTTCCGTTGCAGATACTGCACATACCTTTCAATCTGTTCGTCGTTTTGAAGAGTAAGTTCGCCGGGTTCGAATGGAAGGGTACGAAATACAGACAATAATAAAGGGAAATAATGACTAACACTATAGTAGCTATCGTAGGCAGACCTAACATAGGAAAATCCACTCTGTTCAACAGAATGACGAAAAGTAATGAAGCCATAGTTGCGGATCACTACGGAGTTACCAGGGACAGGAATTACGGAAGGGTAAGCTGGGCGGGGAAGACATTCACATTGATCGATACGGGGGGGTTCGTTCCCGAGACGAAAGAATTCTTCGAATCCATGATCAGGTCTCAGATAGAGATAGCGATCGAGGAAGCCGACATTATAATTTTTATGGTGGACGCCAAGACCGGAATATCAGCGATAGACAACGATATAGTTAAAATACTTCAGCGTACAGAAAAAAAGATCATACTGGCGGTGAACAAGATCGACGATATGAAAGATGAAGCCGATACTTCTGAATTCTACAACCTCGGTCTTGGTGAACCTGTAGGCATATCGGCCATGAACGGCAGGAATGTCGGTAACTTTTTAGATATCGTGACCGAAGACATAGAACCTGTTCCCGAAGAGGAGGAAGAGGTAAAGGATGCAAGGCTGAAGATCGCCGTGATCGGTAAACCGAACGTAGGTAAATCATCTCTGATCAACAAAATACTCGATAAAGATAAGCTGATAGTTTCCAACATACCCGGTACGACCAGAGATTCGATAGACTCGGTTATGAAGTACAAAGGAGAAGAGATCGTGCTGATAGATACTGCCGGGCTAAGGAAAAGAAAGAAGGTCAGGGAAAATCTGGAATTTTATTCTCTGATAAGAACTTTGAGAGCGGTCGAAAGAGCCGATGTCGTTATCCTCATGATCGACGCGCTCGAAGGTTTGACCAAGCAGGACATTGATATACTGATGGAGGGTAAAAAGCTGTTCAAGGGGCTGATCCTCGCGGTAAATAAATGGGATCTTGTAAAAGAGAAGGAAACAAATACGCCCAGAGATTATGAAAAATATCTCAGGAAAACTCTCGAATGGCTGCCTTATATTGAGATCAAGTTCATATCTGTACTTGAGAAGCAGAGGCTGTTTAAACTTCTGGATATAGCTAATGAGATAAAAGTTAGAAAAGAGTTCAGGATAGCGACATCGGAACTTAACGATTTTCTCGGCGGTATTATAAAAACTCATACCCCGCCTTCGGTTAACGGAAAATTTATAAATATAAAATATATGACCCAGGCGGCAACAAATCCTCCTGTATTTTCATTCTTCGTGAACGAGCCGAATCTTTTAAAGGATAACTATAAACGTTTTCTGGAACGGAAGATGAGAGAGAAGTATGATTTCAGGGGTGTCCCGCTGGTTTTTAAGTTCCTAAAGAAATAAGAGGATCGTCATGCTCAGGATTGATAAGGAAAAAGTACTTATAATGGTGATCGACGACGAACCGATCAATTTAAGAATAGTGGACTCAATGCTAAAGATGGAAAATTACAGGACTCTTCTTGTGAGCGATCCCGTTATTGCTTCCGAATTAGCCGTGAAAAATCAGCCCGATGTTATTCTTCTTGACGTTACCATGCCCGGGAAAAGCGGGTTCGACGTATGCCGGGAGATCAAAGATAATGAAATGACCTCAAAGATTCCGGTTCTTTTTCTTTCCGGTCAGAACAGCAGCGAATTCGTTATAAAAGGACTTGAGACCGGAGCACAGGACTATATTACCAAACCTTTCAACGCACCTGAACTGCTCGCCAGAGTGAAAACGCATATAGAGATGAACATTCTTGTAGAAAAACTCATCGAAGTCGAGCA
>QKDR01000092.1 GCA_003252515.1 Candidatus Delongbacteria bacterium | reverse complement strand
AAAACTTTTTACAATATTTCCTTGTAGATCAACCTTGTTTATAGAATATTTATTGTAGGATTTATAATAAATAAAGTCATCAATGATTATTTCTGGTAATATATCATTCCCACATTGATATTTTAATTTACTTGAATCATTATCGTTGGCAACAAAATTATATCCGGCAATTTTATTTAAATTTATTTTCAATTCAGGTTTAGATTCATAATAATTATTCACTACCTGAATACTGCCCTCATATTCTATTTTGTAAGGTTTATTTTCATTTGCGCAAGATGTGATTAAAACAATAATAAACCCTGTATACAATATTTTCAGGAAGAGCATTAGAGATTCTCCATATTGAATAGAACAGCTCTTTTTATTTACTTTCTTCAACGATCTTATACTTTCCTGATCTTACCTCTTTAATGCCTTTGATTAAAGCTTTGATAAGGGATTTATCTTTCAGTATTGATTTCATTTCGCTTTCAGATACATACTTAACTTTTTTATGCTTTTTTCTCATTTTCTACCTGTCCTTCTTTCGCCTTGCGATCACGACCACTGCAAACCCTACGAAAAACAATACTGCGTCAACGGCCAGAAGATGCCACATGGGAAATTCTCCCATCCCGATCTCGATATCAGGTATCTGACCAGTCAGGTTTTTGTTCACGTATGCCATAATTCCGTTGTAGAATGCCGAAGCCATCAGAACATAGCCGATAAAAGCGAGTATTTTTCTTCCCATGAGTCCCCCTAGGGGTTTTTGAGAAATATAGTGTTTTCGAACAGCAATGCAAGCAAAAATAAAAATATCGCGGGTAATAGGAAAAGGTGATATTTTTCGTGGAACCGCTTATATGATTTGATCTCTATCTTCGTTTTTTCCAGTTCATCGATCTCTTTGTATATGCTGGCGAGTTTATCTTTATCTGTAGCCCTGTAGAACTTTCCGCCGGTAGTCGAGGCTACTTTGGTCATCATCTCCTCGTCTATCTTGAACTCGACCTCGCGGAGAACCGTCTGTCCGAAAGCAGACTTGAATGGGTACGGTGCTCTGGATTTCCCGATGCCGATCGTATATATCTTCATTTCCATGGCGGAAGCCACTTCAGCGGCAGTCTCCGGACTCACCTCGCCCCTGTTATTCTCGCCGTCCGTGAGAAGGATTATGACCTTACTCTTCGCGTCACTGTTCTTGAGCCTGTTTATCGAAGTGATTATGCCGGAACCTATCGCCGTACCGTCCTCGATCACGCCCATCTTTATGTTGCGCGTCAGTTCGTTCAGTATCCCGTAATCAGTGGTAAGCGGACACTGCGTATAAGCTTCTCCGGCGAACAGCACCATACCGATCCTGTCGTTCTTCCTGCCGTTGATAAAATCGCGCGCAACGTCCAGCGAAGCTTCGAACCTGTTCGGCTGAAAATCCTGCGCGAGCATGGATGTCGAGATGTCCAGTGCTATAATAATATCGATCCCTTCAGTGTTGGTAACTGACGACTCGGTAGTGGACTGCGGACGGGCGAGCGCCAGAATGATCAGCACAGCCGCGATGAACTTAAGAACGAACGGCGTCTCTATCAGCCTGACCCTGAGCGTTTTCTTCACGCCCGAAAAAGTTTCCGAACCTGAAAATCTTATATAGGCCCGTTTCTGTTTTATAAAATGGTACAGCAAAGCAATTACAGGTACGAATAACAAATACAGATAATGCGGATCGGCGAATTTGAATATCATTTTTTCTTACCGTTCGTTTCTTCTTTCAGTTTATCTACGGCTTTATAAGCGAACTCGAGGAAGGATTTCAGCTCTCCTTCCAGCGGAATGAACTTGGCGTATTTGACAAAATCGGTCACTTCCAGAAGCTTATCGGAATTCTCGATAGTCTCCGCGTCCGTCACCCTCGATCTGATCTCGGTCTTAAGTTCTTCGGTAGGCAACTCGGCACCCGGAAAATCGAACCTGTCCTCTAAAAAATTCCTGAATATTAATGACAGCTCGGCCGCGAACTCCTTGAACTCCCCTCTTGCCAGATAATTCTTCTCTTTCAGAAGATCGAGCATCCGGAAAGCGATTACGTGAGCCGGGATCTTTTTCTCGACAACAACCTCACCGGCACCGTTCTTTTTCTTTTTTCTTTTAGCCATGAACCATATAGTCAGGATGAGCAGTAATACCAGCGCGATAAAAATACCGAGATACCACTTTTCACGCACCGACATCTTATACACCGCTATATCTTTAATCGGCAACACCATACCGAGTGAGTCGAGAGACATCTGCTTCTGATTGCCCAAAGAGTCCACTACAGTCACTTTGGCTTCTTTGATGATCGATTTTACGTTGACCCTGATCGAATCGCTCTTGAACTCGAATACATCCTCGCCCTTCACGAACGAATATTCCAGCGGTCCGAAATAATGCTCTCCCTCTTTGGCGAACACGGCGTAATCGTTCTGGAACACCTCTTTAATGAGACCGGCATCGTTTCCCTGTGACTTCACGACCGACTCCACCAGATCGAAATCTTCGTTCTGCGTGCTCTGTATCCTGCTCAGATCGACGACCGCTCCTTCAGGATAGTCTATCTCGACCGTGATCCTCAGCCTTTCGCCCGTATAGAGCTCGGTCCTGTTCGTAAATATCTTTATCTCGGCTGACGCGAGGGCGAATATTATGAATATTAAAAATGTTACGCGTTTCATCTTTTTGATTTTCTCTTCCTGAAAAATGCGATTAAAGGTTCTATGTAAGGTTTGTTGATCTCCATGCTGATGCTTTCGACCTTGTTCTTCCTGAACAGTTTCGTTCTGGAGGCAGTCTTATCGGCAACGGTCTTTTTGATCGCTTCCCGGTTCGACCTGCTTGAGAGATCGACCAGCATCGTCTTTCTTGTTTCGTTGTCGAAGAACTCGAAAAGACCCTTTTCAGGCAGTTCGCGCTCCCTTCTGTCGAACACTTCGATGGCAATAAGATCGTGCTTTTTCGATACGATCTGCAGACCTTTCTCGTAATCGGAGTCCATGAAGTCGGAAATAAGGAACGATATTGCTTTCTTCTTCTGAATGTTGTTTAAGAACACAAGAGCTTCCTCGATCGAAGTCCCGGCAGATTCGGGCTTATAGAACAACAGTTCCCTGATTATCCTGAACACATGACTGCGGCCTTTTTTGGGCGGAATGAACTTTTCAATTTTATCCGAGAACAGGATCAGCCCGACCTTATCGTTGTTCTTGACGGCCGAGAAAGCCAGAAGGGCCGCTATTTCCGCCGAGATCTCGCGCTTGAGATTTTCGGCTGAACCGAAATTACCGCTGGCGGAAATGTCGACGACAAGCATGAGCACGAGCTCGCGCTCCTCTTCGAAAACTTTCACGAAAGGTTTCCTCATCCTCGCTGTCACGTTCCAGTCTATCGACCTGATGTCGTCGCCGTATGAATATTCCCTCACCTGAGAGAAATTCATCCCGCGTCCCTTGAAGACGGAATGGTACTCTCCGCCGAAGAGCTCGTTGACGGCCTTACGCGTTTTGAGGTCGATGAATCTGACCTTCTTGAGTATTTCCTTCTGCTTGTCCTTTTCTTCCATAAGCTTATGGTATCTCTACCGTATCGAAAATTTTCTTAACGATGTCTTCCGAAGTGATCTCTTCAGCTTCTGCTTCGTATGTAACTC
>QKDR01000094.1 GCA_003252515.1 Candidatus Delongbacteria bacterium | reverse complement strand
CACTAGTACTTCTTTTACGGATACTGAGATATCGGGAAGCACTGAATACAACTATGTCGTTGTTGCTTATTATCCGGGCTATGATTTTTACGAATCTTCAATGCTTGACTGCAGCATACACTATGAAACTGCCCCTATAACTTATGCAAGACCTACAGGATTTACTATAAGCAAGGGGATAGGATTATTGGATAACTGCCTTACTTTGTCTTGGCTTGAACCGGACCCTGACGTATCATATTATGAGATTTACAGGAACAGTGTTCTGATCGGCACGACAACAGAGCTAAATTATCATGACGATCTTCTTCCTGACGGAGCTTATGAATATTATGTAAAAGCAAGATACGGAGATGAGCCCTATGAAGTGTCTGACGCGACTGAAATACAAAGCGTCGGCATATATTCTACAATTCTGCCTATTTATGAGGATTTCGAGCACGCAGGCGAGCTGCCTCTCTGCTGGTACAATGACGTCACGCCGCATGGTGATGATAACATATGGGCGTCAGACCTGATGACGGTCAACGGAATAACCCCGTATGAAGGCAGTTACAGTTCTTATGTCAGAGGCAGATCTGCATATGATTGCCTTTGTTATATCAGAAGCGGGCTCAGAACTCCGGACATTGATCTCAGCAGTTACTCAAATCTTAATCTCAGCTACAAAGTTAATCTGTCTCAAGATAAATACAATAGCGATATGGTAACCTCACTCAATGCTATATTATATGACAACTCTGAGATTGATTCCAGTTACTGCGTCATAGATCATGAATATTATACTCACCCAAAGCAGTACGGACTTGCATTTACAAACATAACCAGAGAGACTAACGGTGACTGGCAGTCGGTGAGTATTCCCGTGAATTATAATTTTGAAAGCTGCTATCTCCTGTTCCATGCAGCGAACTATATTTCGGGCGATACAACTTACATAGCTCCTGAAGACGCTGCCGTAATGCTTGATGTTGTCTCGCTTACCGGTACTATAGACCTCGGTACACCTGAGAATATTACAATAGTCCGTGATTCAACGAATACGACATTGAGCTGGGATTTTGTTCCGGGTGCTACTGAGTATAAAGTCTATGCGTCTGAAGACCCTTACGGTACTTTTACTCTTGATACCACAGGTACATGGATCAGTGATACTGTGTGGGAGAAAGCTGATGCCGGTGATAAATATTTCTATTATATCGTAGCCGCAAGTGCCACTAAGGAGATCATTGGCGACAATCTAAAAGTCAGGCTGAAACCTGATAAGTTGAAACGTTGAGAGAGAAATCATAACACTGGAAAAAAGGGCTGATACCTGGTCAGCCCTTTAGTTACTTAATGTAGTGATTTCTTATTTTCTTTGAATATTCCTGAGAGGAGAATGTGTACGATTTTTTACCGAAAAGTAATTTTGAAACGCTTCTTGCTATCATCAGGCTGTTCGTAAGCAGGATCTCTTCCGCATCTTTAAGGAAATCATGCGTAAATCCTCTATTCATTTCCATGGTGTTTTTCAATCCGAACGACTTAAAGTCTCCGATTATACGACCCTGCATTATCCCCTGAAGGAAATTCTCATTTTTTCCGGTATGATATAAAATACCGTCTTTAATACATAGAATGTTAGTTCTTGAGCCTTCGGTAACTTCTCCCTCTGAATTTACGAAAAGGAGCTCTTCATTTTCTTTTTTCTTTTTTATTGAAAGATAACTTCTCATATACGATACGGTTTTATATTTCCTGAGGAATTCATCCGCTGTCTTCAGATCAACTTCAGCTTCTATCGGATCCGAACTTCTATTATACTCCTTAACGGATGCAGTCAGATTCCACTTGTCTCCTCCGGTTAACGGGGCATAGAGCAACTTTACCCTTACAGGTTTTTTTTCAAAGCCGTTCTCTTTTATGAGTTCAATTATTTTTTTCTGATCGAGATGCTTTCTTTCAGGGAGCATTATATCAAGGTCAACACAGGCTTTTTTTAATCGTTCGATATGATCGGTATAGAAAAAAATCCTGTTTTTTTCATAAAGTACTGTTTCGAACAGTCCGCATCCGAAATTCAGCGCGGGAGATTCGGGGTTTATTTTTATGCTGTCCTTATATTTTATTTCTCCGTCAAACAGTACCTTTCTTCCCATATTTCCTCCATATTAAGCGCGTCATAAATATTCTTTGCCTTGTGTATAGTTTCCTTATACTCGTTCTCAGGATCGGACAGAAGAGTTATACCTCCGCCTGCGTTGAAGCTTATATTGCCTTTATCGCAGAAAAGTGTTCTGATCATTATATTGAAATCCATATTTCCGTTAAAACTGACGTACCCGTAATTTCCTGTGTAAAGCCCTCTGCCGATACCTTCCAGCTCCTCGATTATCTGACACGCCCTGATCTTAGGGCATCCGGTTATTGATCCGCCGGGGAATAGAGCCGCAATGATATCGCTGAATTTGTTTGTCACGAGCATACCTGTTACATCGGAATACAGATGATAAACATTTCTGAGCTTCATAACCGCCGGGAATTCTTTAACTTCGACCCCTGTACAGACCTTATTCATATCATTGCGAATAAGATCGACTATCATCGCCAGTTCCGCGAGCTCTTTTTGTGAATTTAACAGCGTATCAAGGTTCTCGATGTCTTTTTGTTCATCGTCTGATCTTTCCACGGTCCCTTTGATCGGAGATGAAGTCAGTATGCCGTTATCTGTTTTAAGGAACCTTTCAGGGCTTGTGGAAATAACGTATTTGCCTTCGCTTTTTGCGAAGACCCCGAACCCGATGGAGTTTGAATTTTTTAACCTGACCGCCAGTTCGACCGGAGTAAGATCCGTTTCAGCAGTTATTTTTCTTGTAAGATTTGCCTGATAGATATCCCCTTTAAGGATATAATCTCTGATTTTGCTAACACTATTCTGATATTGTTCTTTTGTAAGAGAAGAACCTTTATATACTGACTTTCCGCCGGATATTCTCACCGGATCGACTTTGAAGATCGAACCGGGATCGATCCTGTCGTATTTCCGGGGTATGTCCATCCTGATCAGATCGATCTTTGTACGGTCGGAATTATCCGCGATCATGTAATATTCGTAAAGAGTGAACTGAAATTCCGGGAATATTCTTTCATGCACATTTTTGTAAAGGCCCTGATCTTCAAGCCTGTCTTTAAAGTCGTAAGCAATATGGCCTAATACAAGGGGAGTGTCCGACGCACTTCTGTTTTCTCTGAGAAATGATTCGAGAACATCTATGTCAGTAAAGTTTAATACAGGATTGATACCGACTATATTCTTTCCGTATGACTGGTCGTCGGTCGAAGTGAAAAGACACGCTCCGTCGTATTTATCCGTGACCGAAAAAAGAAGGTCTGTATCCCATAAAACATTCAAAGTATTTAAGACCGGATTAATTTTCAAAATAATATTCCATAAAGTTGCCGATAATTCTATCACCGATGCCCGTAAGAAAACTTTCTGTATGGAACTGGAACCCCGCGAACGGCAGTGTCTTGTGTTCAAGAGACATCACTGTTCCTGAATCCGCTTCAAATGAAGTGAAAACAAGGCTGTTCTTTTCTGTTTCTCCCTGCCCGATATTGATCAGACCGAGCGAGTTGTACCTTGCCGCTTTGAAAGTGTCAGGAATTTTTTTAAAAAGACCGCTTCCTGTATGTCTGATCTCTACAGCAGTGCCGTGAACCGGATTAACGATCCTGTCAACTTCGATCCCGTAATATCCCGCGATGAACTGCATACCGAGACATATTCCGAGAACCGGTATTTTTTCTGGAACGATCCTGTTTTTGAACAATTCTCTTAAAACCCCGGTCTCTCTCCAGGTCATAGGTCCCGGTGAAATAACAAGACAATCAAAGATAAGATCGAGAACGCTTTCATCTCTGTTCCTCCTGACTATGATCTCACTCCCGGAGCTGTACCGTTCCAGCTGAGATTTCAGATTGTAGGTAAAAGAATCATAATTGTCCAGCAGCAGGATTTTCATCAAGAGCCCTGATTTAAACAAGAATTAAAGATAATATTAAATCGTGAATAAAAATATACTTTTTTTTGTTTTTAATTTTCAATATTTACTTCATTTTTTTCAATAATAAAATATTGCGTAAACTTATATTTTTAGATAAATTCGGACAAAAATCAGCAAAGGTAAACAATGCAGAAACTGAAAATAAGGGATCTAACTTTAAGGGACGGACAGCAGTCTCAGTTCGCGACGAGAATGAGCCAGGCACAGGTCGACAGAGTGCTGCCCTACTACGCAAAAGCGGGATTCTACGCCTGCGAAGTCTGGGGTGGAGCGGTACCGGATTCCATCATGAGATATCTTGGAGAAAATCCGTGGGACAGGCTCGAGAAGATCAAAGCGGCAGTCGGAGACAGCACAAAACTGACTTCCCTGTCAAGAGGCAGGAACCTGTTCGGATACGCGCCGTATCCTGACGAAGTGATAGAAGGATTTACCAAAGAAACTCTGAAATCAGGTCTGGGTATAGTCAGGATATTTGACGCTTTGAATGACATTAATAATATGACCTCGACTATCAGGTACGTAAAGAAATACGGCGGGATTACCGATTGCGCCGTGTGTTTTACGGTTGATCCGAGGTTTACTTTCGGTGACAAGATCAAAGCTTTTTTCAAACGCAAGAAACTCCCTGAGAATATTTTTAATGTTGATTATTTTGTTCGGAAAGCAGTTGAGCTGGAGAAAGAGGGTGCCGGTATAATTACGATAAAAGATATGGCAGGACTGATCCATCCTAAAATGACAGGCGAGCTGATCAGAGGACTTAAGAATTCTGTAAAAGTCCCGATCGATCTTCATACTCACGATACGCCCGGTTACGGTCTGGCGTCCGTACTTATGGCGATAGTCAACGGAGTTGATATAGTTGATACGGTGATCTCCAATTTCGCTGGGGGGCCCGCTGCTCCTGCGTTCGAGCTTGTGCAGATTTTCTGCGATAAACTCGGGATCGAAACTGATGTCGATCTCAAACAGGTTAGTGCCATCAACAAGGAACTGCTGGTTATAAGAAAAGAACTTGAGCAGTTCGATACTACAAAACTTATACCCAGAGAGTTCGACATATCGGATTACAAGCTGGATGCAGACATTGATGCGCTTTTTGACAGGTCAATAACGGCTGCTAAGTCCGGGAACGCAGACGAACTTCTCGTTCATACGCAGGCAATTACAAAGTATTTCAATTTCCCGGACCCTAACGAGCAGGTCAAGAACGCTGAGATCCCGGGCGGAATGTACACGAATATGGTAGCGCAGCTCAAGCAGCTGAAACTCGACCATCTGATGGACAGAGCTCTCAAGCTCGTTCCCAAGTGCAGGCTCGATTCAGGATGTCCTCCGCTTGTGACGCCCACTAGTCAGATCGTGGGAACACAGGCTGTGAACCTCGCTCTTGACGAGCAGAACGGGAAGCCGGAGTACTCAACTCTCACGAACCAGTTCGTGAACCTCGTAATGGGACAGTACGGTAAAACGCCGTTCCCGGTTGATCCTGGTTTCAGAGAAGAGATCTGCGGAAGTCCCGAAGAAATACCATATGATACAAGCTCATACAAAAAACAGCCTAATCCGGTATTAAAAGAATTCGGGCATGTCAAACTTGCTAAAAACTATAAAGAAGAACTTCTCATCGAACTTTTCCCGAACGTTGCTGTAGGATTTCTGAAGAAGAAAAGAGAAGCTGAATGGATCGCGGCGAATCCGGTTGTCGTTCCGAGAGTGATCAAACCGAAAGTACTGACGGAAGAAGATATTCAGAATCTGTATAAAGACGGATGGTATTAAGAGAAAAAGGCGGTTCAATCCGCCTTTTTTATTTTCATGATCATTTCAGCCATTTTTTTAACTGCCTGACCACGATGGCTTATACTGTTTTTGTCCTCAAGACTCATTTCGGCAAGCGTAAGATCAAAACCGTCAGGTATGAAGACCGGATCGTATCCGAACCCCTGTACACCTCTGGCTTTTTCTATGATACGACCTTTTAAGACACCTTCGGAAGTTTTGAGTACATCTTTACCGTATAACGTAATAACGCACCTGAATTCGGCGTTTCTCAGATGCTCGGGAACACCTTCCAGTTCTCTGAGCATTTTTCTGTTGTTGTCATCGTAGGTACAGCCTTCTCCGGCCCATCTGGCGGAATATACTCCGGGTTCTCCGTTAAGGTATTCAACTTCAAGACCGGTATCGTCAGCCAGTGTCGTGATCCCGGTGTGTTCGAATATCTCTCTCGCTTTTTTCAGTGAGTTATGCTCAAGCGTATCCCCGTCCTCTACAACATCAGGCAGGTCAGGCATATCGTTAAGGGACAATATCTCAAATCCGGATCCTGACAGCGCGTTCTTAATTTCAATTATTTTGTTCCTGTTATGCGTAGCAAGGAGTATCTTCATTTTCATCTCCGTTTATTTCATATCCAAAAATAAACGAAAATATGCGGAAATCCTATAAATATTTCGAATAAAATATATCATTAAATTACTTGTAGAACTGCCTAAGATTGTTTAGATTTCAGGTTAAAGAATTTTGGGAGCTTTATGGATATTTCCGATTATATAAAACCTGAACTGATAGAGATCAAATCCGGTCACCATACCAAAGACGAGGTACTCAATGAAATTTCCGAGCTTGTACTGAAAAGTATCGGAGCAGGAGTTCATTCTAAAACGGAAGTGCTGAGAAAATTGAGGGACAGGGAAGAGCTGGGAAGCACGGGGTTCGGTAATAATATTGCGATACCGCATTGTGCATTACCGTCGATCGATGATTTTATAATAGGAATAATAATTTATCCTGACGGCGCCGAATTCGAGGCGATGGATGAAAAACCTGTAAAATTCTTTGTATTTATAATAGCTCCTGAAAAAAAGAAAAACCAGCATATCAGATTCCTTTCTCAGGTCTCAGGTATTCTAAGACAGCCCGGAGCGCTTGACGATATAAGCTCACAGCTTAACTCGGTTTCAGTCAGAGAGAAATTCTTAAAATATGCTCTTCCCGCCGGAAAAGACAAAAAGCAGAAGGAAGAGTATTCTCTTGTGCATATTTACTGCCAGCACGAGAAGAAATTCCACGAGATCATGTCAATACTTGCGGAATTAAAAGAGAGAGATATTTCGGTTTTGGAAGGTAACGACGCAAAAAAATATTTCTCGGAGAATGCTTTTTTTGGTAAAATATGGGCTGAAAAAAGCACAAAATTCCACAAACTTATTACTGCCGTTCTTCCGACGGATAAAGCAAATGATACGATCAGGAAGATAGATCATGTTATAGGTACTCTTCCGGACAGAAAAGGTATAATGCTGATTATGCAGAAGATAGAATTCATAAGCGGTTATCTTAAAGATTAAATGATAATGACCGATCCTGAAGAAAATACTGTTTTTAAACCCTCGAAACTCTATGTCGGGATCGATGGAGGAGGAACGAAGACCGATATTAACATTCTCGACAGCGAAGGAAGGATCGTTTTTTCCGAGAGCTACGGGCCTTCTAACTTACTGAACGGAAGTGAGTTCGAAGATACGGTACTGACAATGTTCCGGGATGCTTTTCTGAAACTTAAAGGGCTTTTGAGGGTCAAAACGGTCATGAATATAAATTCGGGTTTTGCGGGGACTTCATCGGATGATCACGAACAGAGGTTCAGAAATGTTTTCAGGAAAGCGGCGCTTGGTTACGACATAAGTCTCGACAGTCTGAAGATAGGTTCGGACGCTCTTCTCGCGCTGAATGTATATTTCCCGGACAGACCTGGACTTCTCCTCATTTCCGGGACCGGCAGCATATGCTATGGAAAGGATCAGGAAGGCAGGCTGTTCCGTACGGGAGGCTTCGGTTATCTGATAGATGACGCCGGTTCAGGTTTCTGGTTCGGGAAAGAGGCTGTGAAAGCCGCACTCGAATCGTATTATCATTACGACCGTAAAACAATTCTGGAAGATCTGGTCAAAGAACATTTCGGTATAGAAAGAACAGATGACATTTTTAACATCATTTACAGATCTGATCCGAGGTCCGCTATATCATCAGCTTCAGAACTGGTGTTTACGGCCGCTGATCAGGGATGCGGGATCGCCGGAGATATAATAAAGCGCGGTTCAGATGAGCTGATCAATCTTGTCCGGAACTGCTCGGAACTGATCGGGGGTAAAGCGCCTTTCGTTGTTCTTCACGGTTCGGTATTCAGGCAGGAAAGGCTGGTCGAACTTATAAAAAGCGAGATCATAAACGATCTGAATATATATATAAGCGATAAAAGAATAGCTCTCGAGGCGGCTAATATGCTGCTCGATCAGAACGACCTGTAATTCTCGAATAAATTCTTCAATATATCAATAACTCCGAAAGTTTCGGATCTTTCACTTATATAGAGATTCTTTTTATCCAGAGATCCGCCTAATCCTGTACGCTGTTTGTCCTTCATGAGCATATCAACAGTGTCGGGATCGGCATTACCGGGCATATATGAGATATCTGATTTTTTAAGCCATTCAAGATCGTTCAGAGAGTCGGCTATCGACACGAATGTGCCGCTGCCTTTTCCGAAATACTCGATCCCGTTGAACTTGTCTCTTTTTGCAGGTATAATATCAACCGCCACGCTTGAACGCGTTACTCTCGCGAAATCAATGTACTTCAGTTCCTCTTTTATCTTCAGAAAGAAGTCTTCCAAAGGACTGTCATATTTTGTGAACATACTTATAGTCGAAAGCCGTCTTGCGAACTTGTAAACTTCGGGGTAATCGCAGTCTATAAGAGTATTTTCAAGAGCTTTGATCTGATCGACGATATTCTGCGGGACGATCACTTCTTCTTTGTTCATATCTTCAGAGATAACGCAGCCGGTTTCAAGCACCGCTCCGTCGAACAGTTCGGCTAAATTTCCGAGTTTCCTTTTTATGAAAGGAAGGTCGTTTCCCGTACAAATATAAATTTTAATATCCTCCGGTCTGGCAGAAAGAATATTCCTGAGTTCCTTTTCAGACCCTTCAGAGAGAAATTCGTGATTGTTTATCAGAGTTCCGTGGAGGTCAATTCCGACATGAAATATTTTTGAGCTCATCACCGCCGCCGATTTTTCAGCAAATTTAGTAAAAAACATTATTTTCTGCAAGTTAAATTGTATTCCTTGAAAGTACTAAATTAATTATATATATTTGACGGATAAAGAAAAGAGGTTCTGAATTGACGATCAAAGCTATTACGACAGATTTCTGGGACACCATCGCATTTTATCCTTTCACGGAAGAAATATTTGACGAGAGGGTTGATCATGCCTACGGGATTTTCCGTAAGTACGATATAACGTTCGAGACCGCAAAAATGCTGATGAAGTCCATATATGAACATTTTGAGAACATATGGCATAATCACAATAGAACACCTACGACACCTGAAATGTTCAGGCGTATCGAAGATGTTGTAGGGTACAGATTCAGCAAAAATGATTTTAGTGAACTTGTTGAATTCAATGAAAAACTTATCCCTGAAAAATATTTTCATGTCAGCAGTGCAACTGCTGAGGCTATCAGGCATTTATCTGGTAAATTTAAGATCGTGATCATATCGGATACCGGTTTCGAGCCCGGTCGGGAAATTAGAAATACTCTTGATAGAGCAGGACTGCTGAAATTTTTCCATTACTGCGTGTTTTCAGATGAAACAGGATATTCAAAACCGGATGAGAGAGCGTTCAGGCTGGCATCAGAAAAAACCGGATGCAGACCGGAGGAAATGATCCACATCGGGGACAGAGAGAATAAAGATATATCGGGCGCAAGAGCATCAGGGATGAAAACGTTGCTTTTTACCGGATTCAGGAACGATGACAAGAAAGATACTACCGCGGATTTTACAGCTGAGAACTGGCAGGAAGTAATTGAATTAATTGACAAGGTAAAAGATAATGCCTTATAAAAGACTTAAAAACGCCATATCCTCGATATTGCAGAGAATTCCCGAGAACGCGAGACCAATTATAGTGACTTTGGTTCTGAGCTTGGCTGCAGCTTTATCCGCTGTTATATTTATGTTTACCGTAAAAAAGATTTTCGCCCTTACTTATCTAAAATTCGCCGAAGAATCAAAAATGTATTTCATTATAGCAAGTTTTATACTGATATCAGTTACTTCGCTGATCGTCGGATTTCTTCTCTTTGTATTAAGCCCGGAAGCTGCGGGAAGCGGTATACCTCAGGTAAAGTCTTCGTACTGGAAGCAGATGGGTTATATAAAACTCAGGCCTGCTATAGTTAAATTTATTGCCGGAGCGCTCAGTATCGGAGGCGGAAACAGTTTAGGTAGAGAAGGACCGTCTGTTTTTATCGGAAGCAGTATTTCAACAAATCTGGACGGACTTCTCGGAGGAAATCCCCGCAATAAAAAAGCCGCCAACCTTATCGGAGCTTCTGCGGGACTTGCGGCGGCGTTCAATACTCCGCTTGCGGCCATAAGTTTTGTTATCGAGGAGATCGTCGGCGATCTTAATAACCGTTATCTGGGAAGAGTTGTTCTGTCTTCCGTGGTAGGCGCTTTCGTAGTGTTCGCGATCCTCGGAAGGCAGCCTGCGTTCGCTCTGCCGCCGATCCACGAAATCAGCTGGTTCCATTACGCGGCGGTTCCTTTTGTCGCTCTGGCGGCGTCTTATCTTGCTGCGATGTATCAGAAATATACTCTTGAATACAGGTATAAATTAAAAAAACAGAAAAAAATGCCCGGATGGCTTACTCCGCTGTTCGGAGGACTGATCACGTGGGCTGTCGGGATTACTGTTTTTCTTTCAACCGATAAGATAGGTGTATTCGGTCTTGGTTATCAGGATCTTTCTGACGCAATGAGCAACAGGATAGGATGGCAGATAGCAGGAATACTGCTGGCGGGAAAACTGATCGCAACATTTGCGAGCTACAGTTTCGGCGGATGCGGCGGTATTTTCGCGCCGTCACTTTTTATAGGCGCGTTCTGCGGATTTTTCGTAGGCGGCATTGCCAACATCTGGCTTCCGCTGACCCCGGCCGACCATATAGTACTTGCAGCTGTCGGAATGAGCGCTTATCTCGGAGGATTACTTCATGCCCCTCTTACGTCTGTTCTGATCGTATTCGAAATGACACATCAGTTCGAGCTGGTACCAGCTCTTATGATCGGAATTATAATCAGCCAGGCTGTTGCAAAGAAATTCTCGGGAATGAACTTCTACGAGGCTCTTCTTATTCAGGACGGGCACGAATTCCATAAAATTAAGCCTCCTGTTGATCTTCAGGGATGGCAGAACCTTCCTATATCCGTAATAATGAATCCGAAGATCGCATATGCAGCCAGAGCTGAAATATCTGAAGTTGAGAGATGTATTGACTCATATCCGTATAAAGCATTTCCGATTATTATAGACGGTCATCTTGAAGGAATTATGGGCAGGGAGGAAATGAAAAAAGCTCTCAGCGAAAATGCAATGCCCAAAATATATAAGGCAGGTACATGCTATTCCGATCAGAGTCTGAAGGATGTCGGCAACAGATTCATTGAATTCGATATATACGTTCTTACGGTTCTCGACAGAGAAAGCGGAAAAATAAGCGGGATCGTAACTCTCAGAGATCTTATAAGAGCACAGAACGCAGTTCAGTCATAAATTTAAGGAAATCTGAAATGAGAGAAAAAGTCTATATTTTCCTTTCCGGACTTATAGTCAGGCACAATAACAAAGTACTGCTTGGCACTGCCGTTATTACTCTTATCATGATCTGGGCTGCAACCGGGTTGGGAGTCAGGAACAGGCTTGCTGATATGATGCCTGCCAATGTGCCTCAGGTCGAATCATTCAACAATATAATAGAGGATTTTACATCCGACGCGGTAATAATGATTTCGGTCAACAGCAGGGTAAAGAACGAAAAAAGAATGGTCGAAGCTGCAGAATCAATCGGCCGTAACTTAAAGACGATAGAACATATACAACCTTCCGCGGATCAGGAACTTTCTCTTACTCAAAGGTGGAAATTATGGAAAGGTCAATTTCCTGTCGAAGGTGTAAAATACGACACAATAAATTATGTGAAAAGGATTGACGTTAAGCTCGATACGGATTTTTTTGAGAAACACGGAGCGATAATACAAAAGAATAAAGATCTCAAAAATTTCGTAAAAATGTACGGACAGCTGGATTTCGCCGGCCTTCTTCGGAATATCAACGATAATTTCGAAGAGGAGTTCGTAGGAGACTCTGAAAACCTTGCTTCACTTGACGGTGAGAACCGTGCGATCGCCGGTCTTGGTAATATTTATAACTTTGTAAGATCGCTGGACGATTATTTTGATGATCAGGATTCATCGGCAGCTAAAAACAGCGTCAGGAAATTCATTATAGGCGACGATTATATGTTCTCTTCCGATCGTACCATGCTGCTTTTAGGTATATTGCCTTCTATAAGTACTGATGATTTTGACAATCTGCTGATCATGAGCGAGATTATAACTGAAAGGATGAAGAAGATAGAAGAGGATTTCCCGGATCTGGAATTCGGTCTTGCAGGTACGCCTATAATCGGATATCAGGAACAAACCGCCATAATGAACGATTTCGGATGGTCGACCCTGATAGCGCTTCTTATAGTAATGATAATCATTATCGGATCCTTCAGGTCATGGAAAAATCCGTTCAATTCAATAGTAACGCTCATAATCTCAATAATATGGGTGGCGGGTCTGCTGGCATGGACCCTGAAATATCTGAATACGATGTCGGCTGCTTTCGGGGTCATCCTTGTCGGGCTGGGAATAGATTTTGCTATACATTTTCTGTCGGGATACAGGGATGCGGTCGACCACGGTAATGATCCTGATAATGCTGTCAGAACTATGTATCTGACCGTAGGGAACGGTGTACTGACGGGAGCCATGACTACGGCTATGGTATTTTTTACTCTGATCTTTATCGGGTTCAAAGCTTTCTCGGATATGGGATTCGCTATGGGTACTGGTATAATAATAGCTATGACATCAATGTTCACTGTTCTTCCGGCGATGATAGTATGGGACAGCAGGGAACATCCGGTATTGCGAAAGATCGCAGGCGGCATGGGTCTCGGATTTCTTGTTAAAGTTAAAGACGCATCGTCATCCGCCGGATTAAAATTCTTCGGTACGAAGCCGTTCAGAGCGGTCGGTGATTTAATGCAGTTTCATTTTATGGCCGATATAGGCCGGTTCTCTAAGAATACTGTTTATATTGTCGTTGTACTCAGCACATGTCTGGTGCTGACGGTCTTATCAATATTCGCTGCCAATAAGCTTGAATATGAGTATGACATGACCAAACTTGAACCTGTGGGAATGCCGGCAATAGAAGCTCAGGACGAAATTATCGATAAACTTGAAATATCTCCCGATTTTGCCATGTTCTCGGTAAGCCGTATCGATTCGGCCAGAATAAAGGTCAGAGAGCTTAAAAAGCTTGCCGACAGGACTGAGATCATCGGAAAGATAGATTGTATTACAGAATTCTTTGAAAGTGAAGAAGAGCAGTCGAAAAATAAAATTCAGCTGAATGATTACAGAACAGGGCTTGAAAAACAGATAATTCCTGAAAGTGCGGATCAGAGAACGGTAGATGAGATCGTATCTGAGCTTCAGAGACTTCATTATAACATTGTCGAGATCGGAGAATTGTCAATCGCCGGTTCAGGACTTAAAAATAAGATAACGGTTAAATGTGATGAGATAGTAGGAAAGAGAGATGAGGACA